>NZ_JABMCA010000117.1:0-19087 GCF_014706005.1 Actinomadura sp. RB99 | reverse complement strand
ACTTCAACTTCTCCACCCCCGAACCCACCGGCATCGTCGCCATCATCGCGCCCGACGACCCGCTCCTCGGCCTGGTCTCGGTACTCGCACCCGCGATCATCACCGGCAACACCACCGTCGTCATCGCCTCCGAACCCGCCCCACTCCCCGCGATCACCCTCGCCGAAGTCCTCGCCACCAGCGACCTACCGGGCGGCGTCGTCAACATCCTCACCGGACACCGCACCGAACTCGCCCCCTGGCTCGCCTCCCACATGGACGTCAACGCCATCGACCTCACCGGCGTCCCCCACGAGGACATCCGGGACCTCGAAGACACGGCCGCGGAGAACCTCAAACGCGTCCACCGCCCCACCACCACCGACTGGACAGACGACCCCGGAACCGCGCGCATGACCGCGTTCCTGGAGACCAAGACCGTCTGGCACCCCGTCGGGGTCTGATCCACGACCGCACACCAGCCAAGGACACGGCGGAACCGCCGTGACCTCTCCCCACTCATGCCTCGAACAGCCGGAACAGGAGGACCGCGATGAAACCCCACGGTGTTCTCGTCGTCGGCAGCATCACCGCGGACGTGACCGCGTTCAGCGCACGGTTCCCGCGGCGCGGCGAGACCGTGCTCGGCGACGACTTCACCCTCGTGCTCGGCGGGAAGGGGGCGAACCAGGCGGTCGCCGCCGCCCGCGCGGGGGCGCGGACATGGCTCGCCGGATGCGTCGGCCGGGACCCGTTCCGCGAGATCGTCCTGGACGGCCTGCGCTCGCACGGCGTCGAACTGGACGAGGTCCGGACCGTCGACGGCCGCACGGGCGTCGCGCACATCCGGGTCGACGCGTCCGGCGAGAACGACATCGTCATCACCCCCCTGGCGAACGCGGACCTCGACCCGGCGATGGTCGACGCGAGCATCGCCGCGACCGCCGGGAAGGCGGGCGTGCTGCTGCTGCAGCTCGAGGTCCCCGCCGCGACGACCTGCCACGCCGCGAAGGCGGGCCGGGCGGCCGGGCTGACGGTCGTCCTCGACCCGGCCCCCGCGCAGCCGCTGCCGGACGACGCGTGGCCGCACATCGACCTCGTCACGCCGAACGAGAGCGAGGCGGCCGAGCTGACCGGCGTGGAGGTGACCGACGCGGCGTCCGCCGAGCGGGCCGGGCGGTGGTTCCTCGACCGCGGCGTCGGCCACGCGCTGATCACGCTGGGCGCGGGCGGCGCCGTCTCCGTCACCGCCGCAGGCGCGCGCCACTTCCCGGCCTACGAGGTCACCGCCGTCGACACGACCGCGGCCGGAGACGCGTTCACCGGCTCGCTGGGCGCGGCGCTCGCGGCCGGCGACGACCTGGAACGTGCCATCGAACGCGGGATGGCCGCCGGCGCGCTGGCGACGACCCGTCCCGGCGCGAGCCCGTCCCTCCCCGGACGGGACGAGGTGGACGCGCTGATGTCCGGTACCACCCTGGAAGGAGCCGCCCGATGAGGCGCAACAACGGCACGCTCAACGGCCAGCTGGCCCGCGTCATCTCCGAGCTCGGGCACACCGACCTGCTCGCCGTCACCGACGCCGGGCTGCCCATCCCGCCCGGGGTGGAGCGGGTCGACCTGGCGGTGCGGGAGAACCTGCCGCGCTTCCTCGACCTGTTGGACACCGTCCTCGCGGAGGTCGCCGTGGAGGGCGTGCTGATGTCGGAGGAGGTCAAGGAGCACAGCCCGGACATGCTCGCCGAGGTCGAGGCGCGCTTCCCGGGCATGGCGGTGCGGTTCGTCCCGCACGCCGAGTTCAAGCGGGCCACCGGCGGCGCGCGGGCGGCGGTGCGGTCCGGGGAGTTCACCCCGTACGCGAACGTGCTGCTCACCGCGGGCGTCGTCTACTGACGGGAGATCGACATGCGGATGCAGCTGGTCGACGTCCACAAGTCGTTCGGGGAGAACCACGTGCTGCGGGGCGTGGGGCTCGCGGTCGAGGCGGGCGAGGTCGTCGCGCTGTGCGGCGAGAACGGCGCCGGCAAGTCCACCCTCACCCGGGTGATCTCCGGCGCGCACCAGCCCGACGCCGGGCGGATCGTCATCGACGGGGAGACCACCGTCCTGAAGGACCCGCAGGCCGCGATGGCGCTCGGCATCGAGGTCATCTACCAGGAGTTCCAGCAGAACCTGTTCCCGAACCTGTCCGTCGCGGAGAACATGCACGTCCTCGACCGGGAGGGCCGGTTCGGGCGGCTGAGCGTCTCGCGGCGCCGGATGGCGGAGGCGGCCGCGGCCGCGCTGAAGGACCTCGGCCTGGACATCGACGTCCGGCGCCCGGTCGGCGAGCTGGGGGTCGCCGAACGGCAGATGGTCGAGATCGCGAAGGCGATGACGCACCGGCCGCGGCTGCTGATCCTGGACGAGCCGACCGCGGCGCTGGACGAGCGCGAGTCGGAGCGGCTGTTCGCGCAGGTCCGGCGGCTGCGCGAGGCGGGCGTCACCATCCTCTACATCAGCCACCGGCTGGACGAGGTGTTCGCGCTGTCCGACCGGATCGTCGTGCTGCGCGACGGCCGCGTCACCCTGGACGAGCCCACCGGGTCGCTCACCCCCGCCCGGGTCGTCACCGCGATGGTCGGCGACGCCGTGGACGACTTCTACCCGAAGGAGCGCAACGCCACGGACCGGGTCGTCCTGCGGGTCCGGGGCGCGTCGGGCGGGGAGGCGTTCCGCGACGTGGACCTCGACGTCCGGGCGGGCGAGGTGCTCGGCATCGGCGGCGTGGTCGGCTGCGGCCGCGGCGAGCTGCTGCGCGCCCTGTTCGGCCTGCACCCGCTGACCTCCGGGACCGTGACCGTGGACGGCGAGCCCGTCAGGGCGCGCGACCCGCGGCGGGCGATCGCCGGGAACATCGCCTACGTCACCCCGGACCGGTCCGGTGAGGGCCTCGCCCTGCAGCAGTCGGTCGAGGCGAACGTGTCGCTGCCGTCGCTCGGCCGGTTCACCACGGCCGACGTCGTCCGGCGCGGCCGGGAGCGCGCCGCGACCGGGAAGGTGATGGCGGACCTGCGGGTCCGCGCCGCGTCGCCGTCGGTCCCGGCCGCGTCCCTGTCGGGCGGCAACCAGCAGAAGGCGCTCTTCGCCAAGTGGGTCATGACCGGCCCCCGGGTGCTGCTGATGGACGAGCCGACCCGCGGCGTCGACGTCGGCGCCAAGACCGAGATCTACCGGATCATCAACGGGCTCACCGCGGACGGCGTCGCCGTCGTGCTGGTCAGCTCCGACCTGCCCGAGCTGGTCGCCATGTCCGACCGCGTCCTGGTGATGCGGGAGGGGCGGCCCGTCTCCGAGCTGGCGGGCGACGACGTGAACGAACAGAACATCCTCGAACACGCACTGGTAGGTGCCCCATGACCCTCTCAGTCACGAGCCCGGCGTCCCGGTCGCGGCTCTCCTCGGCGGCCGCCGCCGCACGCCGGCTGCGCGCGGTCTGGATGCTGCTGCTGGTCGGGATCGTCCTGACCATCGCCTCCCCGGTCTTCCTGACGCACAACAACCTGATGAACGTGGGGCTCGCGACGTCGGTCGCGGCGCTGCTCGCGGTCGGGCAGACCTACGTGATCATCCTGGCGGAGATCGACCTGTCGGTCGGCGCGGCGCTCGGCTTCACCGCCGTCGTCACCGCGCAGACGCTCCGCGACCACGGCCTGGTCGCCGGGATCGCCGCGGGCGTCGCGGCCGGTGCCGCGATCGGGCTGGTGAACGGGCTGCTCGTCACCAAGACGCGGATGCCGTCGTTCATCGCGACGCTCGCCACCATGTCGGTGCTGTCGGGCCTCAGCCTGCAGCTCACCAAGGGCAACCCCGTCGCCGTGACCGACTACGACTTCCAGGGCATAGGGCAGAACCGGATCGCCGGCGTGCCCGTCCCCGTGGTCATCATGCTGGTGGTGTTCGCGGCGGCCGGGTACCTGCTCGCCCGGACCCGGTTCGGCCGGCACGTCTACGCCACCGGCGACAACACCGAGGCGGCGCGGCTGTCCGGCGTCCGCACCGACCGCGTCAAGATCCTCGCGTTCGTGGTCAGCGGGGTGCTGGCGGCGCTCGCCGGGTTCATCCTGACCGCCCGGCTCTCGACCGCCGAGCCGACCGCCGGCACCGGCCTGGAGCTGGAGGCGATCGCCGCCGTCATCATCGGCGGGACGAGCCTCGCCGGCGGGCGCGGCACCCTGCTCGGCACGCTCGTGGGCGCGCTCGTCCTCGGCGTCATCGACAACGGGATGAACCTCCTCGACGTCTCGCCGTTCCTGCAGAACGTCGTGAAGGGCCTGGTCATCCTGCTGGCCGTGTTCCTGGACCGCAACATCGACGTGCTGCGCTCCCTCCTTCCGAAACGCGCGGACGGCACCGCGCCCGGCGGCCCGCCGCATCGCGGCGGCACCGCCGCCGCCAAGACCCGCTGACCGGTTTCCCACCCCACCCCACCCCACCCCACCCCGCAAAGGAGATTCCCATGCGCGTGGCCCGTACCACCCGCGCCGCGATCGCCGTGACCGCCGCCGCCGCGCTCGCCCTCACCGGGTGCAGCCGCGCCGGCGACGACGCCGGCGCCGACTCCGGCAAGGCGTCCGGCAAGAAGGACGCGACGATCATCATGAGCACGCTGAACAACCCGTTCTTCGTCAGCGTCAAGAACGGCGCGCAGGCCCAGGCGGCCAAGCTCGGCATCAAGCTGAACGTGCAGAACGCCAACAACAGCGACGCCGCCGCGCTGAACCAGGCGACGACGGCGGTCTCCAAGCAGACCGGCATCCTCATCATCGACCCGGTCAGCACCCAGTCCGCGACGTCCTCGGTGACACAGGCGAACGGCGCGAACATCCCGGTGATGGCGTTCGACCGCAAGCCGTCCGGCGGCAGGCTCGCCACGTTCGTCGGCTACGACGCCGTCCAGGCCGGGCGGAACGCCGCCAAGGCGCTCGCCGAGGCCGTCGGCGAGAAGGGCAAGGTCGTGGAGATCCAGGGCCTGCTCGGCACGAACGTCGCGCAGGACCGCAGCAAGGGCTTCAACGAGGAGATCGCGAAGCACAAGGGCATCACGGTCGTCGCCAAGCAGGCCGCTGACTTCGACCGCGCCAAGGCGCTCAACGTGATGACGAACGTGCTGCAGGCCAAGCCCGACATCAACGGCGTGTACGCGGCGAACGACGAGATGGCCATGGGCGTCCTGTCGGCGCTGAAGGCCCGCAACCTGTCGAAGAAGGTGAAGCTCGTCGGCAACGACGGCATCTCCGACGCGCTGGCCGCCGTCGCGGCGGGCGACATGTACGCGACGAACGCCGAGTCGCCGTTCGCGCTCGGCCAGAAGGTCATGACGCTCGCCGCCGACATCCTGTCCGGGAAGAAGCCCGCGGCGGACGAGACGCTGCAGGGCAGGCTCGTGACGAAGGGCGACGCCAAGGAGTACGCCGACTACCTGGTCGGGCTCGGCGACGCCGCCGACGTTCCGGCGTCCCTCAAGTAGTCCGCCGGACGGTCCCGTCGGCCCCCGCCCGGGCCGGCGGGACCATCCTTTTCCGGCCCCGTCACCGGGACCGGCCGAGCAGCCGCCCGGCGGCCTCGGCGACGGCGTCCTCCGACAGCAGCACGCGGGCGGCGGCGTCGCCGAGCGGGATGAAGGAGTCCTCGCTCGCGACGCGGGCGGCGCGGCCGTCGAACCCGGCGTCGGCCAGTGCCGCGAGGACGCCCTCGGAGACGCCGCCGGTCCGCCTCGTCTCGTCCGCGACGAGGACGGCGCCGGTCGCGCGGGCCTCCCGCAGCAGGTCGTCCACGGGCAGCGGGGCGAGCCAGCGCAGGTCGAGCACGCGGCAGCGGACGCCGCCGGCCCGCAGGCGGCGCGCGGCCCGCAGGCTCATCCGGAGCCCGTTGGCGAAGGTGACGATGGTGAGGTCGCGGCCGTCCCCGTAGGTGCGGCCGCGTCCGAGCGGCACCGTGCCGCCGGCCGGGGCGAGCCAGCCGCCGTCGCCCTCTTCGTGCAGGTCACGGGCATGGTAGAGCGCGATCGGCTCGAGGAACGCGCAGATCCGGCCGTCGTGCTCGGCGGCGTCGGCGCAGGTCCGCAGCATCCCGGCGGCGTCGTCCGGCCTGGCCGGGGACGCGATCACGAGGCCGGGGACGTCGCGGAGTGCCGCCACGGCGTTGTCGTTGTGGAAGTGCCCGCCGAACCCCTTCTGGTAGGCGTAGGCGGCGATGCGGACCACCATCGGGTTGCGGTACCGCCCCGCCGAGAAGAACGGCAGCGTCGCCGCCTCGCCCCGGATCTGGTCGGCGGCGTTGTGCAGGTAGGCGAGGTACTGGATCTCCGGGATGGGCAGCATGCCCGCGAGGCCGAACCCGAGCGCGAGCCCGAGGATGGACTGCTCGTCCAGGAGCGTGTCGAACACCCGCGCCGCCCCGGCCCGTTTCAGCAGCCCGCGCGTGACGCCGTAGACGCCGCCCTTGCGCGCGACGTCCTCCCCGAACACGACCATGCCGGGCCGCTCGTCGAGCAGGCCGGCGAGCGTCCGGTTGATCGCCTGCGCGACCGTGACGGGCTCGCCCCGGCCGGGCGACCCGGCGCCGGGCGACGGCTCGCGGTACCGGATCGGGGCCATCACCTCGGCGGCGGACGCCAGCCGCCGGGCGTCCTCGACCTGCTCCGCGCGCCGGATCACGGCGCGCCGCTTGGCCTCGTACAGCCGGACGATCTCGTCGGCGGTCGCGATGCCCCGGTCGACGAGGAGGCGCGCGGTGCGCAGCAGCGGGTCGGCGGCGAGGTCCGCGGCGATCTCGGCGGGCGTGCGGTAGGCCGACTCGACGTCCGAGCCGGCGTGGCCCATCAGCCGGACGCAGCGCAGGTGCAGGAGGGCGGGACGGCGGTGCTCGCGGACCCAGCCGGCGGCGCGCCGCGACGCCGCGCAGGCGTCCTCCAGGTCGCCGCCGTCGGCGGGGAAGTAGGCGAGGCCGGGGCGCGAGCCGTAGGCGGCCTCGATCCAGCCGGGCGGGGTGCGGACGCTGATGCCGATGCCGTTGTCCTCGCAGACCAGCAGCAGCGGCATCGGCAGGCCCTGGAACCCGCAGCCGACCGCGGCGTTGATCGCGCCCGCGGCCGTCGAGTGGTTCGCGGACGCGTCGCCGAAGCTGCACACCGCCACCGCGTCGCGCGGCCACGGCGACGCGACCCCCAGCCGCGCGGACCGTTCGATCGCGAACGCGACGCCGAGCGCGCGCGGCAGGTGTGAGGCGATCGTGGAGGTCTGCGGGATGACGTGCAGGCGGCTGCTGCCGAACACCTTGTGGCGGCCGCCCGCGATCGGCTCGTCCGCCGCCGCGACGACGCCGAGCAGCACGTCTCGCAGCGGGTCGGGCTCACCGGCCTGCCGGGCCCGCTCCAGGAAGAACGCGCCCGACCGGTAGTGCAGGAGCGCCGGGTCGTCGGGACGCAGCGCGGCGGCGACGGCGGCGTTGCCCTCGTGGCCGGACGACCCGATGGTGTAGTAGCCGCGGTCCTGGGCGCGCAGCCATCGCGCCGCGAGGTCGAGGTGCCGGCTCCCGAGCTGCGCGTCGAACAGCCGCAGGCACTCCTCGCCGGTGAGCGCGCCGGGCGCGCGCGGGGACGCCGGCGGCTTCAGCGACGCGGCCTGCTCCAGGAAGTGGACGTCGGCGGGCTCGGCCATGCGGGCTCCTGCATTGCGGTGAAGCGGTCCGGTTACGAGCATCGTGCGCGCGCGCCGTCCGGGTCGACTCGTGCGAGACCGCGAACCGGTTGCCCGGTGGCCAAGGGATGCTTAACGCGCGTGCTCGGCGTGCGAAGCCTCAGCCGGGCTTGGCCTCGCGGTAAGCAAGCCGCGCTCTGCCCGATCTTGGCCGGGCGCGGCGGCCCGTTCAGTGTGGGAACCGTGCTCACCTCCGTCATCGGCGGCGCCCGGATCCCGGCGGGGCCGCGCTCGTACCGTTCCACCGACCCGTCCCGGACCGCGGACCTGGTCGCGGAGGTGTCCCTCGCGGACGCCGCCGGCCTCGTCCGGGCCTGCCGGGCGGCGCGCGCGGCGCAGGACGCCTGGCGCGACGTGCCGGCGCCGGTCCGCGGGCAGGTCGTCGCGTCGATCGGCCGGCTGGTCGAGGCGAACAAGCCGGCGCTGGCGCGCGTCGTCGCCCGCGAGGTCGGCAAGCCGTACGCCGAGGCGCTCGGCGAGGTGCAGGAGATCGCCGACACGTGCGCGTTCTTCCTCGGCGAGGGCCGACGGCTCTACGGCCAGACGGTGCCGTCCGAGATGCCGGACAAGCAGCTGTTCACGTTCCGCGACCCGGTCGGGGTCGTCGCCGTGATCACGGCGGGGAACTTCCCGGTCGCGGTGCCGTCCTGGTACATCGTCCCGGCGCTGCTGTGCGGGAACGCGGTGGTGTGGAAGCCCGCCGAGTACGCGGCGGCCTGCGCGGAGGCGTTCTACCAGCTGTTCGCGCACGCGGGCCTGCCGGACGGGGTGCTCAACGTCGTCTACGCCGACGGCCCGGAGACCTATGCCGGGCTGGAGCGCGCGCTCGGCGAAGGGCTCGTCGACAAGGTCGGGTTCACCGGGTCCACGGACGTGGGGTCGCGGATCGGCGAGCTGTGCGGGCGGCACCTGCAGACGCCGTGCCTGGAGCTCGGCGGCAAGAACCCGATGGTGGTCACCGAGGACGCCGACCTGCCGCTCGCCGTCGAGGGCGCCCTGTTCTCCGGCTTCGGGACGGCCGGGCAGCGCTGCACGTCCCTCGGGACGGCGATCGTGCACGAGTCGCTGCACGGCGCGTTCGTCCGGCTGCTGGACGAGGCGGTGCGCGCGGCGCCGGTGGGCGACCCGTTCGAGGACGTCCTGTACGGCCCGCTCATCAGCGAGCGGTTCACCGCCGGGTTCGAGAAGACGCTCGGCTGGATCGGCGGCGGCCACGCGGTGCACGGCTCGTCCGGCACGGGGCGGATCAGCGCGGCGAACCCGCGCGCCGGCTTCGTCGGGGACCCGGAGGCCGGGCTCTTCTACCACCCGGTGATCGTCGACGGCGTCGGTCCCGCCGACGAGCTGTTCATGAACGAGACGTTCGGCCCGGTCGTCGGCGTCGTCCCGTACCGGACGCTGGACGAGGCGATCGCGCTGGCGAACGCGCCGGGCTACGGCCTGTCCGCGTCGATCTACACCACCGACCCGGCGAAGGTGTTCCGGTTCCGGCGGCGGATCTCCGCCGGGATGGTCAGCGTGAACAACTCGACGTCCGGCGCGGAGGCGCACCTGCCGTTCGGCGGGAACGGGCGGTCCGGCAACGGCAGCCGCCAGTCCGGCGTCTGGGTGCTGGACCAGTTCACCCGCTGGCAGTCGATGAACTGGGACCACTCGGGGCGGCTGCAGAAGGCGCAGATGGACGTCCTGGAGATCGCTCCCGACCTCGGCTTCCGGCTGTAGGGGGCCGCCGTGGAGTCCGAGGCGGACGTCGTCGTCATCGGCGGCGGGGTGATGGGGACGAGCATCGCGTTCCACCTCGCCGAGGCCGGGGTGCGGGTGGTGCTGGCCGAGCGGGACGAGCTGGGCTCCGGGTCGACGTGCAAGGCGGCGGGCGGGGTCCGGGCGCAGTTCTCCGACGAGGTGAACATCCGGCTGGGCGCCCGCAGCCTGGAGGCGTTCGCGCGGTTCCGCGAGCGTCCCGGGCAGGAGATCGACCTGCACCGGGTCGGCTACCTGTTCCTGCTGTCGCGGCCCGAGGACGTCGCCGCGTTCGAGGCGAGCGTCGCGCTGCAGAACGGCCTCGGCGTGCCGAGCCGGATGGTCTCGGTGGCGGAGGCGCGGCGCCTGTCCCCGCTCATCGAGACCGGCGGGCTGCTCGCCGCCGCGTTCTCCCCCGACGACGGGCACTGCACGCCGGAGTCGGTCGTCCTCGGGTACGCGACCGCCGCGCGGCGGCACGGCGCGACGCTGCTGACGCGGTGCGAGGTGCTCGGGATCGACGCGCCCGGCGGCGAGGTCCGGGCCGTCGAGACCTCGCGGGGGCGGATCGCCGCGCCCGCCGTCGTCTGCGCCGCGGGCGCGTGGTCGGCGAGGGTCGGCGCGATGGCGGGCGTCGACCTGCCGGTCGAGCCGCTGCGGCGGCAGATCGCGTTCACCGGGCCCATGCCGGACCTGCCGCGTCCCGTGCCGATGACGATCGACTTCACCACGTCGTTCTACTTCCACGGCGAGGGCGAGGGGCTGATGCTCGGCATGTCCGATCCCGACGAGCGGCCCGGCTTCCTGCTCGACCGGACCGACGCGTGGCTGCCCCGACTCACCGAGGCCATCGCCGCCCGCGCGCCCCGCCTCCTGGACGCGGGACTGGCCGGCGGGTGGGCCGGGCTGTACGAGGTCACGCCCGACCACAACGCGCTGATCGGCGAGGACACCGGCGTCTCCCGGTTCCTGTACGCGACCGGGTTCTCCGGCCACGGGTTCCTCCAGGGGCCGGCGGTCGGCGAGGTCGTCCGCGACCTGTACCTGCGCCGCGAGCCCTTCGTGGACGTCGCTCCCCTGCACGCCGCGCGGTTCGCCGGCGACCGCCCCCGCCCGGAGATCAACTGTGTCTGACGTGCTCGCGCTGATGGACGAGTGGGGCCCCGAACGGGTCGTGTGCGTGTCGGACTCCCGGACCGGGATGCGCGGCGTGCTCGTCATCGACAACACCGCCCGCGGGATGGGCAAGGGCGGCATGCGGATGAGCCCGGGCGTGACGGTCGCTGAGGTCGCGCGGCTCGCCCGGGTGATGACCTACAAGTGGGCGGGCGCCGACCTGTTCTTCGGCGGCGCCAAGGCGGGGATCGCGGCCGACCCGGCGTCCCCGGACCGGGAGGGGGTCCTGCGGGCGTTCGTGCGGGCGCTGGCGCAGGAGATCCCCGCGCGGTACGTCGCGGGCCTGGACATGGGGCTGACGGAGCGGGACGCGGCGGTCGTCCAGGACGAGCTGGGCGACCGCGGCGCGGCGGTCGGCACCCCGCACGCGCTGGGCGGCATGCCCTACGACGAGCTGGGCGTCACCGGGTACGGGGTCGCGGAGGCCGCCGACGCCGCCGCGCGCGACGCCGGGATGGAGCTGTCCGGCGCGCGGGTGGCGGTGCAGGGGTTCGGCGCGGTCGGGCACGCCGCCGCGCGCCGCCTCACCGAGCTCGGCGCGACCGTCGTCGCTGTGTCGACCGTCCACGGCGCGCTCTACGATCCGGACGGCCTGGACGTCGCGCGCCTCCTCGCGCTGCGGGGCGAGGCCGGCGACGCGGCGGTCCGCGAGTACGGCGGGCAGCTCCTGGACGCGGGGGCCGAGCTGCTGGTGCCCGCCGACGTCCTCGTCCCCGCCGCGCTGCAGGACGTGATCGGCGCGGACGTCGCCGCGCGGATCCGGGCGCGGATCGTCGTGGAGGGCGCGAACCTGCCGACGGACGGCCCGGCGCAGCGGGTCCTCGCGGCGCGGGGCGTCACGGTCGTCCCGGACTTCGTGGCGAACGCCGGAGGCGTCGTCGCGGCCGGGTTCGCGATGGACGCCCGCTACTCGGCGTTCCGCCCCGACCCCGGCGCGGTGTTCGCGGCGGTCTCGTCGAAGATGCGCGACAACACCGCGAAGGTGCTCACGGCCGCCCGCGCGCAGGGCACGACCACGCACGAGGCGGCGCTGGCGCTGGCGCAGGAGCGGGTGCGCGCCGCGATGGAGCTCAAGGGCCGGTGGCGCCGCTGATCTCCGCCTCGACGTCGCGCGCCACGTCCATCAGCCCGCGCATGGCGTCCTTCACCAGCGGGTTGCTGTTGGACGTGCGGCGCAGCACGGTCACGTGGCGGCGCGGCGTGCGGCGGCTGAGCCGCAGCGTCCGCAGGCCCGGATGCGGGACGCAGCCGAGCGCCGGGACGAGTGCGATGCCGAGGCCGCAGCCGACGAGCCCGCACACCACCGCGTAGTCGTTGCTGCGGAACGCGATGTTCGGGGTGAACCCGGCGGTTCCGCACAGCCGCAGCAGCGCCTGCGCGCCGCAGCTGTCGGGACGGCTCGCGATCCACGTCTCGGATCGCAGGTCCCGCAGCCGCGCGGTGCGCCGGCCCGCCAGCGGGTGCCCGGCCGGCACGCACAGCACCAGGTTCTCGTCCATCACCGGCGTCTCGACGATCTGGTCGGGCCAGCCGCGCGGGAACAGGTCGTACCGGTAGACGAGCTGCAGGTCGAGGTCGCCGTCCAGCAGCTCGGGCAGCAGCTCGTCCGGCTCGCCCTCCGACAGCTTGATCTCAATGCCGGGCCGGACCCGCGACAGCTCCGCCAGCACCCGCGGCAGGATGCGGGAGCTGGCGGTCGGGAAGCTGCCGAGCCGCAGCGCGCCGCGCTCACCGCTGGCGACGGTGCGCAGCTCGCGCTCCAGCGTGGCCAGCGCGGACAGGACGTCGTTGCCCTTGCTGACCAGCAGGAACGCCGCGCTGGTCGGCCGCACGCTGCGGGCCCGGCGCTCGAACAGCACCAGCCCGCAGGCGCGCTCCAGCGCGGCGACCTGCTGGGAGACGGCGGACGCGGTGTACCCGAGGTTGCGGGCGGCGTCCGCGAACGACCCGGTGCGCACGACCTCGCGCACGGTCTGGATGTGCAGGGGACTGATCATCGGTGCTCCCCGTCGACCGGCGGCGCTTCGACGTCTCCCCCGCGGACGCCCCCTTCTTCCGTTCTAGTCGCGTGCGGGCCGTTTGGCCACCAGCGTCAGCACGTCGTACTTGGCGACGGACGCGCCGTCCTGGTTGGTGACGTCGGTGTCCCAGCGGACCTCGCCGTAGTCGGCGCCCTCGCGCGGCGAGATCTCCTTGGCGGTCAGCGTCACCGTCAGCTCGTCGCCGGGCTTCACCGGGGTGAGGAACCGCAGGTTCTCCAGCCCGTAGTTCGCCAGCACCGGCCCCGGGGCGGGCTCGACGAACAGGCCCGCCGCGAACGACACGACGAGGTAGCCGTGCGCGACCCGGCCGCCGAACAGCGGGTTCTTGCGGGCGGCCTCCTCGTCGGTGTGGGCGTAGAAGGTGTCGCCGGTGAACTCGGCGAAGTGCCCGATGTCGTCCAGCGTGACGACGCGGGGCCCGCCGACGGCGGTGTCGCCGACCCGCAGGTCCTCCAGGTGCTTGCGGAACGGGTGCTCGTCGGTGACGGTGCGGTCGGTGCCCGGCACCCAGCGGCCGGTCAGCGCGGTGAGCATCGCGGGCCCCGCCTGGACGGCGGTGCGCCGCATGTGGTGCACGACCCCGCGGATCCCGCCCATCTCCTCGCCGCCTCCGGCGCGGCCGGGGCCGCCGTGGACGAGCGCGGGCAGCGCCGCCCCGTGCCCGGTGGACTCCTTGGCGTCCTCGGAGTTCAACACCAGCAGCCGCCCGTGCCAGGGGGCCAGGCCGAGGACGACGTCGCGCGCGAACTCCGCGTCGGCGGTGACCACGGACCCGGCGAGGCTGCCGCGCCCGCGCGCCGCGAGCGCGACGGCGTCCGCCGCGTCGGTGTACGGCATCAGGGTGCTGACCGGGCCGAACGCCTCGACCTCGTGGGGCTCGGCGCGCCCGGTGTCGTCGGCGCGCAGCAGCACCGGCGACATGAACGCGCCGCGCTCGGCGTCCGCGCCCTTGACCTCGACCCGCTCGGGGTCGCCGAACACGATCCGGCCGGCGTCCGTCAGCGCCTTGAGCGAGCGCCGCACCTCCTCGCGCTGGTCGAGCGTGGCGAGCGCGCCCATCCGCACGTCCGGGTCGGCCGGGTTCCCGACGGTCACCCGCGCCAGCCGCTCCCGGACGGCCTCGGTGACGTCGTCGAGGAGCGCGGCGGGGACGAGCGCGCGCCGGATCGCGGTGCACTTCTGCCCGGCCTTGACGGTCATCTCCGCGACGAGCTGCTTGACGTACAGGTCGAACTCGGCGGTGCCGGGCGCGGCGTCGGGGCCGAGGACCGAGCAGTTCAGCGAGTCGGCCTCGGCGTTGAAGCGGACCGCGTTGCCGACGATCGCCGGGTGCGTGCGCAGCAGCCTCGCCGTCGAGGCCGAGCCGGTGAACGCCACGACGTCCTGCTCGGTGACGTGGTCGAGCAGGTCGCGCGGGTCGCCGCAGACCATCTGCACGCTGCCCTCCGGCAGCAGCCCCGACTCGACGATCAGCTCGACCAGCCGGGCGGTCAGGAACGCGGTCTGGCTCGCGGGCTTGATCAGGCTCGGCATGCCGGCGAGGAACGCGGGCGCGAGCTTCTCCAGCGGCCCCCAGACCGGGAAGTTGAAGGCGTTGATCTGCACCGCGACGCCGTGGGACGGCGTGCACAGGTGCTGCCCGACGAACGTGCCGCCCTTGCCGAGCGGCTCGACGGCGCCCTCCACCAGGACCGTGTCGTTCGGCAGCTCGCGCTTGCCCTTGCTCGCGTAGCCGAACAGCACCCCGATGCCGCCGTCGACGTCGAACTTCGAGTCGCCGAGCGTCGCGCCCGTCCGCGCGGACAGCGCGTACAGCTCCTCGGAGTGCTCCCGCAGATGGGACGCCAGCGCCTTCAGCAAGGCGGCGCGCTGGTGGAAGGTCAGCTCCCGCAGCACCGGCCCGCCGACCGTCCGCCCGTACCGCAGGGCACCGCCCATGTCGATCCCCGCGGAGGAGATCCGGGCGACCTCCTCTCCGGTGACGGCGTCGTGCAACGGCGTCCCCTCGTCCTCGGGGGCACGCCAGGAACCCGACACGTAGCTGCGCAGCACGACCACAGGGACCTCCTTGTCCACATCTAGGTTCTTCCTGCCACGAACGGCGTCCGTTCACGCCCTACAGACATGACAGCCCACGGAGGTTTCTTTGTCGACATGCCGCCTTACGGGAAGGGACGATTCCGTTCTACGGTGCGCGGCCGGACCGCCCGGTCGGGCGGCCCGGTCACCTCTCGACCACGAGCCGGTCGCCGGCGCTCGAGACGGACACGGCGACCGGCGCGCCGTGCCCGCCGGGGAAGGCGACGGCGACGCGCCCCGGCCCCCGCCGCTCCCAGCGGCCCTCGCGCTCGGCGAGGCGGTCGTCGGGAGCGGGCCGGCGCTCGGTGAGGGTGCCGTCCGCGCGGAACTCCAGGCGCCGCCGCGGACGGCGGGCCGGAGGGAGCGGGTGGCCTTCCGGCCTGTACACCGCCTCGGCCGGGGTGTCCTCCTCGAAGGCGTGCACCCATGTGCCCGTGACGGGCGCCGGCGTGCCGTTCATGCCGCCTCCTCCGGCGTCCGGCCGGTCATCCGCCGAAGCGGTGGCCGACGAGGTCGAGCGCGTCGTGGAGGTCGGTGAGGGCCTCCCTGGTCAGCCGCTCGGTGTCGTGGAGCAGCCGTTCGACGTCGCTGTCCTGAGCGACGAAGCCCTGCGCGCCGGCCTCCGCGGGCCGGGTCGCGGGAGCCGGCGCGGGAGCCGCGGCGGCGGGCGCCGCGGGCGCGGCCTGGTGCGCCACCAGGAACGAGGCGCGGGTCCCCTCCAGGCAGGCGTCGACCCGCGCGCGCTGGCCGTTGGTGAACATGAACATGCAGTCGTCGTCGACGTAGTCCATGTAGTTCATGAACATGTCGCCGTTCGGCCCGTTGTTGCAGGTGACGTGCGGGAACGCGGGCTTGCCGGTGTTGGAGTCGGCCTGGTTCGGCGTGTCGGCGACGCGGTCGCCGTTGCTGCACGCGCCGTCGTCGTCGCCCCAGATGTGGAACAGGTCGAGCCAGTGCCCGATCTCGTGGGTCGCGGTGCGGCCGCCGTTGTACGGGGCCGCGGCGGTGCCGGTCGTCCCGAACGCCGAGTGCAGGATGACGACGCCGTCGGTCTGCGGCGGGCCGCCGGGGAACTGCGCATAGCCCAGCAGACCGTCGCCGAGCTGGCACACCCACAGGTTGAGGTACTGGTCGCTCGGCCAGGGGTCGGCGCCGCCGCTGGAGGCCGCCTTCACCGCGTCGTGGGAGTCGAACCCGGCGCGGTCCGTCTCGACCCTGACGATCCCGTCCGTCGGGGCGCCGTGCGGGTCCACGGTCGCGAGCGCGAACTCGACCTCGATGTCGGCCACCAAGGGCTTCCACACGTCCGGCACCCGGGACACATCGGGGTTGGCGGCGCGGAAGTCCCTGTTGAGGACGTCGATCTGGCTGCGGATCTGCGCCTCGCCGATGTTCTGCGCGGGGGTGCTCGGATTGTGCACCACGTGGACGACGACAGGGATGGCGACCACGCCGCTGCGCACGGAGGCGCGGCGGCCGGTCTCGTACTGCAGAGCCCGGTTCTCGATGCGCGCGCGCTGGGCCCGGTAGGTCATGCTCTCGTTCAGCAGCCTGCGGTGGACGTGCATCGCTCCGCACAGGTCGCGCGACGGGGCCGGGAAGGGGTTGTACTCGGTCATAGTGGGTCCTCTCGGATCTCGCGGCCGAGGCCCGCCTCCGCAGCGCGGGCCGCCCGTGCCGTGTCGGGAGCCCTACCAACCCCCGCCGGCCCCCTAAGCTCGAAAAGCCGCAAACTTGGATTAAACCCCCATAAGCCCACATTCCACCCGCCATTCACGAACAACGCAGAACGAAGTTACAGATCTTGATGATCTGTTCCCCGGTTCACTACGCTGCGCGCATGCCCACGCTCTCCCGCGTCTCCGCCGAGCTGACCGGCCTGCGCGCCGCCGCCCGCGCGGGGATGATCGGCCCGATGCCGCCGGCCGCGCTGCTGGCGACGGCGCGCGCCCTGCGCGCCTACGGGCCGCTCGGCGCCGCCACCTCCCTGCCCGCCCACCGCTTCCCCGACCGCGTCGGCCTCGTCGACGAGCGGGGCCCGCTGACGTTCGCGGAGCTGGAACGGCGGTGCAACGCCCTCGCCAACGCGTGGCGCGAGCGCGGCGTCGGCGCGGACTCCACCGTCGGCATCCTGTGCCGCAACCACCGGGGCCTGCTCGAGGCGATGTCGGCGGCGGCCAAGACCGGCGCGTCCGTGCTCTTCCTCAACACCGACTTCGCCGCGCCGCAGCTGCGCGACGCCGTGTCCCGCGAGGGCGTGACCGTCCTCGTGCACGACGAGGAGCTCGCCGGGGTCGTCGAGGGCCTCGACCTCCCGTGCCACACCGACGCCGACCTCGACGGCCTCATCGCCGAAGGCGGCACCGCTCCCCCGCCCGCGCCGTCCCGGCACGGCTCCATGGTGATCCTCACCAGCGGGACGTCCGGCCGCCCCAAGGGCGCGCCGCGCTCGCAGTCGCCGTCGATGGCGCTGCCCGGCGGCATCCTGTCGAAGGTGCCGCTCCGCGGCCGCGAGGCGATGTTCGTCGGCCCGCCGCTGTTCCACGGGTTCGGGCTGACCTGCGCCGTCCTCGCGCTCGGGCTCGGCTCCACCCTCGTGCTGCGCCGCCGCTTCGACGCCGCGGAGGTCCTGGCCGACGTCGCCGACCACGGCTGCACGTCGCTGATCGCCGTCCCGGTGATGCTGAACCGGCTGCTCGCCTCCCCCGCCCTCGACGCCCGCGACCTGTCCCGGCTCAAGGTGATCCTGACGGGCGGGGCGCGGCTGGACCCGGACCTCGCCCGCCGCACCGCCGAGGCGTTCGGACCCGTCCTCCACAACTTCTACGGCTCCACCGAGGCGTCCTGCATCGCCATCGCCACCCCCGGCGACCTCGCCGCCGCGCCCGGCTGCGTCGGCCGCCCGCCCGCGGGCACGACCGTGGCGATCCTCGGCGACGACGACCGCCCGGTCGCCCCCGGCGCGACCGGGCGGATCTTCGTCGACTCGCCCGCCCGGTTCGGCGGCTACACCGGCGGGGGCGGCAAGGAGGAGGTCGGCGGGCTGATGGCCGTCGGCGACCTCGGCCACCTGGACGAGGGCGGCCGGCTGCACGTGGACGGCCGCGCCGACGACATGATCGTCTCCGGCGGGGAGAACGTCCACCCGGGCGAGGTCGAGGACCTGCTGGCCGCCCATCCCGCCATCGCCGAGGCCGCCGTCGTCGGCGTCCCCGACGAGGAGTTCGGCCAGCGGCTGCGCGCCTTCGTCGTCGCCGGCGGCCTCGGCGAGGACGACGTGAAGAAGCACGTCGCCGCCAACCTCGCCCGCCACAAGGTGCCCCGCGAGGTCGTGTTCCTCGACGCCCTCCCCCGCAACCCCGCCGGCAAGGTCCTCAAGCACGCCCTCCCCGAGCCCTAGCCCGCCGCGCGGCGCAGCGCGGCCGTCCCCGCGCGCATCGAGGCCGCCCCGGCCAGCACGATCAGCGCCGCCACCAGCACGGTCACCGGAACGCCCAGCGCGGACGAGGCGGCGCCGAAGGCGAGCGGCGCGACCGCCGCGCCGCCGAACAGCCCGATCTGCACCGTCGCGCCGGCCCGCTCGCCCTGCCCCGGCAGCAGCCGCATCACCGCCGCGAGCAGCAGGCCCGTCCAGCCCCAGCCCCCGGCGACGGCGAGCAGCGCGCCCGCGACGAACGCGGCGGGGCCGCCCGCGGCGACCAGGGCCAGGCCGGCCGCCCCGCTCAGCATCATCGCGGTGACCAGCACCGGATTGCGGCGCGGGGCGCGGTCGGCGAGCCCGCCGGCGGCGAGCCGCACGGCGACGGCGACGACCCCGGCCAGCGACTGCATCAGCCCGGCGAGCCCGGTCGACAGCCCGGAGTGGGTGCCGAGCTGCACGAAGAACGACGCGGCGGCGTTCGAGCCGACCGTGGCGAGGCCGGCGGCGAGCGTCCACAGCACGAGCGTCCGGCCGGCCCGCGCGGGCCCGTCCGCCGCGCGCTTCGGCGCGGGACCGGCCCGGCCCGTCCCGGCCAGGAACGCCGCCGGGATCGCGACGGCGGGCAGGACGGCGCCGAGCAGCAGCGCCGTCCGCCAGCCGAGCGGGCCGGCGGCGAACCCGGCGAGCAGCCCCGGCACGAGCGGCGCGGCACCGAGCGCGGCGCTCACCATGCCGGTGGCGAGCGACAGCCGCCCGCGCGGCACCCGCGCGCCGATGTAGCGGCCCGCCGCGGGCTGCACCAGCGCGTTGCCGGCGCCGCCCACCATCGCTGCATCCCGTCCGGCCTCGCATCACCCGACGCCGCCGGCCTACGCTTCGCGTCGCTGTGGGCCGACGCCCTCCGGTATGCC
>NZ_JABMCA010000116.1:0-20203 GCF_014706005.1 Actinomadura sp. RB99 | reverse complement strand
GCCGTCCCGATGGGCGGCGGCACGGCCCCCGGTGGCGCCCCCGCGGCGGGCGGCGGCGCCCCCGGCGGCGCGACCCCGTCCGGAGGCGGTGGCACAGGAAGTGGCTCTGGTTCTGGCTCTGGCTCTGGCTCTGGTTCCGGCTCGGGCGCGTCGGGCAGCGGCTCGGGCTCTGGCTCGGGCGGCTCCGGCGGTTCGGGCGGCGGCGCCTCCGGTGCCCGTCCTGGTGGCGGCGCGTCCGGCGGCACCCCGGGTTCACCGACGGGCGGCGGCCCGTCCACGGGCTCCGGCTCGTCCGG
This sequence comes from Actinomadura sp. RB99, assembly GCF_014706005.1. Taxonomy (NCBI): domain Bacteria; kingdom Bacillati; phylum Actinomycetota; class Actinomycetes; order Streptosporangiales; family Thermomonosporaceae; genus Actinomadura; species Actinomadura sp. RB99. The sequence continues at coordinate 19,907 of NZ_JABMCA010000116.1, read as the reverse complement.
TGGCGGCTCGGGCCGCGGCCGCGACGAAGCCCCGTCCGGCTCAACCCCGTCCCGCTCCCCCGGCGACGGCACGGCCGCGCCGGGCGACCCACACACGTCCCCTGGCGACGAGCACACCGCGCCGTCCGGCGGCGGCACGGACCCAGCGGCCCGTACCGAAACGCCGTCCCCGACCGGCGAGCACACCACGCCCTCGCCCACCGAGCACGCACCCGCACCGGACGGCGAGGCGCCGACCGGCGGCCACACCACCCCGCCCGCGACCGAGCACACCACTCCGCCCGCAGGCGGCGAGCACACCCCGGCCTCGGGCAGCGAGCGCACTCCCACCACGGGCAACGACGCACCGACCGGAGGCCGCACGACGCCGCCCGCAGGCGGCGAGCACACCCCCGGCACGACACCGACCGGCGGCACGACCACGCCCCCGGTGAGCGGCAACACGACGCCCCCGACCAGCGGAAACAGCACGGCGCCGACCGCAGGCGGCGGCACGCCTTCCGGCAGCCACGGCACGGCCTCGCCCGGCGGCGGCCCCTCCACCAGCGGCGGCGGTTCCGCGCCCGAAGGCGGCGGTTCCTCGCCTGGCGGCGGCGGTTCCGCGCCCGCTGAGGGCGGCGGGTCCACGGCGACCGGCGGCGGCTCCGACCCGTCGGACGGCGGTTCGCCGCCCGGCGGCGACCCGTCCGCGCCCGAAGGCGCCGACGCTCCGCCCAGCAGCACGGCCGGGTCGTCCGACGCGAAGGACGGCGGCCAGGCGACCGCCGACCTGCCCGACGCGATGGCGGCGCCCGACCATGGCGGGTCCGACGGGTCGAGCGGCCAGCCCGGCCTCATCGCGGGCGTCCCGATGCCGATGGGCGGCATGGGCGGTATGGGCGGCGGCGGTTCCGCCGTGCGCGGCGGTGGTACGCCCGGCGGTGGCGGGGAGACGCGGGTCCGCACGACCACGCCGTCCTCCGGCTCGGGACGTCCCGAGACGACGTCGCGCTCGCCGCAGGAGCCGGGGAGCCGCGTTCCGAAGCCGTCTCGCCCGGGTGACGGGGCCGCGCCGAGCGAGAACGGCCCGCAGCCGACCCGCGAGGCGCCGTCCGGCACGGGGACGGAGAACGCCCCGTCGCCGCACGAGCAGACGCCTCCCGCTCAGGAAGGCGCCACGCCTCCGGCCGAGCACGCACCCGCCGGGACGGAGAACGCCCAGCCCACTCCCGACGCGCCGTCCGGCGACGAGGGCGGACGCCCGGCGCCCGAGCGTCCCCTCACCGACGGCAACGCCCCCGCCGACCCCGGCGAACACCCCATCCAGAACCTCGACGACCAGGGCGTCGTCCGGCCCGGTGACCCGCAGGGCGACGCGGGACCGGGGCCGGAGCGCGCGCCGTCCGGCGACGAGGGCGGGGAGGCGGCGCCCGAGCGTCCGCTGACCGACGGCGACGGCCCCGGCGACCCCGCCGAGCGGCCCATCCAGGACGTCGACGACCAGGGCGTCGTGCGCGGTGACGCGCCCGAGACGACCGGCGAGCCCGCACCGGGCGAAGGCGGCCCCTCGCGGGAGGACGACGCGTCCTCGCCGCGCGACGGCGAGCCCGGTGACGCGCCGCGCCGCCAGGAACCGGAATCCGGCGCACCGGCCGAGCATCCTGAGCAGGCCGGGACGCCGGGCGAGCACGAGCGGCCGGAGGGGACGGCCCCGCGCGACGGCCAGGGCGACGACGGAACCGGCGACCATGGCGGCGACGACCACGGCACGGACGACGCGTCCGGCGACCACGACGGCGGCGACGCCTCCCACGACCTGGCGGACGCCGAGCACGAGGCGCGCGAGATCCTCTCCCAGCTCGGCGACGACGCGCCCGCGGTCGACTTCACGTCCCGCCCGATCGACCCGGCCGCCGCAGCCGAGATCAACCGGGCGCTCGGGAAGCTCGCCGCGGACTACCCCGGCACGATGCGGCAGCTCAACCGCATCGAGTCGACGGCGATGCCGCCCAACGAGAGCGACACCCTCGCCTACGCCCGGACCGGCGGCCCCGACCAGGGCATCTACATCAACGACGACGCGTTCGGCGACAACGCGGAGCGCAACGCGGAGGGCGCCGACGAGGAGGCGGACGGCTTCACCGTCCCCGGCGGCGGGTCGACCGAAGGCGTGTTCACGCACGAGTTCGGGCACCAGCTCGGGCAGCGGCTCCTCAACGACCCGGTGATGCGGGCCGAGCTCAACCAGGCGATCTCCGACGCGCTCGGCGTCCCCTACGACGCCACTCAGCCGCACGACCCCGCCATGAGGTCGCGCATCGAGAACGCGCTGTCGCAGTACGGCGCGACCAACCCGCACGAGCTGATGGCGGAGGCGTTCACCGAGCACCGCCTCGCCGAGAACCCGCGCGACCTCGCCCGCGCCGTCGGCGACGTGATGGACCGCCACTTCCGCGGCGAGGCGCCCGCGAGCACCCCGTCCGCGAACGACGGCGGCGCTCCGGGGAACCGCGTCTCCCACGACGGCACGCCGGGCACCGACCGGGGCACGCCCGAGGGCGCGCCGCGGACCGGCGACGGCACCACCGACCCGTCCCGCGCGCCGCACGACCAGGGCACGGGCGAAGAGACGCCCCGTCACAGCGACGGCCAGATGCGTCCGGACGACGGCCGCCCGCGCGAGACCGAACCCGGCCGCGCCGAAGAGCCTCCGCGCCACGACGCCGGCGAACTTCCCCTCGACGACAGCCGCCCGCGCGGCGAGACCGAGCCTCGTCCCGACGATGGCCGGCCGCGCTCTGACGAGACGGAACCGCGCGCGGACGACGGCCGCCCGCGCGAGACCGACCCCGGCCGCGGCGAAGAACCCCCGCGCCACGACGGCGGCGAGCTGCGCCCCGACGAGAGCCGTCCGCGCGGAGGCGAGGCGGAGCCCCGCCCGGACGACGGCCGCCCGCGCTCGAACGAGACCGAGCCGCGCCCGGACGAGCGCGCGCCCGGCGAGACGCACACGCGCCCCGGCGAGGGCGAGGAGACTCCGCTGCACCGGCGGACCCGCTCCAACGACGAGGACTCCGACGGCGGCGACTCCGGCCCGCCGCCCGACCGGCCCGACGCGACGCCGGGGGCCGAGCCGCCCGACAAGCTGCCGCATCAGCAGGCCGAGTGGAATCCGCCGCGGCACACCGACGAGGCGTCGATCGACCTCGCACCCGATCAGCGGCTCGCGGACGTCGAGGGCCTGCGGCCGAACGCGCGCTACACCGTGTACGAGATCGGGCCGGACAACACGCGGATCCCGCGCAGCGTCGCCTACACCAACGGCGACCGGCAGGTCACCCACGTCACGAACCACACGCCGGACGAGCCCGGTGCCCGCGCCGTCCCGCCGAACGAGAACGTCGACCTCACGCGCCCGGAGCCGGGCGTCACGCACAGGGTCGACCTCGGCTACGCGAACCCGCACATCTTCAAGGGCGAAGAGGTCTCCACCGGCCAGGGCGCCGCGCCGTCGGCCACCCGGTTCGATCCACCGGCCGACGCCGCCCACCACACGTGGCCCGAGCCCTATGACGTCGCGAAGGAAGGGCCCTTCGCCACCCGGAATGACCTGAAGCGGCCCGAGAACGCGCGGATCGAGGTCCGCGACCCGAAGGGCAGGCTCCACGGCGTCTTCTGGACCGACGACAAGGGCAACGTCACGCACGTCCGCACCTGGTACGGCGACAAGAGCCACGGGTTCAACCCCGAGCTCGGTGACAAGCCGGCGAAGGCCAGGGCCGCGGGCGTTCCCAAGCCGAACACCCATTACCTGATCGAGCCGCACGAGCGGTTCCACACCCGGGAGAACACGCGGCTCGACCCGCCCGACGGCGCCCGCACCGGCGACTTCGGCGACGGCAGCGTCAAGCCGGGCACGTTCGCCTACCACACGAACGACCGCGGCCAGGCGCGCGTGGCCAGCGGCAGCCCGGAATACGACGCGGGCAGGTCGCAGCGGAACGAGAGCGTCCAGACGGACGTCGGCCGCACCGGCGGCGGCCACCACCCGCCGGGGCGTCCCGACCCCAAGCGGGTCGGCGAGTACCACGGCGGCGAGTTCGACGGCGGCCACATCTTCCCGCACGAGGCCCGCGGCCCCGGCGAGAAGATCAACTACTTCCCGCAGGAGAGCAGGACCAACCGCGGCAACCAGGGCGCGGACTTCACGCCGAGCGAGAGCTGGCGCCACTCGTTCGAGGCCCATCTCTACTCCCAGCAGGCGGCCGGCCACACGATCGAGCGGATCGACTTCTTCCCCGAGCCGAACGATCCGCGGGTCACGCCGGAGGTCGTCCACGTCCGCTGGACGGAGACGGTCCCTCCGCGCACGCCCGGCGGGGAGCCCGAGCTGTACACGCACTACCGCAGCTACCACAACGTCGACCCCACCCTGCGGGGCAGTTCTCCCCCGCCGGGCTCCGTCCCGCCGGGCAGCGGCTCCGGAACGGCGACACCGGAATCCTCGGGCGATCCCCAGGCGGCGCCGGACCAGCCGCATCGCCGCGTGCGCGGGCCGGTCCCCGAGCCGGAAGAGCCTGCGGCCCCGGCCGGTTCGTCCGGCGACCCCGCACCGGCCGCCGAACCGGCGGCAGGGCCGGAGCCGGCGGTGACACCGGAAACCGGGGCGGCACCGGAGTCGACGCCCACACCGGAACCGGCGGCATCGACGGAACCGGCACCGGAACCGGAACCGACGCCGTCGTCCGAGCCGACGGCGTCACCCGAACCGACGCAGACGCCCGAACCGACGCAGACGCCGGAGGCCGAGGCGCCGGCCGGCGCTTCCGAAGGGCGGCCCGACGCGGGCGATGGCCGGCCGGCTCCCGAGGCCGCGCGTCCCGACGCCCGCTCGCACTACGGCTGGTACGAGTCGGAGGCGCCGACCACCGCGCCGCGCCCGGAGCCCGCTCCCGCCACCGGCGGAGCGCATACGGTCGGCAGCCCCCGGCCGGAGGGCACCCCGCCGCACGGCGAGGGAACGGCGCCCCGTACGGAGAGCGGCCCGGGTACGGAGACGACGCCGCGGCGGGACGTCACGCCCGGTGCGCCGGAGGAGACCACGTCCCGGCCGACGGAGCCCGTCCGCGGCGAGAACACGCGTCCAGCCTCCGAGCCCGCTACCGCAGCGGAGGGCGCGCGTCCGGAGACGTCGCCGCCTTCGAACGAGAACGGCACGCGCGCCGACAGCGGTCCCCGACCGGAGAGCGCGCCCCCGGCGGACGGCCCCGTCGAGAACGCACCCCCGGCCGACCGGCCTGCAGGCAACGCGCCGTCCAGCGACGGCACGGCGCCCGGCGATGGCGGGACGCGCCTGGCGGACGCGCCGCCCCGATCCGACGCCGCGCCGCATCCGGAGCCCGGTCCGCGCACGGACGCGCCGCCCAGGCCCCGGTCGGCCGAGCCGGAGGGCGAGCGCCCCCGCACGGCCGACCCGGACCTGATGCGCCGGGTCCACGAGAACGAGCAGCTCCGGCAGGTGCTGGACCAGGCGCGGGACACCGTGGTCAACGACCGCGGCGACCGGCTCGGCGACCTCCTGGACGACGACCTGCGCACCCGGCTGCCGAACCATCCGGAGCTGGCGCGGATCATCGAGGGGAGCGGCCCGCCGCCGCTGACGAGGGCCGAGCAGGCGATCCACGACTCGCTGCTGGCCCGTCCCCGGACGCTGCACAGCCTGCTGACGCACCCGGAGGCCGTCCACATCCTGGAGGACTCCATCCGGGAGGTGAACGAGCGCGGCCCCGAGGCGGTCCTGGACGGCGGTCCGGCGCGGCCCAGGGAGACCCCGCTCGAGGACTGGCAGACCCGGATCAGCGACCGGGTGGTCGGCGAGATCGGCACGTCGAAGGCGCCGGGCCAGCCCGGGTTCGACCGCGAGGCGCTCGCCGCCGAGCGGGAGCGGGCGGGCGAGGGGCGCCCGCTGGCGAAGGACAACCGGCTCGTCAACGACTACCTGGACGAGCTGTACCGCGCGGCCGAGGAGCAGCGGGGCACGCTGCACGACATCCTGACCGACCTCGCGGACGACCCCGGCGACGCCAAGATGCGTCCGGGCGCGAAGGACCGGGTGCGCGCCCTCGACAAGATCATCAACGAGAACGACGGCGACGCGTCGACCCTGAACGACCTGCTCGGCGGCAAGGTGCAGTTCGACGACGTCTCCGGGCTCTACCGCGCGCTCGACCGCGTGCAGGGCGTCGTCCGCGCGCACGGCGCCGAGATCGTGTCGATCAAGGACCGGCTGCGCAGCCCGCAGCCGAGCGGCTACCGGGACATCCGGATGACCGTGCGGATGCCGAACGGCCACATCGGTGAACTCCGCCTGCACCTGAAGTCGTTCGACGCGGTCGCCGACCACGAGCACTCGCTCTACGAGGTGTCGCGCGACCTGCCGAACGTCGCGGAGGAACGGGCCGCGCTCGGGCACCGCGAGGCGGACCTGACGCCGGAGGAACTGGCCGTCCGCGAGGCGGTCAACCGGCGCCTCAACGAGCGGTTCGGCGACGCGCTGGACCAGGCGCTGCCGCCTCACCTGCGCAGCACGCACGAAGGGGAGCCGCCGGCGCCCGGGCATCGTGCGACCGAATCGGGCACCGGCCCGGAGCTTCCGAGCCCGCATGAGGCCCCGCCGGGCGGCGAGAGCGGGCACGGGACGCCGGAGCCCGGCGGGGACGGGGACCGGCCCGCCGGCGACGGCGAGCGCCACCCCGAGGACGAGCACCGCACGGCCGAGCACGAGACCGACGAGCACGAGACCGGCGAACACCGCACGGACGAGGACCGGGCCGACGAGGACGGGCGCGGCGACCACGGAGACGCGCCGATCCCAGAGAACCTGCCGCCGCACCTGCACGAGGTGTTCCGCGCCAGCGACGAGACCCCGGCGGGCCGGTCGTTCCACGACCCGTCCGATCCGGCGATGCGCGACCTGGCGCGCCGGGTCCCGGCGGACCCGCAGCGGTTCGTCGTCGACGGGCACGCCGACGCGGACGGGCTGCGGCTCGGCGGCGGGCGCCGGCTCGGCGTGGACGACCTCGCCGACCTGATCGGCAACGACCCGGCGTGGGACCGCCGCGAGGTGCTGCTGCTGGGCTGCCACACCGCTGACGGCGACTTCGCCGCCCGGCTGGCCCAGCGGCTCGGCGTCCCCGTCATCGCGCCGCACGGCCTTGCCTGGTCGGACGGCGACGGCAACGTGTACGCGTCGTCCGGGCACGCCGGCGCGGACGGCCAGGTGCGGCCCGGCCTGCCGCCGGACGGCTCCTGGACCGTCCACCATCCGGACGGCACCACCACGCCCGGCGGCCAAGACGGGTACGCCCCCGGCCACCCGCGGGAGGGCGCCGACCACGCGGCGAACGGGGACGCGGAGGCGCGCGGTTTGCGGGAGCTGTTCCGGCGCCGCCGCGACGGCGAACCGTCCACCGGCAACGACACGAACGCCGTCCCGCCCCACGCCGGGTACGCCGACCCGAGGCCCCCGGCCCCGGGCCACGCCGACCCGCGCCGCCCGGCCCCGGGCTACGCCGACCCGCGCCGCCCGGCCCCCGGCTACGCCGACCCGCGCTACGCGGCGCCGTCGAACCCGCCGGGCGTCCGGCCGGCGGCCCACCCGGCCCACCCCGGCGCGGTCCCCGGTGCCCATTCGCATACAGATGATCACCCTGCGACGCGGCCCGGAGCCCATCCGGGCGTCCCCCCGGCCGCAGGATCGGCCGCTCCCGCGGGCACCCGTCCGCCGGCGCACCCGGGCGCGAACCCCGGCGGCCGTCCGGGTGCGGCGCCGGGCAGCCACCCCGGCGCGGGGCCGGGCTTCGTCCCCGGCGCCCATCCCGGCACGGCTCCCGTCGCCCGCCCGCCGGCGGGGGCAGCCCCGACCGGATACCGGGCCACGCCGCCGGGCACGCCCTCCACACCGCACCCGGGCACGCCCTCAACGCCGCACCCGGGCACGCCCTCAACGCCGCACCCGGGCACGCCCTCAGCACCGCACCCGGGCACGCCACCGGCGTCCCGCGCCAGTGCGAACCCTGCTGGGCATCCGTCCGTTCGCCCGGCCCCGGCCGGTCACCCGGCGGACCGTCCGGCGGGCCACCCCGGCGGCGTCCCGGCCGGCCATCCCACGCCGCACGCCCCGCACTCCGCCCCGCATGCCCCGGCCCCGCATGCCCCCGGCGCGCACGCCCCGGCCGGGCATCCTGCCGCGCACCACCCCGGAGCGGCCCATCACGCGCCCGTGGAGGGCCACGTCGGGACCGACGGCGTCCGCCGGTTCGGCGGCGACCACGAGGGCGAGCAGTACGGCGAGAACCGGCTGGCCCACGTGTACCGGCAGCTCCCGCCGCACCTGCAGCACGCGATCTACCAGTACACGGTGCAGTCGATGCCGAACCCCCACCTGCGCCCCGGCGCGGACGTGGCGGGTTTCCTCGACCAGGTACGGCGCGAGGGGAACTACGCGCAGCACCTCATGTACCTGAACAACGGCGGCATGCCGGCGTTCGGGCACGAGCTGCGCGCCATGTTGCACCGGCCGGATCTGACCGACTACCAGCGGCAGATCGTCCAGTACGTCATGGCGCACCCCAACCCCGAGCGGAAGCTCGCGGAACTCCGGTACCAGCACGCGGAGCTCGGCCGCCTGACGCACTACCTGGGCGGCGACCCGACGCCGGAGGCGTTCTGGCGCCGCATCGGCGAGCTGGACCAGGCGCTGCGCCAGCCGCTTCCCGAGCCGGTCGAGACGAACCGCGGCCTGCACGACGTGTCGTTCATGATCGCGCAGGACGGCCTGCCGCTGGGGAACCGGGATCCGCGGCTGCTGATCGGTGCGCGGCAGCAGGAGCCGGCGTACATGTCGACCTCGCTCGGACGCAACCCCGCGGTCGTCGACAACGATCCGTTCGAGTACCGGATCCGAATGCGCCTTCCGGCGGGCTCGCACGGGCTGTGGATGGGCCGGAGCAGCGACTATCCGGACCAGCGGGAGCTGATCCTGCCGCGCAACGTCCGGTACCGGATCACCGGCGTCACCTTCACCGGCATGGTCCGCAAGCAGCTGCCGAACGGTCAATGGGTGGAGAGGCCGACCTACGATATATGGGCGGACGCGGAGCCACCGGACTGATTCCGCGCAGGTGAGCGACCGACGGAGACCTCGGAAGGAACAGATGTCATGAGCATGCCGCCGCATTCGGGCTCGCCCGGCGGGTACCCCGGCCTGCCATGGCCGCCGGACCCGTCGGCGCCGCCTCCGTCCCCGGACGGTCCGTACGAGTGGCCCGACCTGCCGCCGGCGCCGCCGCTTCAGGGCGATCCGGCCCCGCCTCACGAGGGTTACGAGCACTCCACCCGCCAGCCGGTGTTCTACCTGCCGGTGGTGTCGGGCGCGGATCTGCTGGGCCACCTGTACGCGGCCGCGGACAACCCGAAGGTGTGCGGCTTCATCAGGAACCTCCAGTTCTTCGATCGCAGCCTGGACGCCTCGTCGGTGTGGAACCAGCGGCTGGACCAGTCCTATGCCGAGGGCCTGTCGGCGCAGGACGCGGTGCGGCGCCTGCGCGGCGCCCCCGACGACCCGGTGGCCGGTGCGGTCCCCGCAGACGCCCAGGAGCAGTGGGCACCGAGCCTGTACGAGCTGGAGGCGTGGCTCAACCCCGACGCCCCGCGCTCGCCGGGCCCGCTCGTCCAGGACGGCCTGTACCCGGACGGGACGCCGGCGGACCGGTCGAAGGGCTGGGGCCCGCTGGTCAGCGTCGCACCGGAGTCCTACCCGCAGGAGGCGGCCGGGCCGGTGGCGTACCTGCCGGTGGTGCTGGGCGGGAACCTCCTCGGATACGTCTGGGCGGCGGCCTCCGGGGACGCGGCCGGCTACCTGCGGCGCGTCCCGGCGGGACAGGCCGGGCAGATCGCGGCCGGCCTGTGGGAGCTGAGGCTGGCGAAGGCCTTCCGGGCCGGCACCGACGCGCTGCAGGCGATCCGCACGTTCCGCGGGCTGGCCGAGGACTTCCTGTCCGGGACGGTCCCCGCCGACGCCGCCGAGCAGCAGGCGCCGTCCCTGGACGATCTCAAGCGCCTGGCCGAGCGGTGACCTGCGGCCAAGGGCCGCCGGGAAGCCGCCTCTATGCTCTGTCCGTACCGCCACCCTTGTCTTAACGGAGAGTTTCTGCCATGCCGTCGGTGAGGAAGACCTATCCGCGCTACTTCACCTACAACGAACGGCCGGTGGTCTTCGTGGAGCCGCCGGGCGGCGGTCTGTACTGCGTCGCGGCCGACCCGCGGACCGGCGGCTTCGTGCGGGCGATGCGCTACATCGCCGAGATCGACTTCAATCACGACGCCGACGTCGAACAGCTCGCCTACGAGGAGTTCATCCCGGCGGTGGAGATGTTCCGGGCCCGCAACCGGCTCGGTGAGGGCGCGGTCAAAGCGCTCTACGAGACCATGGCCGGGCTGGAGGAGACCGCCGAGCAGGAGCGGCGCCCCCCATCGGCCGAGGAGAAGGCGCTGATCCGCTCGCTCAGCAAGCGGACCCACCCCCTGTTCGAGGAGCAGCTGCGCGAGCAGGGCCGGGACGGGACGCCGCCCCCGGTGCCCGCCGCGCTGCGCATCGCCCAGGTCTTCGACTCCGTCGACCCCGATGGCACGCCGCGCTACGACCGCCCGCCTGTCCCCGAACACGAACGCGAGCCGCTCCTGCGCTACCTCCAGGAGGCGCCGATCGTGCTGGCGGCGCGCGGCTACGACACCGACCGCCTCGACCCCGCGCACCCCGCCGAGGTCCCGCTGACCTACCACACCAACGGCGTGTGGATCTGGCCCGGCGCCGTCCACTACTACCTGCGCGTCCACGGCGTCCCGCCCGAGCCCCGCCTGGTCGGATACGCCTCCGCCGCCGGCTTCCGCATCGGCGAGATCGATGAGGAGACCCGCGCCGAAGCCGTCGCCGCCATCGGCCGGCCGACCGACCCCGCCGCCGGACGATGACCGCACCAGCCCTGCCGCACACTCCCCAAGACGAGCACGACCTGGTGGCACGGCTGGCGCCCGAGAGCCCGATCCTGTTCTACCGCGCACGCCGCCTCCTCCGGGAATGGACCCGGGACGCCGCCGACCGCTTCCTCGTCGGACGGGTCGAGGACGGCTGCTGGACGATCCTGCACGGCGACGACGGCTGGCTGGCCGTCCGCACCGAGAACGGCGCCTCCCGCGAGATCACCGCGCACGGCACCGCCCGCGCCGCCGTCGCCCACGCCCTCGGCGGCCTGCTCACCGAGGCCGGCACCGGCCTCAACATGAAGATCTTCCAGCTGGCCGGGATCATCGAGCCGGGCCCGGACGACCGGACGGACCTCGGCCCGTGGTTCCTCACCGAGACCGGCGAGCGGCTGCGAGCGGAGTCGGAGAGCGCGCCGAGGCCGGATCCGGAGGTGCCCTGCGTCGCTCTGGACCGCCTGCTCGGGCGTGACCGCGGCTACTTCGCGCTCCGGCGGGAGAGCGCGCCGGAGCGCGGCGCGTTCGTCACCGTCCACCGCGCGTTCGCGCTGGCCGCCCACCGCGAATTGCCGGACAGCCCCGGCGAGGCCGCCGAGACGCTGCCGGAAGGCCGCGTCCTCGACGCCTATGGCGGCACCGACCAGGTCTTCCTGTACGAGCTCGGCACACCGTTCCACGAACGCGGGACGTGGGGCTCGGCCGACGCGCACCCCCACCGCTTCTACCGGCTCGAACGGCCGCTGCGCGTGTACCCCGCCTTTCCCCTCGAATACACCATCGTCCCCCGCGGAAAGAGGACCGATCGCGGCCGGGGTTACCACCTCGTCGATTCCATAGCCGATCTCCTGCGGGACGGCGCCCTGTCCGAGGTCCCCGATCCGCGCGAGGAGACCGCGTCATGACCCCGGAGGAAGAAGAGGCGCACCTGCAAAGGATGATCGACGAGCTCGTCCGGCTGCTTCCCGATGACTGGCACGACGCCCGGCTCTCCTACCGCGCCGTCGGCGACCACGAAGTGGTCCGCCTCGCCGGCCATCAGGACGAGGACCGCTCCGGTCGCGGCATCCTCGAGGCGGGACGGCGTCTCGCGCACACCGGCATCCCCGAGCTGCTGCGCCGCCATCGGGAGATGACCTACCACCCCGATGACGGGGCCTGGATGTCCCTCACCTATTCCCTGCGGGGCGGTGCGCGGGCACCGGAATGGGACGTCGAAGCCGACCCGCCCGAGGAGTTCCCCTGGGCGGACGAGGTCGCCCCGTCGGACGCGGCGACCGAACTCGAACGGTTCCCCCGCCCCGCCGACCGGACTCCGGAATGGCTCGGCCGCCTGGCCGCCCTGCACGCCGCCGGCCAGGCTTTCGACCCGCGAACGCTCCAGCGGAACCCGCAGGACGAAACGGACCTGACCCGGCAGCTGCCCTCCGGCCTCGAAGCGCTCTTCACCGCGGCGCGCCGCCGGCTCGCCGACTACGTGCCCGGCGTCGACCGGTTCCGCGTCGGAACGGTCGACGACGGCTGCTGGACGATCGCCCGCACCTCCGGCGCCTGGCTCGCGATCGGCCCCGACTCGGCCGTCCGCCCCTTCGCCGACCCCCGCGCCGCCGCCGTCCACGCCATGGCCGGCGTGATGGCCGACGCCGGCATGGAGATCAACAGCCAGGTCCTGCACGTCACCGGCGTCCTCAAGAGGGAACGCGCGCTTCGCAAGAGGCAGGACGCGTGGACCCTCGCACCGGGAGACGATTCGCCGGCCGCCAGCGCCTTCGACGCCGTCCGCCCCGCCGGACCGGGCCCGTACATCGCCCTGGACCCCATGGCCAACCGCCCAGGCGGATACTTCGTCTGCTTTCCCGGCCCCCGCCCCGGCCACGGCGCGTTCGTCTCCGTCCACGAGATCTACCGCGCCCTCGCCGGGACCGGCCTCCCCGTCCCGGCCCCGGAACCGGAACCCGAGCCCGAACCGCGACCGGAACCGCCCAGCGAGATCCTCCCGGCCGGTAAGGAGGTCGACACCTACCATCCCCCGGCCGACCGGTACGTCTTCGACATCGGCACCCCCTGGGAGCGCCGCGGGCACATCAACCTGACCGGCCTCACCTACCGGGTCTACCGCGTCCAGAAGCCCCTGCGCGGCTACACCGTCCTGTTCCACGTCGGCCCCATCGGCTCCGGCACGCCCCCGCCCGAGACCGGCATGGGCTATAACCTGGTCCACTCCATCGCCGACCTCGTCGCCTCCGGCCACCTCGTCGAGATCACCGGCCCCGGCGGCGACCCCGGCCCCACCGTCCGACCGCCCGAGGAGCAGACATGACCAGCCCGTCCGGCGCGGCTCCCGGCCGCGGACCGCTGCCCTACGACCAGAACCGCTACCAGGAGCTGACCCGCGGCATCGCGACCCTGCTCGCCCAGGCGGCCCCGCCCGACTGGCGCCGCATCGACCTGCGCGTCATGATGACCGTCGCCGTCTCCGACGCCTCCCTGGCGGTCGTGATGCAGGACGGCACCAGCCGCCCGGTCGAGATGCCCCGCGACATCCTCGGCATGGCCGCCGAACTCCGCTCCATCATGTACCGGCAGGACCGCGGCACCTGGATGAGCATGCGCGTCATGCTCGACCCGCCCGGCTCCTACTACACCGCCTACAACAACGACTACGACCCGCGCTGGGAGCCGGACATCCCCGCCGAGGCCTACGAGCAGGACCTCGCCGCCTTCCCCCGCGCGGAAGAGAACATCCCCGACTGGCTGCGCGCCCGCACCGGCCGCCCGCCGCTGCCGCCCGCGCCCGCCGAACCGCTCGGCCCCGTCGAGCAGAAGGACCTCCTCGAAGAGATCACCACCGTGCTCGTCGACTCGCTCCCCGCGAGCTGGCGGCAGGCCGACGTGTACCACAACGCCCTCGGATCCCACACCGAGACCGTCGCGCAGCTCCTCACCTGCGACACCCACATGCCCAGCCCGTGGACGCCGCCGCCAGCCGCCGGCGCGCTGTTCGAACGGCTGCACCGCGGCATGTACTCCGACGGCCTCGGGACCTGGTTCAGCGCCCGGTTCCAGCTCGCCTTCCCGTTCTCCTACCAGGTCGAGTACGACCACGACACCGAACCGCGCTGGAAGACCCCGCCGCCGCCGTCCGCCTACGCCGAGGACCTGGAGATGTTCCCCCGCGACCCCGGCGACACCCCGTCCTGGCTCCACCCCCGCACTTGACGCCGGGACGGGTCAGCGCTTGAGGGCGTCGAAGATCCGCGGCAGGAGCATGACGTTCTGGTTCTGCTGCGGCACCCGCAGGATCGGCTTGCCCGCGCCCCGCGCGTGGACGAAGTACCAGCCCTCGTCGAAGCTGACGCCCTCGATGCCGTCCCAGCCGCGCGACACGTTCCCGCCGACGAACCCGTCCCGGTTGATCCGGACCTTGCCGACGTCCACGGTCTGACCCGCCTCGATCGCGGCGAGGAACTGCCGGAGCAACCGCGGCTCCACGTACGTCCTGGACAGATCGACGAGGAACTGCCAGTCGGACGGCGGCGTGTTCGCGCGCAGCCCCGTCTCCTCGAACGCGATCGCGGGCGCCTGGTTGACGGGGAAGAACCCGATCTCGAAGTGGTAGTCGGTCGAGGTGTGGACGCTGCCGATGTTCAGCGGCCCCCGCATCCTCGTCTGCACGGCCGTGTACCCGACGAACTCGGCCTTCGCCAGCTCGATCGTCGTCCCGTCCCACGTGATCGCGTGCGCGTCGGCATGCAGCTCGACCCCGTACCGCGTCTTGTGCAGCACCGGCCCGCCGCCCTGCTGGGGCACGGGCTGCTGGGGCTGGGGTTGGGGTTGGGCCTGGTGGACGGGCGTCGCGTTGACGTGGTCGGTCCATTTCGTCCCGTCCCACCAGCGGTGCCCTCCGCCGCCGTACGGGTCCGCATACCACCCGGCCTGAGTCACGATGCACACCTTCCAGCGCCGCCGACCAACCGCTCCGAAGATATCCGCTCCCGCCACCGCGGTCCGCCGCGTGATAGGACCGCCCATGACGAACGGATTCCGGGCGGACACCCGCCCCGCGCCGCCCAGGGAGAACGCGTGCTCCGCCTGAACATCGGACCGCCGCGATCGATGTGGATCGCCTGGCTGGGCTGCCTGGCCCCGATGACGGCCCTGCTCAACCTGGCGCTCGGCGCGCTCTGCGGCGCGTTCATCACCGACGGCGAATTGAGGATCATCGGCGTGCTCATGCTCCTGCCGCTGCTGCTCCTCGACGGGCTCGTCGCCCTGATGTCCGTCCAGTACTACCGGGGCGCGTTCTGGCTGGACGGCCGGGTCCTCGTCCGCCGCGTCCTCCCCGGCCACAGGCGCTACGACCTGTCCACCGCCCGGATCACCGTGGAGAGCGCCGAGCCCGCGTGGACGTCCTGGCGCGGCGGCGTCCTCCCCCGCCTGGTGGTCCAGGAACCCGGCGGCCCGTCCGTCCGCATGTGGCTGCGCGACCCGGCCCGCCGAGGCGCCCTCCTCCCACCCGACCAACTGACCGCCCTGGCCCAAGCCATAGACCCCCGTCTACAACACCCGATAGCCACCCACCTCCACCACCTGGCCGCCAACCCCTTCTAGCCGCCGGCCCGGCTCGGGAAGCTGGCTCGGGAAGAGGGTCCGCTCTCCCATGACCACGCTCGCCGCCGTCACACTGATCATGGTCGGGATCAGGTGGTCGAGGGTTCCGGTCACCTCGGCGGCCGTGATCACGGCGGTCAGCGGCACGTGGGCCGCGGATCCGAGGCAGGCCGCCATACCGGCGACGACGAAGGCCTCCGGGCCCTCGACGGGGGCCCCTGACATCTCCGCGAGCCGCCAGCACGCGGCCCCCGCCGCCGCGCCGATCACGATCGCCGGCCCGAAGGTGCCGGCGGTGCCGCCGGACCCGACGGTCAGCGCGGTTCCCACGATCTTCGCGGCCGGCAGCGCCAGCAGGATCCACAAGGGGGCGCCGAGCAGCCACCCGGCGTCCAGGGTCGACTGCGCGACGCCGTAGCCGGTGCCGAGGATCTCTGGCAGCAGCAGCCCGAGCGCGCCCACCGCGAGGCCGCCGACGGCGGGCTTGACCGGCCAAGGGATCCTCGACTGCGCGTCGAAGAGCGCCTTCGCGTTGCGGAGGGACCAGCAGTAGCAGCGAGCGACCAGACCGACGAGCATGCCGAGCCCGAGGAGGAACGGCACCTGGGCGAGGGTGGTCGGGTCCGCCGCCTGGTGCCCGAACATCGGACCGAACCCGCGGACGGCCGCGAACTCGCCGTACGCCACGGCCGTCGCGATCAGCCCGGGGACCAGCATTTCAGGGGCCACGCCCCGGCGGTAGAGCAGTTCCATGCCGAGGACCACGCCCCCGAAGGGAGCCTTGAAGATCGCGCCGACCCCGGCGGCCAGACTCGCCGTGGCCGCGACGCGCGCGTCGGCGGCGCCGAGACCGAAGGTGCGTGCCGACACCGACCCGAACGCCGCGGAGATCTGGGCGGCCGGGCCCTCGGTCCCGCCGGAGCCGCCGGAGCCCAGGGTGAGCGCCGAGGCGACCAGTTTCACGACCGGGACCCGGCCCCGCATGCGGAGCGGCTCGTGGTGAATGGCCTTGATCGCCGCGTCCGTACCGGCCCCGCCCGCCTCCGGCGCCAGCCGCCGGACCACCACGGCACCGAACACGGCACCACCGGCGACCAGCGCCGGCACGGCCCACGGCCTGGCGATCCCGCTCGCGGGCGCCGCGTGCCCGTCCCCGGCGACGGTCGCCGGGGAGAATCCGGCGAGACGGCCGAGCACGCCGTCAGTGACCAGCGCGAGCGACTCATGGAGCGCGAGCGCGCCCAGCCCGGCCACCGCCCCGATCACGGCGCCGACCAGCAGCCATTTGGGGAGGTACGGCCAACTGTGAACGGGCTCGCGCCACCATGGCCGCGCGACACGAGCACGCTCGCCGCTCCCGGGCGGGCGCTCCGGGCCGTCCACCCCGACCGCGTCGAGCGGCATGGACGGCGAAGGCCGGACGGCGGGCACGGCATACGCTGCTTCCTCCGAGCACACGTGCAAGACCGTCCGTCCCCCACCCCCCAAGGCAACGCCGCTGCCTGCTGGGCTTCGCTTCAGGGCGTACGAGGCCGGCTTCGGTCGGGTGTTAATCTCGCGGCGACACGGATGACGGACTCGTTGCCGTTTGGGGGCTTGGACGTTGGCGGAAAACTCGCGGCCGGAGTTCGTGGCTCCCGATCAGGGGTTGGACGGGTCATCGCGCGAGGCCGGTAACGACGATGGAGCGGCGCCGGAGGGCGTCGCGCCGCAGCCGGTTGCGGAGGGCTCAGAGCGCGACTCAGGGGCAAAGAAGCCCGCGCGGGGGTCTGTTCTCGGGTGGGTCAAGGCGAGGCCGCGAGTCGCGATCGCAGGGGCGGCCGCGGCGGTCATCGTGATCGGCGGCGCCGTGGTCTGGGGGGCGTCCGGGTCGGACGAGAAGCCCGCGCCTCGGATTCACTTCGCGGCGCTTCCCGAGGCGTGCCGGTCGCCGTCCGCCGCCGTCCTGTCCAAGTACATGCCGGCCGCGGGGAAGCCGACGCCCGACACCGGCGGAGTGTCCGGCGACCAGCAGTACGCGGCCTGCGACTGGCGCGAACCGCTCAGCGCCGAGAAGGGCAGGACGCTCACCTCTCGGCATCTGCGGGTCGCGATGCGTCTGTTCGTCGGAGCGTCCGGCCTCGCCGACGCCGAGTCCGACTACCGGTCGGCCTGGCGGACGTCGAAGCAGGGAACCGTCACCGACAGCGTCGGATCGATCCACAACGAGGCCCCGATCCTGACGCGCGGCCTCGGGGACGAAGCGTTCCTGCATCACACGGTCACGACGACCGCGCTCGGACGCAGCGGCACATCGCGCATGGTCGTCCGGACGCAGAACGCCGTCATCACCGTCGACTTCGACGGCGCCGCCTACCCGCTCGACCGCGACGGGGTCGCGGTTCAGCGAAGGGGCGTCCCGCTGGACGAATCGGTGACGCGCGACGCCGCCCAGGCCATCGCACGCGATGTCACCACGGCCCTGTCGTCCTGCAAGACCTGCGTGCGCCGCTGACCCGGGCCGGCGACCGGCCCGGGCCGGCGATGATCACTCGGGGGGCGGCGCGAGGTTCGGATTGGGCCGCCCCTGCGGCGCGGGAGGCGCCATGCCGGGGCCGCTCTGAGGCGGCGCCAGGTTCGGGTTCGGCCGCCCCTGCGGCGGCGCCTGGAACTGCTGCCCGCCCTGCGGCGGCAGCGGCTGACCGCCGGTGTGCCCCCCGAAGGACGGAGGCGTGCCCGGCTGGTTCATCGGCTGCGGCCCGTTCGGGAAGGGCCCGGACCCGTACGGTCCGCCCGGCCCGCCGCCCGCGCCGCTCGGCTTCCGGCGCCGCATCACGACGAACAGCCCGACACCGATCAGCACGACGACGACCACGATCCCGCCGATGACCAGCGGCGCGTTCGAGCCGCCGGAATCACCGCCGTCGCTCTTCGTCGCCGGCGCCGCCTGCCCCTTACCGCCACCGGGCTGATCGGCGGCCTTGTCGAGTCGCGCGTACACGGGATTGGGCGCGTTCTGCGAAACGCTGTTCTTCAGCGCCCGGGGAATGCTGATGACGCCGTAGCCGAGCTGGTCGTCCTTGCCCGGCGCTCCGAAGTCCTTCGCCGTGTTGGTGAGGACCTGGACGGTCCGGCGCGCCGTCATCTGCGGGTACTTGCTGCGGAGCAGCGCGACGGCTCCGGACGTCAGCGCGGTCGCCTGGCTCGTCCCCTCGCCGTTGTTATAGACGTGCCCTGTCTTGCCCATACCACCGACGCCGGCGCCCGGTGCGGCGACCGTGACGTAGTCCTGCCGCTGCGTGTGCTCCCAGGGCTTGCCCTGGTGGTCGACGGCACCGACCGCGAGCACGCCCGGGCAGGAGCCCGGGATCTCCGCGTCGTTGTTGTAGTCGCCCGAGTTGCCCGCGGCCGCCACGACCACGACGTTCTTCTTCTCGGCGTACTTGAGGGCCTGGACCATCTTCGGCGGGCAGTAGTTCGGATAGACCGCGGCCGACGACCCCTGCGAGAAGTTGATCACCTTGGCGCCCTGGTCCGCCGCGTAGCGGATCACGGCGGACGTGGCATCCGGCGAGAGGCCCGGTTCGTGGATCGGGAGGATCTTCGCTTCGGGGGCGATGCCGTAGAACCCGGTGTGCGTGCCACGGGACGCGATGAGGCTGGCCATGGCGGTGCCGTGGCCCTCGTTGGGGTCCTGATCCCGCGTCGCGTCATCGCCGGTGGGTTGCCCGGACGCGTTGAAGGCCTTGCCCGGCACAACGGCGTCCTTCAGGTCGGGCAGGGACGCGTTGACCCCGGTGTCGACCACTGCGACGGTCACGCCGGCGCCCTTGCTCTGAGGCCACACGTCCGTCCTGATCCCCCAGGAGTCGAACCACCACTCCCTCTGCTCGACAGGTCCCGCGTGGGCCGCGGTCACCGGACCGAGGGCCAGGCCCATCGCGGCCGCCGTGGCCGCCGCCGTTTGGATCAGCCGTCGCATTACGTCGTTCCCCATCTGGATGCGGAAAGGGCGGACGGAGGTCTGGCCCCGTCCGCCCTGTTCACGTCGTCGGTCCTGCGGCGATCAACCGATCACCGGAGGTGCGGTGTCATCGTCGGCTCCCCAGACGTCGTCGTCCTCGGACAGCCAGGTGGTGCGCTCGCGTTCCTCTTCCTTGCCGTTGCCGTGGCCGCCGTGGCCCATGGGCATACCGCCGCCCATGCGTCCGGCGCCGGCGCGTCCGGCCGCACCGGCCGAGCCGAGGCCACCGCCGGCGGCACCGAGGCCGCCCGGGGTCGCGCCGAAGCCGCCGAGGCCG
>NZ_JABMCA010000115.1:0-20321 GCF_014706005.1 Actinomadura sp. RB99 | reverse complement strand
GGCGGCGCCGGGGTCCTCGGCGCGCGGTCCGGCGGGTCCCGGGCCGCGGCCCGCACCGCCCGGCCGTCCGCGCCGTTCGATCCGGACACGGCGCGCGCCGTCCTGGCGAACCGGTCCCGCGCCGTCGCGGCCGGCGACCGCACCGCCTTCCTCGCCACGGTCTCCTCGGCGCCCGCCGCGTTCCAGGACGCCCAGGCCCGGCTCTACGACAACCTCCGCAGGCTCCCCCTGGACGGCTGGACGGAGCGGTTCGCGGGCACCGAGTCGGCGAACGCGGAGGGCGGCGCCGCCGTCGTCCGCGTGGAGACCCGGTACCGGCTGCGCGGCTTCGCCCGCGGCGACGTCGCCCGCGCCCGCCACCTCACGTTCGCGCCCCGCTCCGGCGCCTGGACGGTCGTCGGCGACGGCTCCGCCCTCGGCTACCACGACGACGCCGAGATCTGGGACGCCGGGCCGCTGAGCGTCGTCCGGGGCCGCGCCAGCCTCGTCGTCGGCGACGGCGGCGGGCTGAAGGGCATCGCCGAGCGCCTCGACGCGGCCGTGCCGGTCGTCACCGGCGTCGTCGGGAAGGGCTGGGCGCAGCGGGCCGTCGCGCTGGTCCCCGCCGACGAGCGGCTCGCCGCCTCCCTCGCCGGCCCGGACGAGAGCCTCGGCCAGATCGCCGCGCTCGCCACCGTCGCGCCGTCCGCGGGCGGCGGCCGCGGCGAAGACCGCGTCATCGTCTCCCCCGGCACCTTCGGCCGGCTCAACGAGCTCGGCCGCACCGTCGTGCTCACCCACGAGCTGACCCACGTCGCGACCGGCGGCGCCACCGACCGCACCACCCCGCTGTGGCTCATCGAAGGGTTCGCCGACTACGTCGGCTACAAGCACGCGAAGGTGAGCGTCCGGTCGGCCGCCAGCGAGCTGCGCCGCGAGCTGCGGTCGGGCCGGGTGCCGTCCGCGCTGCCCTCCGCCGCCGACTTCGCCGGCTCCTCCGACCACCTCTCCCAGGCGTACCAGGAGTCCTGGCTCGCCTGCCGGATGGTCGCCGGCCGGTACGGTGAGGCGACGCTCGTCCGGCTGTACCGGGCCGCCGGGCGGGCCTCCGAGGCCGCCGCGCTGCGCTCCGTGCTCGGCCTCACCCGGGACCGCTTCGTCGCGCTGTGGCGCGACTACCTGAAGAAGGAGCTCACATGAGCGAGGGAGACGGCGGCGAGCCGTCGGTCGCCGAACACCCCCGCCGCCCGGACGCCGGCCCGGACGGCCGCGCGGCCGCCGGCGGGACGCGGGGGCCGCGCCGCGCCGCCGCCGTCGCGGCCGTCCTGCTGTTCGCCGGCGTCGCCGCCGTCCTCGGCCTCACCACCCCGTGGAACCCGCTGCCCGGCCACGTCCCCGGCGGGCACGTGCGGGCCGACCCCTCCCTCGACTTCACCCCGCGCGAGATCGCCCGCGCGAAGGCCTTCGACGGCGCCATCAACCCGCCCGCCTACTCCGGGCTCGTCGTCGGCCTCGCCGTGGTCCTGATCCTCGGCTTCACGCCGCTCGGCTCCCGGTTCATCGGCTGGACGACCGCACGCGTCCGCCGCCGCCCCCTGCGCGTCGCCGCCGCGGCCGTCGCCCTCACCACGCTGCTGCGCGTCCTCGGCCTCCCGTTCGACATCTGGAGCGAATCGGTCCTGCGCCGCTACGGGCTGTCCACCCAGAGCTGGCCCTCGTGGGCCGTCGACCAGCTCAAGTCCCTCGGCGTCACCTGGGTCATCTACACGATCGCGCTGCTCCTGCTGTACGCGGTCGTCCGCCGCTTCCCGCGCTACTGGTGGACGGGCGCCGCCGCCGGCGGGTTCGTGCTCGTCGTCGCGGTGTCGTTCATCTACCCGGTCGCGGTCGAGCCGGTCTTCAACAAGTTCCACTCGCTGCCCGCCGGCCGGCTGCGCACCGACCTGCTCGCCATGGCGAAACGCGACGGGGTGCCGGTCAAGGACGTCCTCGTCGCCGACGCGTCGCGCCGGACGACCTCGCTGAACGCCTACGTGTCCGGGTTCGGCTCGACGCGCCGCATCGTCCTGTACGACACGCTGCTGAAGTCGCCGCGCCCGCAGATCGAGTCGATCGTCGGGCACGAGCTGGGCCACGCCAAGCGCAACGACGTGCTGTGGGGCACCCTCGTGGGCGGGCTCGGCGTCGCGGGCGGCCTGTGCCTGCTCTACCTGCTGACGACGTCGCCGCGGCTGCTGCGCCGCGCCGGCGTCGACCCGGACGTCCCCGCCGCCCGCGGCGCCCGGAGCACCGGCCCCGCCGACCCCCGCTCCATCGCGCTGGTCCTCGCGCTGGTCGCCGCCGGGACGCAGGTCGCCGCCCCGCTGCAGAACCTCGTGAGCCGCCGCATCGAGGCCCGCGCCGACGCGCACGCCCTCGACCTCACCCGCGACCCGTCCACGTTCGTCGCGATGCAGCACGAGCTGTCCGTCCGCAACATCGACGACCCGGACCCGAACTGGGCCGAGTACCTGCTCTGGATGACCCACCCGTCCGGCCCCGACCGCATCGCCATGGCCCGCACCTGGTCCAAAATGCACCACGTTCCCATCCCCCCACCACTGCGCTAGCCCACGCCCCCACAACAAGCCCACACCCAACCCCAACCGCGGCGGTACGAACCCCAGCCACCTCACGGGCAGGCACGCGGAGCGAGTGCAGCGAGCGCAGCGCGCATGCCCGACGACGGGCAGGGTGTTTCGCGCGGAGCGCTAGCGGAGCGGGAAACACCCTGCCCGTCGTGACGGGGGTTCCAGGGGGTCGTCCCCCTGGGAGAACACGGGCAGGCACGCGGAGCGAGCGCCAGCGAGCGCAGCGGGCATGCCCGACGGTTGAGGGGCTGTTTCGCGCGGAGCTCTAGCGGAGCGCGAAACAGCCCCTCAACCGTGACGGGGGTTCCAGGGGGTCGCCCCCCTGGGAAATTCAGTTGTGGCTGGCGCGGGGTTGTTGGGCGGCGCCTTGGCCGGACTCGGCGGAGAGGGTCGCGGCGTCCGCGTGCGGGGCCGTGGAGACGGACCGCTTCAGGGCGCTGCCCTTCACCCAGTCGTTCCAGCCCATCTGCCAGAAGCCCCAGCCGTTGTCCGGGGCCAGCTGGCGGCTGGTGCCGGTGACCGTGACGACGTCGCCGCGCTGGGCGAGTTTGTAGAACCACGCGGCGTCGGACGGGCTGACGTTGATGCAGCCGTGGCTGACGTTGTCGTGGCCCTGGTCGCCGACCGACCAAGGGGCGCTGTGGACGTACTCGCCGCTGTCGGAGATCTTCACCGCCTTGTAGACGGTGAGGCTGTAGTAGCCGGCGCAGCCCTGGCCGCATCCCTCCCAGTCCGACGTCATCGTGACCGGGTCGTCCTTCTGCATCGTGAGGTGGACGCCGTTGGTGGTGGTGTACTTCTCCTCGCCGCCGCGTCCCATGCTGGTCGGGATCGTCCGGGCCTTCCTCCCGTTGATCTTCACGACCATATGGTGGGTGTCCTCGCCGGCCGTCGAGACGTGGGAGTCGCCGACGGTGAAGTTCACGGCGTAGTCCTTGCCGCCGTACATGCCCTTGCCGTTGTTCACGCCGCTGAGGTGGGCGACGAACGACGCCTTGGTGTGCGCCGGCCAGTACTGCTTGGTCCGGAACACGACCTCCTGGTTGCCGAGCCAGTGCCAGGCGCCCTCGACGGGCTTGTCGGAGCGCACCTCCAGCGCCCGCTCGACCGCGGCCTTGTCCTTCACCGGGCTGTCGAAGCGCATGATGATCGGGATGCCGACCCCGACGGTCTCCTTGTTGAACGGCGCGTCGACGGTGACCCCGTACTTCTTCTGCACGCTCGCGACGGTGAAGCCGCTGCGGACCGTGCGGGTCCTGCCGTCTTTGCCGACGGCCGTGGCGTCCACCGCGTAGGACTGGCCCGGCGCGAGGGCCCAGCGTGACCGCCACTGCGTCCGGTCGGCGTTCAGGTCGCCCTCGACGGGCGCGCCTTTCGCCGTCGTCACCGTGACGTTCGCGATCCTGCCGGTCTTCGCCCGCACGTCGATCGGGCTGTCGGGCGGCAGCGCCGCACCGCCGCCCGGCGACACGGCGAGCGAGACCGCGCCCTGTCCGGTCACCGCCTGCTGTCCGGAGCACGCCGCGACGCCCGCCATCATGCCCGCGCCCGCGAGGACGGCGGCGGCGCGCCTTCCCCGGTTCCTCGGTCCTGAGTCACCCACCCGCACGTGGACCCCCCGGTCGTTTCCCACCTGGACGAGCGATTCGCCTGGCCAGCCCTACTTGCTGGGACGACGTCCAGTATGTGAAAGGGGCGGTACCCGCGAAATTGCGGATACCGCCCCTCTTGGGGTTCTTTTACTGATCAGTGGGCGAAATGACCCCGGTAGTACTCGAAGACCAGTCCGATCGAGGTCAGGATCGCGGCGCACGCGCCGAGGATCACCAGCCACCAGCCGAACACGACGCCGAGGGCGACGGCCGCGGCCGACAGGCCGAGGAACAGCGGCCACCAGCTGTGCGGGCTGAAGAAGCCCAGCTCGCCCGCCGCGTCGGCGATCTCGCCCTGCGGGTCGTCCTCGTACAGCGGGCCCGCGTTGGCCCGCTCGAGGCGCCGGACGGTGAAGTGGATGTAGAACCCGATCAGCCCGGCGAGGCCGATCGCGAGCGCGAGCGCCGTGGTGCCGGTCCAGTCACCCGACCAGAGCCAGTACACGATGTCGGTGGCGAGGAAGAAGACCGCGCAACCGTAGAACATGAACGCCTGGACGCGCATCGGCTACTCCTTCGCCCCGGTCAGCTCGCCCTGCGCGCCCACGTGCGGGTGGTGCAGGTCGAACGCCGGCCGCTCGGAACGGATCTTCGGGATCGAGTTGAAGTTGTGCCGCGGCGGCGGGCACGAGGTGGCCCACTCCAGCGACGAGCCGTAGCCCCACGGGTCGTCCACCTCGACGCGCTTGCCCTTCTTCCACGTGATGTACACGTTGTAGAAGAACGGCAGCATCGAGGCGCCCAGGATGAAGGCGAAGATCGACGACACCTGGTTCAGGCCCTCGAACTCCTTGGGGTAGTCGGCGTACCGGCGCGGCATGCCCTCGGCGCCGAGCCAGTGCTGGATGAGGAAGGTGCCGTGGAAGCCGATGAACAGCAGCCAGAAGTGCACCTTGCCGAGCCGGTCGTTCAGCATCTTGCCGGTCCACTTCGGCCACCAGAAGTAGAAGCCGGCGAACATCGCGAACACCACGGTGCCGAACACGACGTAGTGGAAGTGCGCGACCACGAAGTAGGAGTCCGACAGCTGGAAGTCCATCGGCGGGGACGCGAGGATGACGCCGGTCAGCCCGCCGAACAGGAACGTCACCAGGAAGCCCAGCGACCACAGCATCGGCGACTCGAACGTCAGCTGTCCTCGCCAGATCGTCCCGACCCAGTTGAAGAACTTCACCCCCGTGGGCACGGCGATGAGGAACGTCATGAAGGAGAAGAACGGCAGCAGCACCTGGCCGGTGACGAACATGTGGTGCGCCCACACGGTGACCGACAGGCCCGCGATGCTGATGGTCGCGAAGACCAGGCCGATGTAGCCGAAGACGGGCTTGCGGGCGAACACCGGCAGGATCTCCGTCACGATGCCGAAGAAGGGCAACGCGATGATGTAGACCTCCGGATGCCCGAAGAACCAGAAGAGGTGCTGCCAGAGCAGCGCGCCGCCGTGCGAGGCGTCGAACACGTGCGCGCCGAGCTTGCGGTCGGCCTCCAGGGCCAGCAGCGCGGCGGCGAGGACCGGGAACGCCAGCAGGACCAGGATGGAGGTCAGCAGGACGTTCCAGGTGAAGATCGGCATCCGGAACATGGTCATGCCCGGCGCGCGCATGCACAGGATCGTGGTGATGAAGTTGACCGCGCCCATGATCGTGCCGAAGCCCGACATGGCCAGGCCCATCACCCACATGTCGCCGCCGATGCCCGGCGAGCGGACCGCGTCGGAGAGCGGGGCGTAGGCGAACCAGCCGAAGCTGGCCGCGCCGCCCGGGGTGAGGAACCCCGCGATGACGATCAGGCTGCCGAACAGGAACAGCCAGTACGCCAGCATGTTCAGCCGGGGGAACGCCACGTCCGGCGCGCCGATCTGCAGCGGCATGATCACGTTGGTGAAGCCCGCGAACAGCGGCGTCGCGAACATCAGCAGCATGATCGTGCCGTGCATGGTGAACATCTGGTTGTACTGCTCGTTGCTGACCACCTGCAGGCCCGGCTTGAACAGCTCGGCGCGGATGACGAGCGCCAGGATGCCGCCGAACAGGAACATCATGAAAGAGGTGATCAGGTAGAGGTAGCCGATCACCTTGTGGTCGGTGGACGACAGCCAGTTGGCGACGATGCGCCCCTTGCTCGTCCGCGCCGTGGTGACCGGCGCGCTCGGTGCGTGACTGATCGTGGTCACTTGGCACCCCCCGCGGCCAGGGCGGCCTTCGAATCGGCGATGAACTTCTGGTACTGGGCGGGCTGGACCACCTTCAGCTGGAACAGCATCCGGCTGTGGTCGACGCCGCAGAGCTCGGCGCAGCGGCCCTCGTACGTGCCCAGCTTGGTCGCCTCGAACTCGAACTCGTTGTCGTAGCCCGGCATGACGTCCTTCTTGTAAAGGAGCGCCGGGACCCAGAACGAGTGGATGACATCGTTGGAGTGCAGTCGCACCCGCACGTGCTCACCGGCCGGAACGATCATCACGGGCTTGGCGCCGGAGGTGGAGTTGGGGTTGACCGGCTGGCCCACGACCGTGGCGACGGTCTGCTCCTTGCCGGCGGCGTCCTTCTCCTTGTAGTCGAACTGCCAGCTCCACTGGAACGCGGTGACGTCGACGACCACCGGAGGGTTCTTGGTGGTCTTCTCGACGTAGTTCTCGTCGCGTGCCGTGAAGTAGAACAGGACCGCGATGATGACGAACGGGACCGCCGTGTAGAGGATCTCGATCGGCATGTTGTAGCGGACCTGCGGCGGCAGGTCGTCGGAGCGCTTGCGGTGGAACAGCACCGCCCAGATGATCAGGCCCCAGACGACGGCCCCGACGGCGAACGCCGCGATCCAGGAACCCTGCCAGAGCTTCAGCATGCGCTCGGCCTGCGGGCCGATCGGCTCGGGCATGCCCAGCCGGGATGCCTGGCCGCTGCACGCGGTTGCGGACAGCGCCAGCAGCCCTAGCGCGCCGGCGCTTTTGATTGCGCGGCGACTGCGCACAGGCGTACGCCGCTCCCCAGAGCGGGTCGGACTCACGGAATGCCTTCCCCACGGATGAAAGCCCGGTCGACCCGGGCGGTGAGATCAGTTGTTACACGTGTGGTGGACACACTAGCGCTAGGGTCGCGCGAACCCCCGATCGGGTGCCCGGTTAGTGTTCTGGCGTGGCTGACTCCAGTGCGCCGGACGGGTACTTCGACGCGGCCTCGACCGAGCCGCCGCATCCCGCGGCGCGAGCTGCGCTGCTGGAGGCGCTGGACGCGGGCTGGGCCGATCCCGCCAGGCTGTACGGGCGGGCCCGGAGCACCCGCATGCTGCTGGACCGGGCCCGCGCGCGCGTCGCGGGCGTCCTGGGCGCACGGCCGGACGAGGTGTCGTTCACGTCGTCGGGCACCCAGGCGGTGCACCTGGCGGTCCTCGGGGGGCTCCAGGCGCGCCGGCGGGCCGGGCGCCACCTGGTGGTGAGCGCGGTCGAGCACTCCAGCGTGCTGCACGCCGCCGAGCTGCACGAGGCGGACGGCGGCGAGGTCACGGTCGTCGGCGTCGACCGGGCCGGGCGCGTCGACCCGGCCGAGTTCGCCGCGGCGCTGCGCCCGGACACCGCGCTGGCGTGCCTGCAGTCGGCCAACCACGAGGTCGGGACGCTCCAGCCCGTCGCGGAGGCGGCCGAGGCGTGCCGCGCGGCGGGCGTGCCGCTGCTGGTGGACGCCGCGCAGTCGCTCGGCCGGGTGGACGTGCCCGGCGGCTGGTCGCTCCTGGCCGGCAGCGCCCACAAGTGGGGCGGGCCCGCGGGCGTCGGGGTCCTCGCGATCCGCAAGGGAACCCGGTGGCGCTCGCCGCTGCCCGCCGACGAGCGCGGGGCGCGCCGCGTCCCGGGGTTCGAGAACGTCCCGGCGGCCGTGGCGGCCGCCGCCGCGCTGGAGGCGTTCCGGGCGGACGCCGAGGCGGAGGGCCCGCGCCTCGCCGCGCTCGTCGACCGGATCCGCGCGGAGGTCCCGGCGGCCGTGCCGGACGTCGAGGTCGTCGGCGACCCGGTCCGCCGGCTGCCGCACATCGTCACGTTCTCCTGCCTGTACGTGGAGGGCGAGGCGCTGCTGACCGAACTCGACCGCGCGGGTTTCGCCGTTTCGTCCGGCAGCTCGTGCACGGCGGATACGCTGCGTCCGAGTCATGTGCTCGAGGCGATGGGAGTGATTACCCATGGGAACGTGCGGGTATCGCTGCCGCGTGGCGTCGCTTCCGCCGACGTCGACCGGTTCCTCACCGTTCTCCCCGGCACCGTGGCCCGGCTGCGCCGGACGGCGCTGAACGCGCTGGACCCGTGACCGGCACCGGCGGCGGAGCATCACATCGAGCACGAACCATCAGGAAAGGGAGGCGGTCGCGCCCATGAGGTTCCGAGGCCGCGCCAGGAGCGGAGTCTCCAACGGGACGGCGGCACCGCCCCCCGCCGAACCCGCCTGGCCTCCCCCGGCGCTGGTCATCGACGCGCTCGGCCGCAAGTGCCCGATCCCGATCATCATGCTGGCGGACCGGATCCGCGAGGTCCCGGTCGGCGAGGTGATCGCGGTGCTCGCCGACGACGCCGCCGCGCGCACCGACGTCCCCGCCTGGTGCCGGATGAAGTCGCAGGACTTCGTCCGGGAGGAGACGCTCCCGCAGGGCGGCTGGGGCTTCCACATCCGCCGGACGTACTGACGGCACGCCGTCGCCGGGGGCCGCGCCCGCGCGGTCCCCGGCGACGCGCCGCTCACGGGTTGGGGCAGGCGAGGTGCGGCTCGACGTCGGCGGCGGCGCCGGCGCCGTAGGCCGCGGAGAGCCGGTCGAGGAACGCCCGCCGCGACAGCGTGTACTCCTGCGGGCCGGCGGCCTCCAGGGCGTGCGCGGCGACGGTGCTGCCGACCTGCGCGGCGCGCTCCAGCGGCAGGCCCCAGGCCGTCGCCGACAGGAAGCCGGAGCGGAACGCGTCGCCGACGCCGGTCGGGTCCACGACGTTCTCGACGGGGACGCAGGGCACGTGCAGGCCCTCCTCCCCCTGCCGGTCGATGACGACGCCCTTGGCGCCGAGGGTGGTGACGCGGATCCCGACCCGGGACAGCACCTCCTCGCCCGACCAGCCGGTCTTCTCCTCGAACAGCGCCTTCTCGTACTCGTTGCTGAACAGGTACGCGGCGCCGTCGAGGAGGCGGCGGACGTCCGCGCCGTCCATCCGGGCGAGCTGCTGGGACGGGTCGGCGGCGAACGGGATGCCGCGCGAGCGGCACTCGTCGGTGTGCCGGAGCATGGCCTCCGGGTCGTTCGCGCTGATCAGCACGAGGTCGAGCCCGCCGACGCGGTCGGCGACCGGGCCGAGCTCGATGGAGCGGGCCTCGCTCATCGCGCCGGTGTAGAAGGAGGCGATCTGGTTCTGGTCCTGGTCGGTGGTGCACAGGAACCGGGCGGTGTGGTGCAGCTCGGACACGTGCACGGAGGCGGTGTCGACGCCGTGCCGGTCCAGCCAGGAGCGGTAGTCGGCGAAGTCGTCGCCGACGGAGCCGACGAGGATGGACTCCTTGCCGAGGCTGCCCATCCCGAAGCAGATGTTCGCGGCGACGCCGCCGCGGCGGATCTCCAGCTCGTCCACCAGGAAGGACAGCGAGACCCGGTCGAGCTGGTCGGGCAGGAGCTGGTCGGAGAACCTTCCGGGGAAGGTCATCAGATGGTCGGTCGCAATGGAGCCAGTCACGGCGATGCGCACGCGTCGCTCTCCTCGTCGTGGTCGTCCGGCTTGTCACCGGCTGTTTCAACCCGGAAAGACTACTTCCCATCGGACCACACGACGCGGCGGGTGCGCATCCCGGCGGGGCGGGCGGGCATGCGAAAGGGGCGGTCCGGACGTGTCCGTCCGGCCGCCCCTCCGTCGGCCCGCGGGCCGGCGGTGCTCCGTCAGTTGAAGGATCCGTCAGTTGAAGGAGTCGCCGCAGGCGCAGGAGCCCGACGCGTTCGGGTTGTCGATCGTGAAGCCCTGCTTCTCGATCGTGTCGACGAAGTCGATGGTGGCGCCGGTGAGGTAGGGCGCGCTCATCCGGTCGACGCGCACGTTCAGCCCGCCGAAGTCCTGGATCTGGTCGCCGTCCATCTCCCGCTCGTCGAAGAAGAGCTGGTAGATCAGGCCGGAGCAGCCGCCCGGCTGCACGGCGACACGCAGCGCAAGGTCGTCGCGGCCCTCCTGCTCGAGCAGGCCCCTGGCCTTCTCGGCGGCGGCGTCGGTGAGGATGACGCCCTGCTGCGTGGTCTCCTGCGTGGTCTCGCCTGAAACCGTCATGTGTTCAGCTCCCGGGTCTCGCTGCGCCGCGATGCGGCGGACTGTCGCTTGTCCTCGAGGACGACTTACGCCTCTTTCCCGTAGGACAACGTACCTCGCCACAAGCCCATTCCGCGTATCGCCCATGTTTAACGCCGCGGAGCGGTGCGGCCTACGTCACACCTCCCCCGCCGCGATGGTGTGCCATCATTAGTCGTCAGAGCGACGATAAGTCCCGTCGCAGGAGGGAGACTCCCGTGACCACCCCAGTGCGCGACCTTCCGCTGCTGCTCCTGGGCGAGGGCTCCGACCCGGCCAGCGAGCGCGGCGTGGACTGCCCGGGCGAGCTGCCCGCGGCGTCCGACCCCGCGCTGGTCGAGCGGGCCCGCGCCGCCAAGGCGGCCCTCGGCGACCGGGTGTTCGTCCTCGGCCACCACTACCAGCGCGACGAGGTCATCCAGTTCGCCGACGTCACCGGCGACTCGTTCAAGCTCGCGCAGCAGGCCGCCGCGCGCCCCGAGGCGCCCTACATCGTGTTCTGCGGCGTGCACTTCATGGCCGAGTCCGCCGACATCCTCACCGCGCCGCACCAGAAGGTGATCCTGCCCGACCTCGGCGCCGGCTGCTCCATGGCCGACATGGCGACCTTCGACCAGGTCGAGGACTGCTGGGAGGTGCTGGAGGACGCGGGCGTCGCCGACGACGTCGTCCCGGTCACCTACATGAACTCCTCCGCCGACATCAAGGGCTTCGTCGGCCGGCACGGCGGCGTGGTGTGCACCTCGTCCAACGCCAAGCGCGCCCTCGACTGGGCGTACTCCAAGGGCAAGAAGGTGCTGTTCCTGCCCGACCAGCACCTCGGCCGCAACACCGCCGTCCTGGAGATGGGCTTCTCGCTGGACGACTGCGTCGTCTACAGCCCGCACCGCCGCGAGGGCGGCCTCACCCACGAGCAACTGCGCGACGCCAAGATGATCCTCTGGCGCGGCCACTGCTCGGTGCACGGCCGGTTCACCAAGGAGTCGGTGGACGAGGTCCGCGCGCGCGTGCCCGGCGTCAACGTGCTCGTCCACCCCGAGTGCCGGCACGAGGTCGTCACGGCCGCCGACCAGATCGGCTCCACCGAGTACATCATCAGGACGATCGAGGCCGCCGACCCCGGCACGTCGTGGGCGGTCGGCACCGAGCTGAACCTCGTCCGGCGCCTCGCGAACGCCCACCCGGACAAGAACGTCATGTTCCTCGACAAGACCGTCTGCTACTGCTCCACGATGAACCGCATCGACCTGCCGCACCTGGTGTGGTCGCTGGAGTCGCTCGTGCGCGGCGAGGTCGAGAACGTGATCACCGTCGACGAGGACACCGCCCGCAACGCCCGAGCCGCCCTCGACCAGATGCTTGCACTGCCTTAACAACCCTGGCCCAGGGGGCTCGCCTGGCGGCTCGCCCCCTGACCAGGCTTGGGCGAGCGCGACCTCGCTTCGCGAGCTTCCCGGCGGGGCTCGCCTCCGGCGTCGCCCCGCCGGTCAGATACGCGCTCGCGCGGTGGTCGAGGCCTTACCCCGGTCAGATCGCAGAGTTCTCCACCCAGTGGACGAGCAGGTCGTCGTTGCCGGAGAACTCCAGGGCGGAGTCGCCGAGCTTGCGGCGGCCCCACAGGAACAGGAAGACGTCCGAGGCGGCGCCGCGGACGGTCGCGTCGGCGCCGCCGGGGCCGCCGGGGCCGCCGTCCGGGGCGTCGTGGCGGCTCCACTCGAAGCGGTCCGGCAGGAGACGGAACAGCCAGCGGGAGCCGATGTCGGCGGCGTCGAACGCCAGCACCTCGCCGTCGCCGCGCAGGTTCTCCACCTTCGGCGCGAACGCGGCGGCCCGCTCCAGGTTCTCCAGCAGCTCGTCCGTCCCGTCGGCGGCCGCGTCGGGCGCGACGGCGGGCGTCCGGCCGCAGGCGATCTCCAGGTCGGCGCGGTGCACGGCGGTCTCGAACAGCATCCGCCGGGACCAGAAGCGGACGTGCTGGTCGACGCCCCACGCCCACACGGGCGCGTCCGGGTCGGCCGCCCGCAGGATCTCCAGGAGCCGTCCGGCGCCCTCGGTGTACCAGGGCAGGTGGTCGCCCGGCACCACCGGGAACGAGACGCCCAGCTCGCGCAGGCTGAGCCGGCGCGGGGCGCCCACCCGGACGGTGCCGCCCGCCCACCGGTGCATGGCGCCGAGATGGCGGACCAGCTCGGCGACGGACCAGCCGGGGCAGGACGGCACGGGCTCGTCGAGGCCGGCGCCCGCCGCGACCTCCGCGAACGCGGCGGCCTCCGCCTCCAGCGCGGCGCAGTGGCGGGCATGGTCCCAGGGACGTCCGGTCATTACGCCTCCCGCATGAACCGACCGTGGACGTTCAGATCACAGACATACCCCGCATCGGCCCATAGATCAGGGCGTCCCGGAACCGGGTCCGCGGGGGCGGCCCGTCACAGGCCGGGGGCGCCCCACACCGGGAACCAGCGGCCGAGGTCCGCCTCGAACGGCAGGTCGGCGCCGACCGCGCCGCGCACCTGCAGCTCCAGGGCGTTGTCCCGCTTGTCGCCGGGCAGCGGCGCGAACGGGTAGAAGGTGCCGCGCTTGTACAGGTAGACCAGCGCGAGCCGCTGCCCCTCCGGGCCGCGGAACCCCGCGAGCGAGCACAGCAGGTGCGGGCCGAATCCGCCCGACTCCAGCGTGGAGTTCACCGCGTGCAGGTCGGTGACCAGGTCCGGCAGCTCCTCCGGCGGGTGCGTCGCGAGCAGCCACGTGTACCCGTAGGAGTCGTTGCTGATCTCGACCTTCGGCCCCTCGTCGGCGTCGAGCAGCTCCTGGACGTCGGCCTGGAGCCGCGCGAACGCGCCGCCCTCGGCCGCCCGGAAGCAGACGGAGCCGAGGCCGGTCGGCTTGAACCCGGTCGCGGCCTCCAGCGTGATCGCCGCCGTGGACAGCCCGAAGAGCTGGTCGAGGTCCGGCTTGACCGGCTTGGACCGGCCGAGCAGCGTGTCCAGGAAACCCACGGGTCAGACTCCCCTGCTGAGCTGGTCGGAGATCTTCGACAGCTGCGCGAGCCGCTTGTCCAGCGACGGGTGCGTCGAGAACAGGTGCGAGATCGTGAAGCCCTTGCCGAACGCCGGGGTGAAGAAGAAGGCGTTGAACGCCTGCGCCGAGCGCAGGTCGTTGGTCGGGATCCGGGCGATCTCCCCGGACACCTTGGTCAGCGCGCTGGCCAGCGCGGACGGGCGGCCGGTCAGCAGCGCGGCGGCCCGGTCGGCCGACAGCTCCCGGTAGCGCGACAGCGCCCGGGTGAGCAGGAAGCTGACCGCGTAGGCCACGGCGCTCACCGCGACCACGGCGAGCAGGATCAGGCCGGTGTTCTGGTCGTTGTCGCGGCGGTTGAAGCCGCCCCACAGGCCCCACTCCAGACCGAAGCGGGTGATCAGGCCGGCGCAGATGCCGAGGAACGAGGCGATCGTCATGACCGCGACGTCCTTGTGCGCGACGTGCGCCATCTCGTGGGCGAGCACGCCCTCCAGCTCGACGGGGTCGAGCCTGCGCAGCAGTCCGGTGGTCACGCAGACCACGGCCTTCTTCTGGTTGCGGCCGGTCGCGAACGCGTTCGGCACGTCGGTGTCGGCGACGGCGACGCGCGGCTTCGGCGCGTCCGACATGGCGCAGATGCGGTCGATCACGCCGTGCAGCTCGGGCGCCTCCTCCGGCGAGACCTCCCGGCCGTGCATGGCGAACATCGTCAGCTTGTCGGAGAAGAAGTACTGCGCGAACAGGAACGCCAGCGCGATGACGAGAGCGATCACCCCGAACTTCGGAGCGATCACGAAGAAGGCCGTCACGAAGACGACGTAGACCAGTCCCAGCAGGAACATGGTCACGAGCATGCGTGACGTCAGCCCCCGGTCGGAGGCGTAACGCGTCGAGGCCATCCGGCAACCCCCAGTTTTCTTTCCCCGATTCACTTGTGAGAACGCGCGAGCCCCGGTTTTTGTGCCAGGCACTCCCGGAGTCCCGCGCGAATCGTCCTGGAGGACGACCGGCCCCTGGCCGCCCGGCGGGGCGGCCAGGGATCTAGTCCGGGATCAGCCCCTCGTCGCCGAGCATGGCGCGCACCTCGTCGATCGCCGCGTCCGCCGGCGGCAGGATGAGCTCGGACGGCGCCAGGCTGTCGGCCGGCAGCGGCTTGCCGACCTTGCGCACGCTCTCCAGCAGGGCGTGCAGCGCGGCGCGGAACGCCGTCTCGTCGCCGGCCTCGATGGCCGACTCGAGTTCGCCGTCGAGGGTGTTGAGCGCGGCCAGGTCGCCGTCGGCGACGTCCAGCTGCCCCTCGCCCATGAGACGGACGATCACTGCGCACCCCCGGGCTGCTGCGGCCACGGGGCCTGCTGCGGGGTGTCGTGCTGCTGCTGGGGCTGCGCGGTGGGCGAGCCCTGGTTCAGCTCCTTGGGCGCCGGGCCCTGGCCGAGTTCGGCCTTCAGCCGCTCCAGCTCGAGGTCGACGCCGGGGCCGGAGCCCATCCGGTCGAGCTCGGCCTGGATGTCGTCGCGGGGGCCGGAGAAGTCCTCGAGCGCGCCGGAGGCGAGCAGCTCGTCGATGGCGCCGGCGCGCGCCTTCATGTTCTCGGTCTTCTCCTCGGCGCGCTGGATGGCCAGGCCGACGTCGCCCATCTCCTCGGAGATGCCGGAGAACGCCTCGTTGATCTTGGTCTGCGCCTCGGCGGCGGTGTACGTCGCCTTGATCGTCTCCTTGCGGGTGCGGAAGGAGTCGACCTTGGCCTGCAGCCGCTGGGAGGCGAGCGTGAGCTTCTCCTCCTCGCCCTGCAGCTGCTGGTACTGCGCGCGCAGGTCGTTCAGCTGGGAGTCCAGCCCGGACCGGCGGGTCAGCGCCTCGCGGGCGAGGTCCTCGCGGCCCACCTGCAGCGCCTTCTTGCCCTGGTCCGTCAGCTTGTTCTGCTGCTGCTCGAGCTGGTTGATCTGCAGCTCGAGACGCTTGCGCGAGGTGGCGACGTCGGCGACCCCCCGACGGACCTTCTGCAGCATCTCCAGCTGGCGCTGGTAGGAGTAGTCGAGCGTCTCGCGAGGATCCTCGGCCCGGTCCAGGGCCTTGTTGGCCTTGGCCTTGAAGATCATCGACATTCTTTTCATCACGCTCATCGCGCGGCGCCGGTCCCTTCGTGCTGTGCCTCAGTCGCATACTGGGCTCAATGACCACTGCTGGGGTTCTTATCACCCTACGCGTTAACGCGCGAGGCAGCCACGATGTTCGCAGCCGGTAGGCTGACCCCGTGTTCAAGCGTCGTACCCCGGAAGCCCCGCCGAATCCTCCTCAGGTAGTAACGCCGAAGCCGGGAGGCAAGGGGCGGCCCACGCCGAAGCGGAGCGAGGCCGAGAAGCGCCGCCGCCAGCCGATCACCGCGCCCTCCACGCGCAAGGAGGCGTACAAGAAGGTGCGGGAGCGGCAGGCGGGCGAGCGCGAGCGCGCCCGCGCCGGCATGGCCCGGGGGGACGAGAAGTACCTCCTCAAGCGGGACAAGGGCCCGGTCCGGCGGCTCGCCCGCAACTACGTGGACGCGCGCCGCACCTTCGGCTCGTACCTGATGTACGCGATGTTCGCGATCGTGCTGCTGAGCCTTCTGCCGATCCCGGCGGCCAAGCTGCTGGTGCTGTTCGCGCCGCCGCTGCTGCTGGTCGTGGTGTTCGGCGAGGGCCTGATCCTGAGCCGGGGCGTGAAGAAGCTCGCCGCCGAGCGGCACCCGGACGAGGACACCAAGGGCGTCGGGCTCTACGCGGCGATGCGCGCGATGCAGATCCGCCGGCTGCGGATGCCCGGCCCGCAGGTCAAGATCGGCGAGAAGGACAAGGTCTGACGGGACGCCGCCGGCGCCCCTCGCGCCGCTCGCGTCCCGGGACCGTTCCGCCCGCGGCGCCCCCGCCCGGACCGGCGGCGATCTCCGCCGGGCTAGGGTCGTGGGCATGGAGTTCCGATACCTGGGCCGGAGCGGTCTGAAGATCAGCGAGATCGCGTACGGCAACTGGCTCACCCACGGCTCCCAGGTCGAGGAGGACGCGGCGCGCGCGTGCGTGCGCGCGGCCCTCGACGAGGGGATCACCACCTTCGACACCGCGGACGTCTACGCCGGGACGCGCGCCGAGGAGGTCCTCGGACGCGCCCTGAAGGGGCAGCGCCGCGAGGGGCTGGAGATCTTCACGAAGGTCTACTGGCCCACCGGGCCCGGCGTGAACGACCGGGGCCTGTCCCGCAAGCACATCATGGAGTCGATCAACGGCTCGCTGCGCCGCCTCGGCACCGACTACGTGGACCTCTACCAGGCCCACCGGTTCGACAACGAGACGCCGCTGGAGGAGACCCTCCGCGCGTTCGACGACCTCGTCCGGCAGGGCAAGGTGCTGTACGTCGGCGTGTCGGAGTGGCGGGCCGAGGAGATCGAGCGCGCCCTGAAGATCGCCGACGAGATGGGGTTCGACCGGATCGTGTCGAGCCAGCCGCAGTACTCGATGCTGTGGCGGGTCATCGAGGAGGAGGTCGTCCCGGTGTGCGAGCGCGAGGGGATCGGCCAGATCGTCTGGTCGCCGATCGCGCAGGGCGTGCTGACCGGCAAGTACAAGCCGGGGCAGCCGCTGCCGGAGGGGTCGCGCGCCACCGACGACAAGGGCGGCGCCGACATGATCAAGCGCTACCTGAACGACGACCTGCTGACCCGCGTGCAGAACCTGAGGCCGATCGCCGGCGACCTCGGGCTGTCGATGGCGCAGCTGGCGATCGCGTGGACGCTGCAGAACCCGAACGTGTCGGCGGCGATCGTCGGGGCGTCGCGGCCGGAACAGGTCGGCGACAACGTGAAGGCGGCCGGGGTGAAGCTGGACGCCGACGTGCTGAAGCGCATCGACGAGGTGCTCGGCGACGCGGTGATCCGCGACGCGTCCAAGACCGTCAGCCCGCGCACCCGGCCGTGAGCTGAGGCGCGCCGGACGGCGAAGGGGCCGCGGGACGCCCGTCCCGCGGCCCCTTCCGCTCTCCGTGCGGGCCCTTCCGGCCCCGGCGGGCCGTCCGGTGTCACTCCGGGTCGTGCAGGCTCATCTCGTAGACGACGGTCTCGCCGTCCAGCAGCGTCACCTTGTCGACCTCGCCGGCGCGCAGGCCCCGCCAGTTCTCGCCCAGCCAGCTCTCCGCGTCCGACTGGGTGGTGAAGGTCTCCTCGGACGTGCCGACCGTCCGGCCGTCGGCCTTCTCCAAACGCCAGTTCCACGCCATCGCGCTCGACCTCCCTCGTCGCGGGTGAGACTAGCCGTTCCGGTCAGGAGGCGGCCTCGATGGCGCGCCGCAGGGCGTCCGGCGTCTGGGTGTCGGACGAGGCGAGCAGCCGTCCGTTCACCCGGACGGACGGCGTCCCCTGGACGCCGGACGAGATATACGACTGGCTCACCCGCCCGACGTCCGAGGCGTACCGCTGGCCGGTGACGCAGTTCTTGAAGTCGTCGCCGGTCAGCCCGAGGGGCGCGGCCCAGGCGAGCAGGTCGGAGGTCGCGTACCCCTCGGTGCTCTCGGACGGCTGGTGCGCGTAGAGGGCGTCCTGGTAGGACAGCCAGCGCGCGCCCTCGCGGACGCAGCGCAGCGCGGACGCGGCCCGCGTGGAGTTGCCGTGCTGCGGTTCGGTGCCCTCCCCGAAGATGACCATCGGGTGGAAGACGACCTTCGCCTCGCCCGCGACGGCCACCTGCTTGAGCATCGGGTCGTTGGTGCGGTCGAAGTTGCCGCAGGGCGGGCAGGAGAAGTCCTCGTAGATGTCGACGACCGGGGACGTGACGCCCGGCCTGGCCATGGTGAGGCTGCCGTCGGGGTTCGGGACCGCCTCCGCGCCGCCGGCGATCCGGCCCGCTTGGAACCCCGTCCCGCCGGAGCCGCCGTCGGCGCGGTCCCCGCCGTCCTTGCCGTCGCCGCTGGTGAGCACGACGACGACGGCGACCGCGATGAGCACGAGCACGAGTCCGCCGCCGATCAGCGCGATCAGCAGGCCCGGGCCGCGGCGCGGCGGGGGCGGCGGGCCGGGCCGCCAGGGCGGCCCGCCGGGCGGGGGCACGGTGATCGGCGGCGCCGGCGGGGCGCCCGGCGGCATGGGCGCGGGGCCGTTCGGCGGCACGGGAGGGGGGCCGTAGGGCGGCTGCGGCCCCTGGTCCGGCCAGGGCGGGGTCGGGGGGTTGCCCACCGGGGGTCTCCTTCTGCCGGGAGGTCGTGATCCTTCCAGGTGAGCGTATACAGGCGGGCCCGTAGAGTTTCGGACCGTTATGGACATCGAACTCCGCGGTATCGCCGCGCCGGGCGGCTGGCCCGGCGACGGGTGCCGCTGCGCGTCCTGCGGGCGGCTCCGGGCCGCCGGGGTGCGGCACGAACCGGTCACCGTGCTCCTCGACGGCGTCCCGGCCGAGGACCTTCCCCGGACGCGGGTCCCCGGCGGCCTCGACGTGCGGGCCAAAGGCGGCGGCCGGGTGCTGGTGGCGGCCGGACCGGGCGCCCGGCCGGAGCCCGTGCCGGACGCGCGCTACGACGCCGTCCTGCTCGATCTGGCGGGCTCTCCCGAGCATCTCGGGTACCTGCGCCGCATCGGCGCGGTGACGGCCGATACGCGCGTCATGGCCGTCCACGTGGACCACCGGATGCCGTCGCCGGCGGAGCTGGAGCGGCGGATGGCGTTCTGGGTCCGGCCGCAGGACGGCCCGTTCCGGACGCTGCTGCTCGGCGGGTCGCGGTCGGGCAAGTCGGCGGAGGCGGAGCTGCGGCTCGCGGGCTGCCCCGACGTCCTCTACGCGGCGACGGGCCCGGTCCGCGACGACGATCCGGAGTGGAGCGCGCGGGTCGAGGCGCACCGGGACCGCCGTCCCGCCTGGTGGCGGACGGCCGAGACGACCGACCTGGCGGGCGTGCTGGCGTCGGCGTCCGGGGCCGTGCTGGTGGACGGGATCGGGACGTGGCTGGCGGCGGCGATGGACGAGGCGGGCGCGTGGGACGACCCGCGGCGGGTGCTGCCGCGCCTGGACGCGCTGGTCGAGGCGTGGCGCGGCACCGCGGCCCGGGTGGTCGCGGTGTCCGACGAGGTCGGGCTGTCGCTGGTGCCCGCGACCCCGTCGGGGCGGGCGTTCCGCGACATGCTCGGGCTGGTGAACCAGCGGCTCGCCGCCGAGTCGGAGGAGGCGGCGCTGGTGGTGGCGGGCCGCGTCCTGGAACTGCCGTGAGGGGCGCCGGGGCGGGGCC
This sequence comes from Actinomadura sp. RB99, assembly GCF_014706005.1. Lineage (NCBI taxonomy): Bacteria > Bacillati > Actinomycetota > Actinomycetes > Streptosporangiales > Thermomonosporaceae > Actinomadura > Actinomadura sp. RB99. Next base: position 516 of record NZ_JABMCA010000115.1, on the reverse strand, counting down.
GCGGCTGGCGGTGACGCTGCTCACGGTCGTTCCGCTGCGGACGCCCGAGGTGAACCGGGGCACGGGGCGGGCGGCGATGCTGGCCGCGCCGCTCGTCGGGCTGATCACCGGCGGCGCCGCCGCGCTGGTGCTGCTGCTGGGCGGCGCGCTGGACCTGTCCGGCCTGCTCGCCGCCGCGCTCGCGGTGGGCGCGGCGGCGGTGCTCACGCGGGCGCTGCACCTGGACGGCCTCGCCGACCTCGCGGACGGCCTGGGCAGCGGCCAGCCCGCCGAGGACGCCCTGGCGATCATGAAGCGGTCGGACATCGGCCCGTTCGGCGTCGTGACGCTGCTGCTCGTCGTGCTGGTCCAGGTCGCGGCGCTGGCGTCGGCGCCGCACGCCGCGGTCGCCGCGCTGATCGCCGGGGTGACGGGGCGGCTGGCGCTGCCGTGGGCGTGCCGGGAGGGGGTTCCGGCGGCCCGTCCGGGCGGGCTGGGGGCGCTGGTCGCGGGGACCGTCCCGGCGCGCGGCGCGCT
>NZ_JABMCA010000114.1:0-21483 GCF_014706005.1 Actinomadura sp. RB99 | reverse complement strand
GCCCGCCGCACCGCCCGCGGCACCGCCTGCCGCCGCGCCTCCCGCGGCCGCCGGGACCAGTCCGGCTGCGGCCAGCGGGAACACGGCCGCGAAGGCCACGGCCGCGCCCGCCAGAGCGCGGACGCCCCGCCCCTCCCAGCCCGGCCCGTACGCCGCGGTGGCGGCCGTCTCCAGCTCGGCGGCGAACGCGGCGGCGCCGGGTGGGCGGTCATGCGGGGCCTTGGCCATCCCCCGGACGACCAGGTCCCGGAGCCCCTCCGGGAGGCGCTCGGCCGGGACCGCGCCGTGCAGATGCCCGGCCCGGAGCGCCGCCAGATCCCCGGAGAAGGGCCGGCCGCCGGTGACGCACTCGAAGAACACGCAGGTCGCCGCGTACACGTCGGTGGCCGGCGAGGCGGGCCGCCGCTCCCACTGCTCGGGCGCCATGTAGGCGGGCGTCCCGGCCCCGGAGCCGTCCCCGGTCGCGGTGGCGATCCCGAAGTCGATCAGCTTGCTCAGTCCGTCCGCGCGGACGACGACGTTGGCGGGCTTGTAGTCGCGGTGCACCACGCCGGCCGCGTGGGCGGCGGCGAGGCCGCGCAGGGACCCCTTCAGCACGGTGAGCGCCGCCTCCGGCTCCAGCGCGCCGTGCTCGGCCAGGATCCGCTTGAGCGAGACCCCGTCCACCGCCTCCATCACGAGCGCGGCCCCGCGCGCCGCGCTGACGAACCGGTAGAGCCGGACGACGTGCGGATCGTCGACGCGGCCGAGCATCACCGCCTCGGCGCGCAGCCGCTCGATGGCCGCGTCGTCGCCGTCCCGGCGGACCAGGTACTTGATCGCGACCGGCGCGCCGGCGGCGGAGTGCCGCGCCAGCACCACCCGGCCCTGCGCGCCCGCGCCCAGCTCCCGCACCTCGGTGAAGCCCTCGACGCGCCACGGCGGCGCAGCACCGGACGACGGCTCGCCGGACGGCGAGTCCCCGGACGGCGGCTCGCTGGACGGCGGCTCGGCGGGCGAGGCGGACGGCGGCGCGTCCCCGGACGGCGCGGCGGGCGATGGGGACGCCCCCGACGTGTCGGCCCCGGACGGTTCGATCATGCCCATCAATCTGGGGCACGTGACGCCCCCGGGCAACCGGTGCTCGTCCGCGGCCCGCGGTGTCCGGATGTGGCCGCCGGGAGGGGCCGTCGCGCCGGTCCGTCCGGGCCCGTTCCACGCCACGGATCGGCGCTGGCGAGCGGGGATGGAATAGACGAAAACACGGAAACGTTGGGTCTAGTGATCGGCTATTGGTGTATGCAACTGACGGTCGGTACACTGCGTGGCGGAGTGTGACCGCACGCAGCCACAATGAGTGACTGCTTTCAACCCCTGACTGCGGTCGCCGAGACATTTTGATCAACGGCTGGTCCCTCCCGCGCGAGCGCGCGGCCACAGGAAGCGACCGGCGGGCGCGCCAGGACGGCGAAGCCCAGCCGGCGGCGACTGTGACCTCGATCGACAGCGCCCCTGACGGGCCCGCCCGCCGGCATCCTGCCGACGCGGGCGACGAGCCGCGCCGCACCGGGGAGCGAGGACCCCGCATATTGGAGGCTGAAAGCCCTGACTACCTTTCGTGAACTCGGGGTCGTCCCCGAGATAGCAGATGCCCTGCAGGCCGAGGGCATCGTGGAAGCGTTCCCCATCCAAGAGCTCGCCCTGCCGATCGCGCTGGGCGGCCACGACATCATCGGGCAGGCGCGCACCGGCACCGGCAAGACGCTGGCGTTCGGCGCGGCGCTGCTCCAGCGCATCGAGCACGGCGGCAAGAAGCCGCAGGCGCTCGTCGTCGCGCCCACCCGCGAGCTGGCCCTGCAGGTCACCGATGACCTGCTGGTCGCCGGCGGCAAGCTCGGCACCCGCGTGCTGTCGGTGTACGGCGGCCGCGCCTACGAGCCGCAGATCGACGCGCTCCGCGAGGGCGTCGACGTGGTCGTCGGCACCCCGGGCCGGCTGCTCGACCTGGTCAAGCAGAAGCACCTGGACCTCTCGCAGGTCGGCGTGCTGGTGCTGGACGAGGCCGACCGCATGCTCGACCTCGGGTTCCTGCCCGACATCGAGCGGATCATCGACCGGATCCCCGCGCAGCGGCAGACGATGATGTTCTCGGCGACCATGCCGGGCGAGATCGTCGCGCTGTCGCGCCGCTACCTGACCCGCCCGACCAACGTGCGGGCCGAGTCGCACACCGAGTCCGACGCGACGCCGCAGGTCGTCCAGCACGTCTTCCAGGCCCACCAGATGGACAAGCCGGAGATGCTGGCGCGGCTGCTGCAGGCCGAGGGCCGCGGGCTGACGATGATCTTCTGCCAGACCAAGCGGGCCTGCGACCGGGTCGCCGCCGACCTGGCGCAGCGCGGCTTCGACGCCGCCGCCGTGCACGGCGACCTCGGGCAGAGCCAGCGGGAGCGGGCGCTGCGCGCGTTCCGCAACGGCAAGATCGGCGTGCTGGTCGCCACCGACGTGGCGGCCCGCGGGCTCGACGTCGACGACGTCACGCACGTCGTCAACTACGAGTGCCCGGACAGCGCCGACACCTACGTGCACCGCATCGGCCGCACCGGCCGCGCGGGCAAGGAGGGCGTCGCGGTCACGCTGATCGACTGGGCCGACCTGACCCGGTGGAAGCTGATCAACAGCACGCTCGACCTGCCGTTCGCGGCGCCGGAGGAGACCTACTCCACCTCTCCGCACTTCTTCGAGGCGCTCGGCATCCCCGAGGGCACGAAGGGCACCCTGCCGAAGGAGCACCGCCACGAGCGGGCCGGGCTGGACGCCGAGGAGCTGGAGGACATCGGCGAGACCGGCAAGGTGCGCAGCACCGCGCGCCGCGAGGAGCGGGAGCGGGAGCGTCCGCGCCCCCGCCGCCGCAAGCGCGCGAGGACCCGCACCCGCGGCGGGCAGCCGATCGAGGGCAAGGCGACCGAGGGCGGCGCGACCGCGGCGGCCTCGGAGGGTGCGTCCGACAACGTCGTCGACGCCGTCGCCACCGAGCGCAAGCGGAGCCGCACCCGGCGCCGCACCCGCGCCGGCAAGCCCGCGGCCGACACGACCGAGGCCACGCAGACGGCCTGACGTCCGCACCGACCGCGAGACACGGCCCGCCCCGTGCTCTCGCGGTTTCCGGTGTCCGCCCGCGGCATCCGCGAGCAGGCTCGCCGCGTGCGCAGCGGACCCGTTCCGGCATACCGGCCCGAGGTCCGTAACGGTCAAGAGCCTCAAGCGTCGCGATCGCGTGCGAAGCCGGATTCGAGCGGAGCGAGAATCCGATCGCGCAGCGAGCCCCCGGGGCGAGTCGGAGCGATGCTGCGATCGCACGCATTGCCCGCCGAAGGGAGGGCCCCCAGGGCCCGACCGCCAAGGGCAATGCAGTTAAATACCGTCCCGCATGCCGAGGGCGGTGGTGGGGTGGTCGGTGACCAGGACGGCGACGCGGGGGTCGCCGAGGAAGCGGCGCATCAGCGGCTCGGCGTTGACCGTCCAGATCATCGCGGGGATGCCGGCGCGGCCGCACTGCCGCAGCACCCCGACCCGGGCGAGCCGGTGGTTGAGCGCGACCATGTCGGCGCCGGCGCGGCGGATCTGGCGCAGCGGCGCGAGGTCGCGGGCGACGCCCGGCTCCCAGAGGTTGCGGCCCACCGACAGGGCCGTCCGGGTCCGCGGGAAGCTCCTCTTGATCTCGACGAGCGAGGCCACCTCGCGGGTCGTCACCACGAACCCGCCGGGCCCGAACGCCTCGATCGCGAGCGCGACGGTCTCGTGCTCGCAGCCGCGCTCCTTCAGGTCCAGGTGGCCCTGCGCGCCGGACGCGGCGATGAGCTCCATGGCCTCGTCCACCAGCGGCAGCGGGCGGGGTGACAGTTCCTTCGCCCGGCGGTAGGACAGCCGTGCCAGCGGCAGCCCGCCGACCTCGCGGTCGTGGTGGACGACCAGCCGCCCGTCGCCGGTGCGCCGGACGTCGATCTCGACGTACTCGGCCCCGGATCCGACCGCGTCGCGCAGGCCGTTCAGGCCCGCGTCGTCCCGTCGATGCGCCGAGATCGCCGGCTTCGCTCGCACGCTGAGAAGCTACCATCGCGGGGTTTCGCGGCGGTGGCCGGCGGATGCCCGTTTAGTATGGTGGCACTCCGTGAGTACGCCCCGGTTCCTGACCCTGCCCCCCGGCGTGAGCCGGACGACCGTCGAGACGTCGCGCGGCCCGTTCGCCGCGCTGGAGGCGATGCCGGGGTCGCGGGTGCCCGAGCGGTGTCCCGCCCTCCTCGTGCCGGGCCTCACCGGCAGCAAGGAGGACTTCCTCGCGATGCTGCCGACGCTCGCCGCGTCCGGCCGCCGCGTCGTGGCGATCGACATGCGCGGGCAGCACGAGACGCCGGGCCCGGACGACCCGGACGCCTACGGCCGCGCTGCCCTCGGCGCCGACCTGGTGGCGCTGCTGGAGGCGCTGGGTCCCGAGCCGGTGCACCTGGTGGGGCACTCGTTCGGGGGGCTGGTGGCGCGGGAGGCGGTCCTGGCGGGGCCGGCGCGGCCGGCGTCGCTGACGCTGATGAGCTCCGGGCCGTCCGCCGTGACGGGGCCGTCCGCCGACAAGGCGCGGGCGCTGCGGGACGCGATCCCCGAGCTGGGCATGGCCGCGATCTGGAGCGTCGGCATGGAGCCGGACTACGTCGCGAGCGGCGTCCAGGCGGACATCCTGGCGTTCCTGAAGGACCGGACGCTCGGCAACTCCGAGGCGGGGCTGGTCGGCATGTCCCGCGAGATCCTCACCGCGCCCGACCGGGTCGACGAGCTCGCCAAGCACTGCGGCGACACGGGCCTTCGGACGCTCGTCCTGTACGGCGAGGACGACGACGTCTGGGACCCGCGGGCCCAGGCGGAGATGGCGGAGCGGCTCAACGCGGCCCGGGTCGTGATCCCGAGCGCCGCGCACTCCCCCGCCTGGGAGGCGCCGGAGACGACCGCCGCCGCCCTCACCGACTTCTGGAACCTGTCCGAGCACACGCTGAAGTGACCCCGCGGGCCGAGCCGGGGCGCGCCGAGGGGCGCCGCGTCCCGGCCCGCGGAGGGCCGCTCAGACCGTCGCGGTGAACAGGTAGTTCATCGGCAGGCCGGTGGTGTCGCGGGGCAGCGGCGGCCACGGCCAGCGGCCGAACGAGGCGCCCTCCTCGCCCGGCAGCCTCAGCTCGCCGACCGTCCAGCCGCACGCGGCGAGGACGTCCTCGGGGCGGTCGGTGCCCCACAGCCAGGGGCAGCCGTCGGCGCGCAGCCGCGCCAGGCCCTCCTGGGTGAACTCGCTGATCATGGACTGGTGGGACAGCAGGTCCCCGGCCGCGGCGCTGCCGGGCGCCGACAGCGTCCCGAGCCTGGTCAGCAGCGCCCGGGCGGCGTCCTCGGGCAGGTAGAACAGCAGGCCCTCGACGATCCACAGGGTGGGGACGGCCGGGTCCCAGCCGGCGGCGCGCAGGGCCTCGTCCCAGTCGCCGGTCAGGTCGGTGCCGATGCCGCGCCGGTCGCAGCGGTGCCGGACGTCCAGCTCGGCGAGCCTCTTCTCCTTCCCTTCCATGAGGTCGGCCTGGTCGAGCTCGTACAGGACGGTCCCGGTCGGCCACGGCAGCCGGGCCGACCGCGTGTCGAGCCCGGCCGCGACCAGCACGACCTGGGTGTGCGCGGACCGGGCGATCACCTCGTCCAGCCAGCGGGTGCGGATCGCGAGGAACTCGGTGGTGCCGGGGTTGTCGTAGCGCTCCCAGCGCGCGAAGCCCTCGGGTCCGGCGAGGGCCTCGGCGAGGTCGTCGGTGAACAGGGCGTCGGGGCGGCGGGACTCCACCGCGCGGGCGGCGGCCGTCCAGCGGGCCGTCGCGGACACGCCTTCCATGGTCCTTCTCCTTTCAGCGGCGGGCTCGGCGGCTCAGCGGCGGCCGGCGGTGACGGCCTCGACGAGGCGGCGCATCGACTCGGGGAGCCGGGCGGGCGCCATGTTCCCGTCGGCGTCGGGGCTGACGCAGGCGATCCGCTGCTCCCCGGTGGCGACGAGCTCCTCGCCGTCCGGGCGCTGCCGCCAGTACTCGAACCGCATGGTCATCTGGGTCTGGCCGACCTCGCCGGGGGTCATCCGGACGATCACCTCGTCGAAGATCGTCAGCTCGCGGAGGTACTCGCACCGGCAGCTGACGGTGAGCAGCCGCACCCCGTCGCCGAACCCGGCGACGACGTCGGGGGTGTACTCGCGCAGGCAGAGCTCGCGGGCGCGGCCCTGCCAGCTGATGTAGTTGACGTAGTTGACGTTGCCGAGCAGGTCGGTGTCCTCGATGGTGACGACGTGCCGGTACTCGTAGCCCTTCACGCCCGCGCCTCCCCGGACGGCTCCGTCAGGACGGCCAGCACGACCGGTTCGGCGACGCCCTGGACGCCGGTCGCCATGGTCGCGACGCGGACGTCCCCGGCGGCCAGCACGGCCCAGCCGTCCTCGTGGGTGGAGTGCAGGGTGAACGGGGTCCCGGCGGGCAGCCCCGCCTTGACCGCCGACTCCCCCGCCGCCCACACGCGGGTCGCGGCCGTGTCGAAGTCCTCGGCACCGCCGGAGCGTCCGGTGGTGCCGGAGCGCTCGGTGAGGGCCTCGGCCAGCGCGAGGCCGTCCGGTCCGAGCAGGCCCGCCCAGGCGTCGCGGTCGCGCGCGGTGACGAGTTCGAGGTCGCAGCCGGGGGTGCTGGTCGCGAGGGTGACGCCGGAGCGGTGCGCGATCGAGACGGTCTCTCCGCTGCTCGCCTCCGGCTTGCCGTCCGGGCGGTGCCGCAGCTCGACGTCCCCGCCGAGCAGCCGCCGCACGGCCAGCCCGGCGGCCTCGCGCCGGGACGCGCCGTCCGGGTCGGTGTCGACCACCGCGCGCCCGGCCAGGCCGAACGCGACGAGGGCGTGCTCGACGTAGGGGCCGAGGAGGGCGGGCACCCACCCGGCGGGGAGCGGGAACTTCTCCACCAATCGGGTCGTGAAGCCCTCCCAGGTCTCGATCAGCTCGCCGTCCTCGTCGGTGACCTCCATGTCCCAGCAGTCCTCGCCCACCCGGTAGCGGGCGTGGACGAACGCGGGCGTCGCGCCGGCGTTCGGGCCGGGGACGAGCCGCCGCACGCCCGCCGGGATCGCCAGGACGGTCGGCGCGCACAGCGCGAGCGGCTGCATGTAGGCGTCGCGGGCGGCGGGGTCGCCGAGCAGCAGCGTCGGCGGCAGGTAGCGGCCGAACCAGTCGACGCGGGTGTCGGGCAGCAGCCGGGCGGTGACGTGCGTGGCGTCGGCGCGCCGGATGTCGCCCATCAGCCGGAACCGGGGGCCGTGGAACAGCATCGGCCCGTACAGCTCGGTCTGCGGGTCGATCGCCATGGGCGGCAGCGCGGCGTCTTGCGGCCGGACGAGCCCGGCGCCCTTCGGCGTCGCGGCGGGCGGCTCGCAGACCGCCCGGAAGTGGTCCACCTGGAAGTTGGTGGTGCTGCACCGGACGACGGTCGCGACGGCGCCGGACTCGTCGCGCAGCGCCGCGACCCGGACGGTGACCGGCGCGTCCTGCGCGACCGCGATCGCCCGCAGGAACTCGACGTCGGTCAGGACCGGCGCGGTCCCCGCCCCCGAGCCCGCGCCGACGTCGAGGCCGAGCAGCGCCGCCGCGGCCTGCGCCATGATCTCCATGCCGACGGTGCCGGGCAGGACGGCCTCGGTGCCACCGCCGAACACGTGCTCGGCGAGGTACGGGTCGCTGGCCCAGCCGACCTCGGAGTCGGCGACCAGCTCGATGCCCGGGTAGTTCACCCGGGGCCGCTCCAGGAACCGCAGCAGCGGCGGCTCGTCCGCGCCGAACGACACGGTCGGCATCTCGCCGAACCGTCCGGTGACGACGGCGACGACGGGCGCGTCCGGGTCGGCGACCAGCGCCCGCAGCATCGCCACGCCCTGGTCGGGGGTGATCGTGGTGACGCCGGCGCGGGACAGGTTCTCGACGGAGCCGAGCCGCTCGCCCATGCCGACGCCCGACCACAGCGACCACTCGACGGCGCGGAACCGGCAGTGCGGCAGCTCGGCGGCGAGCCGCTCGACCAGGTCGCTCTGCCATTCGTTGGCGGCGGCGTAGTGGGCCTCGCCGCGCAGCCCGGCGCGTCCGGTCATGCTGCCGAACGTGACGACGAGCCGCAGGCCCGCCGTGTCGACGGCGGCGAGGACGGCCTCCAGCCCGGCGACCTTGGGGTCGATCGTGCGGGCGTAGTCGTCGTCGGTGAGCTCCTGGAGGAGCTTCGGGACGTTGCCGCCGGCGCCGTGCAGGACGGCGGTGACCTTGCCGAGCTCCGCCTCCGCCTCGGCGACGGCCGCGGCGACCCGGGCGGCGTCGGTGACGTCGGCGCGCAGGTAGCGGGCGGTGACGCCGGCGGCCGCCATGCGTTCGAGGTTGGCGGTCAGCTCCGCGTCGCCGGCCGGGTCGGACCGTCCGACCAGGGCGAGCCTCGCGCCGCTCTCGCGGGCCAGGGCGAGGGCGCACTCGGCGGAGATGCCCTTGCCGCCGCCGGTGACGAGCAGCACGTCGTCCGGGCCGAGCGGCAGGTCGGTGCCGTGCGGCGCGACCGGCGCGAGGACGGGCTCGCGGCGGACGCCGCCCTCGTGGATCACCTCGCGGAACCGGGTCGTGGCGGCGGCGTCCGCCGCGACCAGCGCCGGGGCCGCCGGGTCGGCGAGGTCGGCGGACACGACGGTCGTCGCCACCCAGGGCGCCTCCAGGTGCAGGGTCTTGGCGAACCCGGCCGCGCCGGGGCCGTCCTGGACGAGCACGCAGCGCGTCACGTCCTTGCCGGCGAGGACCGCGGCGGCGCCCGCGCGCAGCGCCGCGAGCCGCCCCTCCCCCGGCGGGACGATCACCAGGACGCCCTCGCCCAGCTCGGCGGCCTCCAGCGCCTCGCGCAGCGCGCCGGCGGCCGGGTGGTCGCCGACGACCCGCCAGGCGCCCGGGGTGCGCGGCGCGGCCCGTCCGGGGACGGCGGCCGGGCGGCGGTCCACCGCGAAGGCCCGCACCCACGGGCCCACGCCCGGCGGGACGATCCTCGCGGCGGCGGCCTCGGTGTCCTCCGCTCCGGCGCCGCCGGTCGCGACCAGCTCCTGCAGCGTGTCGGCGACCTGGCCGAGCGTCGCGGTCGCATAGCCGGTCGGGGCGGCGGTCTCGGCGAGGTCGAGGGTCCGCATGGCCTCGCCGACCAGCTCCGACACCACGATCGAGCTGAGGTGCAGGTCGTCGAGGAACTTGCTGTCGGCCTGGACGGCCTCCAGCGGGAACTCGGCGCGGCGCGCGACCAGCGTGCGCATCAGCATCAGCGGGTCGCCGGCGTCCACCTCGCCGGGGACGTCGCCGCCGGGCGCGCCGCCGCCGGACGTGGCGGCCCGCGCGGACGCGTCGGCGAGCAGCGCCGCGTCCACCTCCGGGACGATCTCGCAGAAGTTGGCGATGAAGGCCGGCTCGGCGTCCGGGTCGAACGGGCGGATCAGCCGGTCGGCGAACAGGTCGGCGACGCGGACGCCGGCACCCGCGGCGAACGCGGCGCCGAGCGCGGCGAGCAGCCCGCCGAGCGAGTCCTCGTCGGTGCGGGTCGCGACGGCCGGGACGCCGGTGATCTCGCGGGCGAGATGGGTGAGGACCTGCCCGGGCCCGACCTCGATCAGCAGGTCCGCGTCGTCGGCCGCGGCCGCGAGCGCCTCGGCGAACAGCACCGGCGCGGTGATCTGCTCGCGCAGCAGCGCGCGCAGCTCGTCCGGCGCCATCGCGGCGGACAGCGGCGCGCCGGTCACGGTCGAGTACACCTGGCGGCGCGGACCGGCGAGGGGCTCCTCGCCGAGCCGTCCGGCGAACGCGTCGGCGGCGGGCGCGACCAGCGGCGAGTGGAACGCGTGCGAGACCGGCAGCCGGACGGCCTGGAGCCCGGCCCGGGTCGCACGGCCGATCACCGCCAGCAGCCCGTCGGACGGCCCCGACACCACCGTCTGCCTCGGCCCGTTGTGGCCCGCGATGACGACGCCGTCGTCCTGCTCGGCGAGCAGCGCGGCGACGGTCTCCGCGTCAGCGGACACGCCCGCCATCGAACCGCCGTCCTCGGCCAGCTCGCTCATCGTCGCGCCGCGCGCCGCCGCGATCCGCAGCAGCGCCTCCTCGTCGAGGGCGTCCGCCCAGTGCAGCGCGGTGATCTCGCCGAGGCTGTGCCCGACGGCCGCCTGCGCCTGCACGCCGAGCCCCGTCAGCACCCGCAGCCCCGCCGCCGACGCGGTCGCGATGCGCGGCTGCGCGACCGCCGTCTCCACCTGGTCGGCGCCGGCCGGCAGCGCGGCCGCCTCGTACAGCTCGTCGACCGTGTCGAAGCGGCGGCGCAGCGCCCCGCCGTCCGACCGGGTGCCCGACCCTTGGCCGGGGAACAGGAACACGATGCGCGGCAGCCCGCCCGGCCCGCCGACGAACACGCCGGCCGCCGGGTCGATGTGCCGCTCGGTCCCCTCCGCGGCGAGCTCGGCGACGCGGCGCAGCGCGTCCGCGAGCTGCGCCGGGGCGCTCGCGACGACCGCGGCCCGCCAGGGCCGCCGGTCCAGCCGCCCCGCCAGGTGCGCGGCGAGGTCGGGCAGCTCCGACCGCGCCGCCGCCTCCGCCACCGCGGCCAGCGCGGTCGCGCGCTCGGCCAGCGCCGCCGGCGAGCCGGCGTCCAGCGCGAACAGCTCCGCGTCCTGCGGCGAGTTGATCACCGAGCGGGTCCGGGTGTCGACGCGCGCGCGGCGGGACGGGCGCGGCGCCTCGACCACCACGTGCGTGTTGATGCCGCCGAAGCCCATCGCGCTGACGCCCGCGCGCAGCGGCACGCCCTCCGGCCACGCCTCGCCCTTGCGCAGCACGCGCAGCGCGTCGCCGCCCTCGTCCAGCAGCGGGTGCGGCCGCTCGCACCCCGTCGTCGGCGGCAGCACGCCCGTCCCGGCCGCCTTGACGCCCTTGATCAGCCCGGCGATGCCCGCCGCGGCCTTGGTGTGCCCGATGTTCGCCTTGATGGAGCCGACCGCCGCGGGGACCCCGCCCGCGCCCGCCGCGCGGCGCGCCTCGATCAGCGTCTCCAGCTCGGCCGCGTCGCCGACGGCCGTCCCGGTGCCGTGGCCCTCGAAGTAACCGACCTCGTCCGGGCCGAACCCGGCGCGCCGGTACGCCCGGTCCAGCGCGAGCCGCTGCCCGTCGGTCTCCGGCCGGGTGATGCCGCCCGCGCCGTCGGACGACACGCCCCACCCGTCGATGAAGCCGTGCACGTGGTGGCCGCGCGCGACGGCGTCCTCCTCGCGCATCAGCACGACCATCCCGCAGCCCTCGCCGGGCCAGAACCCGGCCGACCGCCGGTCGTAGACCCGCATCTCCTCGACGGCCAGCGCGCCCGCCCGCGAGAACCCGATCAGCTCCGTGGCGTCCACGCTGATGTCCACGCCGCCCGCGACCGCGAGGTCCATGTCGCCGGAGACCAGCGCGTTGCACGCCGTGATCACCGACAGCAGCGACGACGCGCACGCGCCGTCCACGACGTAGCCGCCGCCGTTGAAGTCGAAGTGGTTGCAGATCCGCCCGGCGATCGTGTTGGACAGCCCGCCGGCCAGCGAGTCGCCGTCCGGCACCGGGAACGGCGCCTTGTAGGAGTGCTCCAGCTCCGCCAGCAGCGCCGCGAGCCGGTCGCCCGCCACGTCGTCCTTGAGCGCGTCCGCGACCACCCGCCGCACGTAGGGCCAGCGCAGCCGCATCTGCGCCGCCCGGATGCCCTCGCCAGTCAGCGAGTTGCCGACCAGCACCCCCGTGGTCTCGCCCGGCGCGCCGCGCCCCTCCGGGAACCCGGCGTCGGCCAGCGCCTCCGCCGCCGTCTCGAGCGCGAGCCAGTGCGTCAGGTCCGCGTTGCGGAACGTCGACCCGGCGACCTTGAACCGGACCCGGTCGAACTCCCAGTCGCGCAGCAGCGCGGCCTCGGTGATGTAGATCTGGTCCGCCGAGTCGCGGTCGGCGCTGTAGTAGTCCTCCAGCCTGATCCGCGTGGACGGGATGCGCCGGAACGACCGGCGCCCGGCCAGCACGTTGTCCCACAGCTCGCCGGGGTCCGCGGCGTCCGGGAACCGGCACGCCATGCCGACGATCGCTATTCGAGAATTCACGGAAAACCTCCAGAATGCGGAGAGGCCGGCGGCACTTGCTCTCCCTCCACCCGGAAATCCGGGCATGCCGGAATGACCACGGAGCCCATGAGCGAAGGAAAATACGGCGACCGCCGCGAATGGCGTCCCGAGAGGGCGCGGGCGACCACGTCGACGCCCGCTCCACTCCAAGATCAACCTAAGTTACTCGACTGTAGGCAAGCGTTCGAGCCCACGTCAAGAAGCCGAAGCCATCATCCGATGACAAATTTTCGGCCCTCCGGCGGCCATTCTGGCACCGCCCGTCCCATTGGCCGCTCGTTTCCGCCCACCCGTTCCCCGAACACCCTCCCATGCCTCTTTGACCGTTTCACCGCACACACCGCGACTGCGGCGAAGCCGAACGTGATGCCGTCCTCCGTAATGGACGGCTAGCCCAATAAGAGGCACAGGAAAATGAAAATTCAACCGCCCTCACCACCGATGGCCGTCACGGTCGGCGACCGGAAAACCGCGCACCGGAACCGCGATGCTCCTACCCTGGAGGCATGCCGGTGGATTACCGAGCCCCGAACATCAACGCGCGCAGCCTCGGGCAGCAGCTGCGGAAGATCCGGGAGCTCCTCGAGCTGTCCTACCCCGACGCCGCCGCGCTCCTCGGCCGCGACGCCGACTGGCTCGCCCGCGTCGAGACGGGCTTCGGCGACCCCACCCCCGAGCAGGTCGGCGCGATCCTCGACGCCTACGGCGTCCCGGACCGCGTCCGCGCGGTCCTCGTCGACCTCGCGACCCGGCCCGAGGGCCCGCCCTGGCTGGCGCGCCACGTCGGACGCCTGAAGGCCCTCGTCCGCGACATCTACACCGTCGAGTCGGAGTCCCCGTACATCCACACGTTCGGCATCGCCCGCATGCCCGAGCTGGTCTGGTGCGAGGAGTACGCCCGCCTGGTCTTCGGGCTCCGCGAGGCGGACCCGGACGAGGAGTGGGACCTGCTCCGCAACCGCCAGGAGCACCGCCCCCTCGGCGAGCCCCGCACCCTCGACGTGATCATCGACGGCTACATGCTGGAGAGCCCCGGCGGCCGCGCCGACGTCCTGCACGCGCAGGTCGCGCACCTGCTCGACCTCGCCGCCGACGCCCGCGCGACCGTCCGCGTCGTCCCGACGGGCGCCGGCGCGTACCCGGGCCTGCACGGCGCCTTCGACGTCCTGGAGTTCCCCGGCGTCACCGAGCGGATCTCCCTCGTCCACTCCGCCCTCGGCATCGACACCGCCCAGGCCGACCTGTGGGACACCTGGAAGCTCGTCGAGGAGAAGGCCCTCACCCCCGCCGACTCCCGCACGCTCCTGGAGACCACCCGCACCGCCCTCGCCGCCCTCGCCGCCCAGTCATACTCGGGGGATGGGGAAGAGCTATGAGCGCATCGAGGGCAGGCTGCGGACGTTCATCGAGTCGCAGCACATCTTCTTCACCGCGACGGCGCCGCTGGACGGGAACGGCACCGTCAACCTTTCGCCGAAGGGCCTGACCGGATCGTTCGCGGTGCTCGACGAACTCACCGTCGCCTATCTCGACTTCGCGGGCAGCAACGCCGAGACGATCGCCCACCTGCGGGAGAACGGCCGGATCACGCTGATGTGGTGCGCGTTCGACGGCCCGCCGAACATCGTGCGGGTGCACGGGCGCGGCGAGCCGGTGTTCCGCGACGATCCGCGCTGGGACGGGCTGATGCGCCATTTCCCGGACATCGACCCGACCCTGCACGGGCTGCGCGCGATCATCGTCGTCCGCGCCGAGAAGATCCGCGACACGTGCGGGTACGCCGTCCCGTTCATGACGTACGAGGAGGACCGCCCGCTGCACGGGTCGCGGTTCGCCCGGGAGACCGACGAGTCGCTCGACGCGTACTTCCACAAGAAGGAGCACGTCGCGACCAGCATCGACGGCCTGCCGGGACTCCCCCTGCCGCTGCCGCCGCTCCCCCGGGAGACCTGACCCCGCCCGGCCGCGGGGCCGGGCGGGGTCAGGCGGGGCCGGGCGGGACGTCTCAGGGGCGCTGGAAGGGCCTCGAGACGGCGGCGGTGGCCACCAGGGCCGTGAGCTCGGTCTGGTATCCGTCCCCCATGTCCTGCACCGTCTTCCAGCCGAGGTAGCGGTACGTGCCCGGGGCCAGGATGATCGCCAGGCTGCCCGGGACCGTCCTGTCGTCGAAGGACCGGACCAGCGCGATCCCCGGCCGCCCGAGCGCGTCCTTCTGGCCGCGGACGGCGTCGACGCCGGGGATCGTCGCGAGCGTCTGGAACAGCGCGGCCCGCAGGTCGGGCGGGACGGTCATGCTCAGCAGCCGTCCGATGCGGTTGAAGACGATCTGGTCGCGCGAGCCCGTGGTGTCCGGGTTCTCGCCCCGGCCGTGGGCGGCGTCGGAGTACAGCCGCGCGCGGAGCGCGGACGGGTCGGCCGGCAGGGTGCGGACGTCGGCGTCCGGGCGCCGGTCGTCGTGCCCCGATCCGGTGGCCGGAATCCGGCCCGGCCGGTTGCCGGGATCGCATCGGCCGACGTACCGCTCCGCGTACTTGGCGAAGGCCGCCATCGAGCCGTCCCGACGGAGCCAGGTCTCCGTGCACTGCTCCTCGCCCGGCGCACCAGGGTGGACGACCAGTTCCCGCGTGTAGCTGTACGCCCCCGGTCCGACCGGGGGCCCGCTGCGGGCGGTGGCGGCGGCGTCGCGCAGCACCTCCGCGGCGGCGGCCGTGGCGGCCCCGTGGCCGTCCGGCGCGACGACCTGCGCCACCGTGATCGCGGCCGCGGCGGCCACCGCGGCCGTCCCGGCGAGCAGCCCCATGACGGCCGGCTTCGGGAGGCGCGACCACCGGCGGGCGGGGCGCGCGGCGGCGGTGAGCCGGTCGCGTCCCGCGCGCAGCGCACCGTCCGTGGGCGGCGCGACGCCGGACCCGGCCTCGCGCAGCAGCGCCATCTCATCCATCGACGTCCTCCTCGGTCGGGTCGGCGCCGCCGAGCGCCGCGCGGAGCCGGGCCCGGCCGCGCGACAGCCGGGACCGGACGGTGCCCACGGGGATCTCCAGCGCCGCGGCCACCTCCTCGTAGGTCAGGTCGGCCCAGGCCACCAGGAGCAGCGGCTCCCGGTAGACCTCGGGCAGGCCGGCGAGCGCCCTGGCGAGCGGTCCCCGCAGCGCCTGCGCGGCCACCCGGGCCTCGCTGTCGACGGGTTCGGCGGCCGTCTCGCCGCCGAGCCGTTCCAGCAGCAGGTACCGGGCCGTCTCGGCCTTGCGGTGCCGGGCGACGAGCCGGGTCGCGATCCCGTACAGCCACGGCCGGGCGTCCGCGCGGGCCAGGTCGTAGCGGCGCCGCTTGCGGAAGGCGATCAGGAACGTCTCGGCCATCAGGTCGTCGGCCGCGTCGGGTCCGAGGCGGCGCGCGACGTACCGGTGGATCGCGGGCGCGTGCCGGTCGTACAGGCCGGTGAACGCCTCCGGTTCCGCGAGCGATCTGCGGATCAGCTCGGCGTCGCCCTGCGCCGTCGCGGCCGGGCGGCCGGGCCGCGCCCGGATACCGATCACCACGCGGCCGGTCGTGCGGACGGCTCTGCCATCGGGGGGCCTCCCAGGGTCGCGGTGTGCCTACACCGGTTATCCCTCGGACGGCGTCTCCGGGTTCCCGGCAGGTCAGCCGAGGTCGGCGAGATCCTCGGGGGTGAGGCGGAGGTCGGCGGCGGCGATGTTCTCCTCCAGGTGGGCCGGGGAACCGGTGCCGGGGATGAGCAGGATGTTCGGGGAGCGGGCCAGCAGCCAGGCGAGGGCGACCTGCGGGACGGTCGCGCCGTGGCGGACGGCGACGGCGTTGAGGTGGTCGGCCGTGAGCGGCTCGTAGCCGCCGACCGGGAAGAACGGGACGTAGGCGATGCCCGCCTCGGCGCACGCGTCCACGAGGGGGTCGTCGTCGCGCCGGGCGACGTTGTACTGGTTCTGGACGCACGCGATCGGCGCGATCCGGCGGGCCTCGGCGACCTGGGCCGGGGTGACGTTGGAGACGCCGAGGTGGCGGATCAGGCCCTCGTCGCGCAGCGCGAGCAGCGATTCGAGGGGCTCGGCCAGGGAGTCCTCGGAGGGGCCGAGGACGCCCATCCGCAGGTTCACGACGTCCAGGCGGTCCAGGCCGAGGGTGCGCAGGTTCGCCTCGACGGCGCGGCGCAGGCCGGAGGGGGTGAGGCCGGTGTGCTCCTCGGCGGGCCGGTGGATGTCGGAGCCCTCGACGAGCGCGCCGACCTTGGTGACGATCACCAGGTCGTCCGGGTAGGGGTGCAGCGCCTCGCGGATCAGCTCGTTGGCCGACACCCCGTCGTGGGAGTAGTAGTTCGAGGTGTCGATGTGGTTCACGCCGAGCTCCACGGCGCGGTTCAGCACGGCGAGGGCCGTGTAGCGGTCGGGGCGGGGGCCGCCCGGCCAGCCCGACAGCCGCATCGCGCCGTACCCGATCCGCGCGACGTCCAGGTCCCCGCCGAGCGCCCACCGTCCACCCATGATCGCCACCCTAGCCTCCGGGGGTCACGGCCAGCGGTAGGCGGCGCCCTGGGCGGGGACGTGGTGCGGGAGGTAGCACTTGGTCGTGACGTGCTCGTCCTTGCAGTCGAGGCAGAGGTAGGTGCGGTGGCCGCGCAGGCCGCGGGCGCGGCCGCCGCAGGGCGGGCAGACGCAGGGCGACCAGCCGACGATCACGCGGCCCGGGACGAGGCGGTGGCCGCGCGGGCACAGGAACGGGACATGCACGACTCGAACATACTATCGAGTCATTCCGGGAGTAAGGTCGGGCCCGTGAGCACGCCGGACCCCGACGTCGTGCGGCGTGCGCAACGCGGCGACCTGATGGCGCTGGACGAGGTGCTCGCGGCACTCGCCCCGTACGTGCGGCGGCTCTGCGGGCCGATCGCGCTGCAGGACGCGCCGGACGCCGCGCAGGAGGCGCTGATCGCGGTGATGCGCAACCTGCGGACGCTCCGCGACCCGGACGCGCTCCTCGGCTGGGTGCGGGTCATCGCCGTCCGGGAGGCCGTCCGGGTCGCCCGGCAGTCGTCCCGGGCCGTCCCCGCCGAGCCGGCCGACCTGCCCGCGCCCGGCGATCCGTCGCTGGCCGCCGACGTCCGCGACGTGCTCGACCGGCTGTCCCCCGAGCACCGCGCCGTGCTGGTGCTGCGCGACCTGGAGGGGCTGGACGAGGAGACCGCGGCGCGGCTGCTGCGGGTCCCGGCCGGGACCGTCCGGTCGCGGCTGTTCCGGGCGCGGGCGCGGTTCCGGCTGAGCTGGCGCAACGAAGGGAGCCCGCCGTGACCTGGCCGCTCGGAGAGCTGGACGGCGTGCGCCGGCTCCGCGCGCTGGCCGCCGCGTACCCCGGCGTGCTGCTGGAGGAGACGGTCCTGCCGGCCGCGTTCGAGGACGTGTGGACGGTGCTGGGCGACCCGGAGCGCGGCTTCCCCGGCCTGGTGCCCGACGTCCGGTCCCTGCGCGTCACCGAACGCGAGGGCGAGAGGATGCGCGCGATGGTGCACGGACGTTCCGGGCTGCGCGCGCGCTTCGACATGGTGCTGCGTCCCGGCTGGTGCCTGATGCAGAGCCGTTTCCTGGTGTTCGGCATGGCGGCCGTTCCCGAAGGGGACGCGACCCGCTTCGCGTACATGGCCGGGTTCCGCGTCCCGGGCGTGCGCGTCGCGGGCCCGGTGCTGCGCCGCGTGCTGGGCCCCGCCGTCCTGCGCCGGTTCGTCAGGCGGTTCACTCCGGCGGAGTGACGCGGATCACGGGAGTGGCGCGGGAGGTCCGCGCCCTCTTCCAGGCATGAGCATTCTCGAACTGGCGGCCCTCCTGGCCGCCGCGGTCCTCGGCCTCGACGCCGTCCTGCACGTGTACTGGATGACCGGCCGCACCTGGCCCGCCCGCGACGTCGCCGCCCTGTCCCAGGGCCTGCTGAACGCGGACGTCCCCTTCACTCCCCGGGTGCTGGCGCCGCTCGTCCTCGTCCTGGCGGCCGGCGCGATCGCCGTTCCGGCGCGGGCCGGGATGATCCTCACCGGCGTCCCCGGCTGGATCCCGGCGGCGGGGACCGTCGCCGTCGCCGCGGGCGTCGCCCTGCGCGCGAGCGCGGGCGTCGTCTGGGCCCTGGGCGTCGGCGCTCGCCGCGAATCCGCCTTCTACCGGCTCAACCTCGCCGTCTACACGCCGCTGTGCTTCGTGCTGACGGCCGCGACCGTGCGCGTGGCCATCGGCTGACCTGCGAAGACGTCCCGGCCGTGGCGGTCCGCCGCCACGGCCTGCCGCCCGGTCAGGCGAGCCCGGCGTCGTGGGCGAGCAGGGCGATCTGGGTGCGGTTGTCGAGATCCAGCTTCGTCAGGATGCTCGACACGTGCGCCTTGACGGTCGCCACGCTCATGAACAGCGCGGCGCCGATCTCGGCGTTGGAGCGGCCCTCCGCGATCGCGACGACCACGTCGCCCTCGCGCGGGCTGAGCCGCCCGAGCGCGGTGCGGGCGCGCTCGTAGGCGCCCGCCTGGGTGGCGGCGCGGTCCATCAGCCGCCGGGTGATCCGCGGGGACAGGATCGGCTCGCCGGACGCCACGTGCCGGACCGCGTCGACGATCTGCGCGGGCGGCGTGTCCTTCAGCAGGAACCCGCTCGCGCCGGCGCGCAGCGCGTGCAGGATGTTCTCGTCGGTGTCGAACGTGGTCAGGACGATGACCTCGGGCGCGGGATCGCGGCGGCGCAGGCCGCGGGTCGCGGTGATGCCGTCGACCCGGGGCATCCGCAGGTCCATCAGGACGACGTCGGGCGCGTGCCGGTCGGCGGCCTCCGGCACCTCCGCGCCGTCCGCCGCCTCCCCGACGACCGAGATGCCGTGGACGCCGTCCAGCATCATCGACAGGCCCGCCCGGACGAGGGCGTCGTCGTCCACGATCAGCACGCGCAGGGGGCGGTCACCGCTGGTCCCGGAAGCCGTCACGCCGGCCATGGTAGCCAGGCGCGCAGCCGGAACTCCCCGGCGGCGACCTCGTGGTCCAGCCGGCCGCCGGCCAGCTGGACCCGCTCGGTCAGCCCGACCAGGCCCGTCCCGGTGCCGGGGGCGAGCGGGGCGGTGCCGTCCGGCGGCAGCGGGTTCCGGATGTCGATCACCAGCCGGGTGCCGGGACGGCCCTCGACCGCCACTCGGACGGGGCGGCCCGCGGCGTGCTTGCGGGCGTTCGTCAGCCCCTCCTGGACGACCCGGTACGCGGTGCGCCCGGCGGCGGCGGGCAGCGCGGCGGGCTCGACGACCTCGTCCCGCAGCTGCACGCTCCCGCCCGCGTCGCGGGACTCCGCCACCAGCGCCGGCAGGTCGGTGAGGACGGGCTGGGGCCGGTCGTCGTCGCCGGCGTCCTCGTCCCGCAGGATGTTGATCACCTCGCGCAGCTCGTCGAGGGCCTGGTGCACCCCGGCGCGGACCACCCCGGCGGCCTGCGCGAGCTTCTCCGGCGGCGCGTCCGGACGGTACTCCAGCGCGCCCGCGTAGGTCGCCAGCAGCGACAGCCGGTGCGCGAGGACGTCGTGCATCTCGCGGGCGATGCGGGTGCGCTCCAGCATCCGGGCCTCGGCGACCCGGCGGCCCTGCTCGGCCTCGGCGCGGCGAGCGCGCTCGCGCAGCGAGGCCAGCAGCGCGCGGCGCGCCTGCGTCAGCGCGCCCCACCCGACGAGCGCGCCGTACGCGAGGGCGACCAGCAGCAGCCACCAGGCGTAGGTGATGCCGCCCATCGGCCGCCAGAGGCCGCGCGCCGCGTGCACGGCGATCCCCGCGGCGCCGACCGCGACCGCGACCGGGAACCGGCGCCGTTGCGCGACGTGCAACGCGCCGAAGGTCGCCGCGGGCGTCGCCGCCGGGGACAGCGCGGCCAGCACGGTCAGCGCGAGCGTCCCCGGCACCGGGCGCCACAGGACGGACGGCGACAGCGCGCAGGCCAGCACCCCGGCCGCGATGTCGAGGCCGAGCGGCACCGCGTCCCCCGCGGGCCGGCCCCAGAGCGTCACCGCGCCGAGCGCCCCGACGGCGGCGACGACCACGGCCGCGCCGACGGCGAGCCGCGGGCCGCGCCGCTCGGCTTCGCAGATGTCCTCGCTGTTCACGGGGTCAGGGTAAGACGGGGCCCGGCGGCCCCGACACCTACCGAAGTAGGGGGTCCCCCGGACCGGGGACGGAACCGCCGCAGCCGCCCGCCCGATGCGCCGCGCCCCGTCCGGCGGCGATCGTGGCGGCCATGAACGAGATGACCGGAACCCGTCCCGCCGGCGGCACCACCGCCCGCCGCGCCCTCACCCTCGTCGCCGCGGCCGGCGCCGCGCTGCTCGTCTGGGCGGTCGCCGACCCGATCGGCGGTGCCGGCATGCACGCACGCGGCCAGCACGTCGGCCCCGCCGCCGTGATCGTGTTCACCTTGCTGGTCGGGCTGGCCGCCTGGGGGCTGCTGGCCGTCCTGGAACGCCGCGCGAAGCGCCCCGGCCGGACCTGGGGCATCACCGCCGGCATCGTCCTCGGCGTCTCGCTGACCGGCCCGCTGGACTCCGAAGGCCCCGGCACCTATGTCGCGCTGATGGCGATGCACCTGGTCGTCGGCGCCATCCTCATCGCGGGCCTGGGCCGCACCGCGCGCACCCGCTGCTAGGAGACGGGCTTCGTCGTGTAGCAGTAGTTCGACTCGCCCTTGAAGTAGTGCTGGGCGCGGGGGTCGTCGTACCGCCAGCGGCACCCCGCGTCGAGCTGCGCCTTCGACATCAGCTGGGCGGCCCGCTTGTGCGCCACGCAGTACGCGCCGGGCTGCGGGGTGTCCCGGTACTCCTCCCACTCCCAGCCGAGCTTCGCGCAGTACGCCGTGAAGTGGCCGGGCCCCAGTTCGACCCGCTTGTACGACGGCCGGGACGACGGCCCGCTCGACGGCTTCCTCGACGATGCCGGACGCGACGCCGTCGCGCTCCGGCTCGGGCTCGCGCCGGGGCTCCGGGTCGCGGTCGGGCTCTCGCCGCCGGGGGCGCCCGCACGTCCCGCCTCCGCGGCCCGCCCCTCGCCCGCGGCGGTGCCCGCCGTCCCCTGCGGAGACGCGTGCGGGCCCCCGCCGCCCGTGTCGCCGTCCGCCATCTGCACGAACCCGAACACCGCGGCGCCCGCGACGACCGCGGCGCCGGCCCCGGCCAGCACGCCCGCCCGCCGCCGTCCGCGCCGCCGCTCATGCGGAACGGTCGACGCGTCCGCCGCCGGAACGGCCCCGGGCACCGCGGCGGG
>NZ_JABMCA010000113.1:0-21583 GCF_014706005.1 Actinomadura sp. RB99 | reverse complement strand
CGAGGAGGTTCAGCGGCGGGACGTCCCGGCACCACGCGACGCCGTGCTCGCGGTAGGTGGGGAAGACCATGTCGTGCTCGGACAGCGCGCGTCCCGAGCCGATCTGCGCGGCCTCCTGGCCCAGCAACGGAATCCACATTCCGAGCTCGCCCTGCCGTGCCAAGGCAACACCCTCGATATCCAACCGGCGGACGATCACCAGGTCGCGGTAGAGCCCGCGGACCTCCCCGGCGCTCAGGTCCAGCGGGTAGTCGGGATGCCCGACGCGCTCCCCCTCGGGGGTCAGCAGCCTGATGAGCTCGGGTTCGGCGAGCTCGGAGGCGCCTGGCGCGCCGCGCACGGAGTCGACCGTCATTGATGGCACTCCTTACACACCCAACTCGAGGAAATCTCGCGCGAACTATCGAAGGTGCAGATCCCTCGATGCCCGGGAGTGCTCTCCTTGAGAAGTCAGCGAAATAATCTGGTGGCACGAAATGGGTAGGCGCATGCATTTGAACGACGATCAGAGCATCAAAGCCCCCTATGGGGGTCATCGGATCGCCTGATATGTGTCGCTCACAATCAAGCGAAAATAGATCGATCCAAAACGATCCAAGGAATGCATGTGGACCCGCGCAGGGCTCGAACTTGGTTGCTTATGCGCTCGCAGGTGCGTCGGGGCTCAGAATGACCTGACCTGCGTAAGCCAGCCCACCGCCGAAGCCGAAGGCGAGAACCGGAGACCCCCCTGGGATGCGCCGCTCTTCCACGAGTTTTGACAGCGCCAGGGGGATGCTCGCCGCCGACGTGTTGCCGGACTCGACCACGTCGGAGGCCACTATGGCGTTGAGTGCGCCTAGCTGTGCGGCCATCTTCTCGATGATGCGCAGGTTCGCCTGATGGAAGACCACGGCACCAAGATCGGCTGGCTGTACGCCAGCCTTGTCGCACGCTTCGCGAGCGATCCGGGCGACCTCGCTCACGGCCCACCGATACACGGCGGCGCCGTTCTGGTTGAAGCGTGGCGGGGTTCCTTCGATCACGATGGCTCTCGACATTCTGGGGTCCGAACCCCACACCACCGGGCCGATTCCGGGGCTGACCGCCTCTCCTACCAGTGCGGCACCTGCGCCGTCGCCGAACAGGATACAGGTCGAACGGTCGTCCCAATCGACAGCCTCGCTGAGCTTCTCAGCTCCGATCACGAGAGCATGTCTGGTCGCTCCTGCGCGGATGCTGTGGTCGGCGATCGCGAGTGCATGGCAGAAGCCGGAACATGCGGTGTTGATGTCGATAACTGCTGGCGTGCGGAGACCCAGGTGCGCCGCCACTCGCGCAGCCATGTTGGGAGTGCGGTCGATGGCCGTGCAGGTCGCGACCAGCACCATGTCGATCGAGTCCAGTGGCACGACTGTGTTGTTGAGGACGTTCTCCGCGGCGCGTACGGCCATCTGGTCCACAGTTTGGCCGTCGGCGGCGATGCGCCTGGACCGGATCCCGACTCGGCGGGTGATCCACTCGTCACTGGTATCCAGCCAGGTGGCGAGTTCGGCGTTGGTGAGCTCTCTGAGTGGTTGGTAATGCCCAACCGCCAGGACGCGTGAGCCGCCCATATCAATACTCCAATCGTTTACGGGCACAGTGAAGCTTGAATGCTATTGAAAGGCTAGCCCCGCTAGCTGCGGTTATCGAATGTCCGCTTTGTCCAAGGGCGTCTCGCGGCGGCAATGCTCTGGAATCCGTGAAGTCCTGGAACGTGCACGCGGACCCTGTCATACATCTGTTCACTGCGTTCGCGGTCGGATGCATGTTGTTCGACCAGGTCGGCAAGTTCGCTCGAAAGCCGTTGCCGGCCCTGGGTGACCCCTCTGCGCCACATGGCATCCCGTTCGGCGAGCCTCAGCCCGCCCGCTTGAAGAGAACTGAAGTTGGTCTCCGGTGCGAGTTCGAAGCGAACGACCCTGCCGAACGGCATGCGCCCGGCATCGCGAGCCCGCTGCCCTGGTTTGTTCTGTCTGCGATTCTGTGCCAGTCGAGGATTGAGCAGGGGCAGACTGGGGACGCGGCCGTCATTGAACAAGCTGGGCTGGTTGTCTATGTGGCCACCGTCGGCAAGGAAGATCAACTGCAATGTTTCTGGATCCTGAAGTACCGTCGGCAAGCATGCCGGCCACTGGCTCATCGAGACTCGGGCCCAGAAGGCCGGACTGTGATCATCGATCTCTTGCTTCAGCCAGGGGAGGTGCTCGTCCACGGTGTCGGGAATCCATACGGACTTAAACCTTCGCCACGGGAACTGCCTGCCAAAGAAGGCCCAACGGAATGCGTGATGAATGAACTCAGGATCGCGCAGTTGATCGGGGGTGCATCGTGCGCGAAAAGGGCGATCGGTCCGCCACATTGCGACGCAGATACCCGCACGGTGCGATGTCTCTGCAGGCTTGATTTCGCCGGGCTTGTAGCGCAGGTCGCGGAAGGTTTTAACTCCCGCCCAGGCTAACCAGGAATCGAGCCATTCCTCGACCGCAGTCATGTCGAACACGCCGGCAAGGTCGAGATTCTTTCGCTCGAACCAGCGAAGGCCATGTGCCGGAGCGAGGATCTTGTGCGTTGGCACTCCGGCGTTTGCCACACGACGCCAGTGCCTGTTCATACCGGCTGCGGCGGCAAGGCCCGGGATGGTGCCCCCCGAGGCCAGATCCCACCGGACCGGGTGGCCTACCTCCTCCAACACGTGACTGATCCCCGCCTGCCAGCTGGCGCGGAAGCCGCTCGAACCCAGAACCGCGATGAAGGGCGTCCGATCCGCCGGATGCTGCTCGCGAACGTGGACCTCCGCCTTCGGCGGCCGCTCCCACAGGCTGCCCAGCAAGTCGTCGCCCGGGTAGCGCGCGCCCTCTGCAGGATCGATGAGGTGAGGCATCTGCTCCGCTCTCTTGGCAGGGAACTCGTCACGAGTACAACCTCGGACAGTGCGGGGGCAGGAGTGATCGTCAAGGCGGCGGAAGGCATCCGAGACCGACGCCACAGCTCGGAGCGTGAAATTTGCAGATTCCTCTTACCGGGAAGCTTCGTGGATAGCAGTGCGCGTTGTATGTGCGTTGTATGTGCGTTGACTCAGTGGTGGAGCACCCCTCGCCGAGGGGGCAGGTGCGTGCCGGCGATGGCGGTAGTGAGGGCGACCTTGAATGGACGCTGAGAGAGGCGCGTTCACATTGAGGTGCGCCAGAGCGCAGGTCCTAGTCAATTAGCTGATTATTTTGGTTGGAGTTACCAGAAGCGTAGCTGGGGTTACTGGCTTTGGTAGATCGCTCCCTTGTACTGCTCCATCGGAATGAATCATTCGCGGATCACTGCGAGTTGCGCGGCGCGGTGGCGCAAGATGACGTTTTCGGAGCCGCGTTTGCGGGCGAACCAGAGGACGGCCTTGTCGTGACGATTGCGGCTGGCTTTGGTGATGACCTTGTCGAGATGGCTAGGGCGGCGGTGGCCTTTGACTGCGGCGAAGGGGGTGCGGGGTGGGCTGGGGGCGTGCCAGCAGTCATCGGCGATCCAATGACCTATGGGGTCGAGGTTGTCCTGAGGGTGGTAGTCGGGGACGCCGATGCGGTAACCGACTCTTGCGCAGAACAGGTCGCACTGCTCGTGGTCTCCGGCTGCGAGTCGCGCCAGATCGGTGAGGCGATCAGCTCGGCGATGTTGACCGCGTCGGGGTAGATGGCGGCGAACAGTTTGGCCGTGGTGAAGGTCTTCTTTTGGTCCCCAGTGGGATGAAGACCATGGTGTGCATGGTCCAGATGGCGCGTTTCAACACCGGTCTGCCGACATGGCGGGCGTCGCAGCGCGGACAGCCGATCTGTGGGTTGTGGCGGAATGCTTCCCAGGTCGGTGATGGGGTGCGCAATTCGGGCAGCGCGCCGGCCAGGTGGCCGGCCAGGTGGCCGGGCGGGCGGCCGGTGAGCGCAGAGAGCAGGCGGGCGTGGGGTGCGCGCCGATTCGGGGTGACTGGGGGTGTGGCTTGGCGTCAGAGTTCGCCGCCGTCCAGGGCGTTGAGTCTGGCTAGGGCCTGTTTTGCGGATCTGGGTCTTTGGGGTGTGGCTTGATGGTGGCCATGGTGTGACGACACGAGTTGACCGATGTGGCCTGGGCGCGGGTCGAGCCGTTGCTGCCGGTGGCGTCCGGGCCTGGCGGACGGTGGCGTGACTATCGGCAGGTGATCAATGAGATCTTGGGGAAGATCCGCACCGGTGCCGACTGGCGGGACGTCACGGACCGGTACGGGCCCTGGCAGGCCAGCGGTTCCGCCGCTGGAGCGCCGACGGCACCTGGGACCGGCTGCTGGCCCACGTCCAGGTCCACGACGATGCGGTGGGTGCGGTGGACTGGTCGGCGGTGTGCGTGGACTCCACCATCGTGCGGGCCCACCAGCACGCCGCCGGCGCCCGCAAAAAGGGGAACACGCGGGGACGAACCCGGCATCACCCGCAGCACAGCAGGCACTCGGGCGGTCCCGCGGCGGGCTGACCACCAAACTCCACCAGGCCCGCGACGGGCGCGGCCTGCCGCTGGCGTTCACCCTCACCGCCGGTAGCGTCAACGACTGCACCCGGCTGATCGAGGTCGTCGAAGCCATCGAAGTCCGACGCGCCGGCCCGGGCCGCCCACGGGTGCGGCCCGGGCACCTGATCGCCGACAAGGGCTACTCCACTCACATCATCAGCGACTATCTGCGGCGCCGGCGCATCCCGCACACCATCCCCGAACGCAGCGACCAGGTGGCCGCCCGGGCACGGCGGGGGCCACCGCCGCTGCGGCTTCGACTCCGACCGCTACCGGCGCCGCAACGTCGTCGAACGCTGCTTCAACCAGCCAAAACGCTTCCCGCCGGCGGGCGCGACGGTGATGGGCAGTTGACGCGGTGAGGGCGCGGAGATCATCGTGTGGTGGCTTTCCCCGGGCCGCGAGGCTGGGCTCGCATGGGCGCGGCAGCGCGCTCGGCCGCGTAGTCGATGGGCACCATGGCCAGCAGTTCCTTGGTGATCTGCTCGGTGCCGGTCTCGATTGCCAGGATGGCCGCGCCGTGCACCAGGTGCGACAGGCTGCCGATCATCCCGCCGGTCCGGCGGTAGAGCCAGCCTTTCGGTCATGGCGGCCACCTAGGCGAACTCAAGGTCGCCAACCGGCTGTACAGCCCCGCCCGGGACCAGAGATGACCCAGTCACGCGAGACATCATGGGGCTCGGATGCCGAGCGGGTCGCAGACTTAATCCGAACGTCGCAAGGTCCCTCGCAAGGTAGGCCCGGAACGCGCGAGGATCACGCGGACCGGACACATGGGGCGAGGGTAGGCCGGGCCGGTGATCGCTGAGAGCGAACGTTGCTGAGGAAATTATTAGTTGCTCCGTTTTCTTGAGTGAGTATGACTCAACTTGGTGTTGGGTTCCCGGGCGACCGGGACGGTCCCTCCCGAGGGGGCCGCGACGAAGGACTTGGAGCTGAGCATGAGCGAGACCCTGACGCTGCCGGTGCTGCCCCTGGACGACGGGGCCGTTCTGCCGGGCATGGTGGTGCCCCTCGACCTGTCCGAGAGCGGCGAGGTGCGGGCGGCCGTCGAAGCGGCCAAGGCGGTGGCGCAGCCCAAGGGCCCCGGCATCCGGTCGGCGGGCAAGCCGCGGGTGCTGGTGGTCCCGCGGGTGAACGGGCAGTACGCCGCCGTCGGCACGCTCGGCGTCATCGAGCAGGAGGGGCGGCTGCCGGGCGGTGAGCCCGGGGTGGTCGTCCGGGGCGTGCAGCGGGTGCGGATCGGGACCGGGACGACCGGGCCGGGCGCGGCCCTGTGGGTCGAGGGCACCGCGATCGAGACCCCGCCAGCGAGCGGCCGCGCGCAGGAGCTGGCCAAGGAGTACAAGGGCCTGGTCAGCGCGATCCTGCAGAAGCGCGGCGCGTGGCAGGTCGTGGACGTGGTGCAGCAGATCGACGACCCCTCGACGCTGGCCGACAACGCCGGGTACGCGCCGTACCTGACGACCGAGCAGAAGGTCGAGGTGCTGGAGACGGTCGACGTCGTCGAGCGGCTCGAGCTGGTCATCGGCTGGACGCGCGACCACCTCGCCGAGCTGGACGTCGCGGAGACGATCCGCAAGGACGTCCAGGAGGGCATGGAGAAGACGCAGCGGGAGTTCCTGCTGCGGCAGCAGCAGGAGGCCATCCGCAAGGAGCTGGCCGAGCTGAACGGCGACCCCGCCGGCGAGGAGGACGACTACCGCGCCCGGATCGAGGCCGCGAACCTCCCCGAGAAGGTCCGCGAGGCGGCGCTGAAGGAGGTCGACAAGCTGGAGCGGTCGTCCGACGCCTCGCCGGAGGGCGGCTGGATCCGCACGTGGCTGGACACCGTCCTCGACATCCCGTGGAACGAGCGGACCGAGGACGCCTACGACATCGCGGGCGCGCGGAAGATCCTGGACGCCGACCACGCCGGCCTCGACGACGTCAAGGAGCGCATCATCGAGTACCTGGCGGTGCGCAAGCGCCGCGAGGACCGCGGCCTCGGCGTCGTGGGCGGGCGCCGGAGCGGCGCCGTCCTGGCGCTGACCGGTCCTCCCGGGGTCGGCAAGACCTCGCTGGGCGAGTCGGTCGCGCGGGCCATGGGGCGCAACTTCGTGCGCGTCGCGCTCGGCGGCGTGCGGGACGAGGCGGAGATCCGCGGCCACCGGCGCACCTACGTGGGGGCGCTGCCGGGACGGATCGTCCGGGCGATCCGCGAGGCGGGCTCGATGAACCCGGTCGTGCTGCTGGACGAGGTCGACAAGGTCGGCGCCGACTACCGGGGCGACCCGACGGCGGCGCTGCTGGAGGTCCTCGACCCCGAGCAGAACCACACGTTCCGGGACCACTACCTGGAGGTCGAGCTCGACCTGAGCGACGTGCTGTTCCTCGCGACCGCGAACGTGGTGGAGGCGATCCCCGGGCCGCTGCTCGACCGGATGGAGCTCGTCCAGCTGGACGGCTACACCGAGCACGAGAAGGTCACCATCGCCCGCGACCACCTGCTGCCGCGCCAGCTCGACAAGGCCGGGCTGGAGCCGTCGGAGGTGACGTTCGGCGACGACGCGCTGCGCCTGCTGGCCGCCGAGTACACCCGCGAGGCGGGCGTCCGGTCGCTGGACCGGTCGATCGCGCGGGTGCTGCGGAAGGTCGCCGCGAACGTCGCGCTGGAGAAGGCGGAGCTGCCGGTCGCGATCGGCGCGGACGACCTGAAGGACTACCTGGGACGGCCCCGCTTCACCCCGGAGGTCGAGCTCAGCAGGTCGGAGCGGCGGACGGGCGTGCCGGGCGTCGCGACGGGCCTGGCGGTCACCGGCGCGGGCGGCGACGTCCTCTACATCGAGGCGTCGCTGGCCGACAAGGAGACCGGGGACACCGGCGTGACGCTGACCGGGCAGCTCGGCGACGTCATGAAGGAGTCGGCCCGGATCGCGCTCAGCTACCTGCGCTCGCGCGGCGCGGAGCTGGAGCTGCCGGTCGGCGACCTGAAGGACCGCGGCGTGCACGTCCACGTGCCCGCCGGCGCGATCCCGAAGGACGGCCCGAGCGCGGGCATCACCATGACCACGGCGCTGGCGTCCCTGCTGTCGGGGCGGCCGGTCCGGTCGGACGTGGCGATGACCGGTGAGGTGTCGCTGACCGGGCGGGTGCTGCCGATCGGGGGCCTGAAGCAGAAGCTGCTGGCCGCGTCCCGGCTCGGCATCACCACCGCGATCGTGCCGAAGCGCAACGAGCCGGACCTCGAGGACGTCCCGGCCGAGGTGCTGGACAGCATGACGGTCCACGCCGTCAGCGACGTCCGCGAGGTGCTGGAGCTGGCGCTGGAGCCGGCCACCACGCCCGTGGCGGTCTGACCCGGCGGACGCGGAACGCCCGCACCGGAATCCCCGGTGCGGGCGTTCGGCGTTCTCAGGCCAGGTCGGTCTTGATGATCTTCTCGATGTTCCGCTCGGCCAGCGCGGTGATGGTGACGAACGGGTTGACGCCGGTGCTACCGGGGACGAGCGAGCCGTCGACCACGTAGAGGCCGGGGTGGCCGGGCAGCCGCCCGTAGGCGTCGGTGGCCTTGCCGAGGACGCAGCCGCCGAGCGGGTGGTAGACGAAGTCGTCGCCCCAGACCTTGTTGACGCCGAACATGTCCGACCGGTAGACGGTGACCGCCTTGCTGTTGATCTTGTCGAAGACGCGCTTGGCGGCGTCGATGGACGGCTGCGTCCACGACGACTGCCACGACAGGTCGACCTTGCCGGTGCCCGAGTCGAAGGTGAACCTCGCCCGGTTCGGGTTCTTCGTGATCGCCAGGTACAGGCTGACCCACAGCTCCGTGCCCGCCGGGAACGGGGCGATCTCGGCGAAGACCGGGCCGTTCGGGTCGCTCCAGTTGTCGATGCCCATCGCCGGGATCGTGGACTGGTCGGCCCCGGTGGTGTCCCAGACGTGGTTGGCGCGGGCGACCATCACGTTCCCGTTGTTGCCCCAGCCGTCGCCCACCGCGTCGGGCAGGTTCGGCAGGCGCCCCTGCGCCTTCATCGCGACCAGCAGCTTGGGCGTGCCGACGCTGCCCGCGGCGAAGAACACCCGGTCCGCGGTGACGGTCTTGCGCGCGACGGTGTTGCCGGCCGTGTCGATCTGCGTCATCTCCACCGTGTAGCCGCCGCCCGAGGCGGGCGCGACGCCGGTGACGGTGTGCAGCGGGCTGATGGTGAGCCGCCCGGTCGCCGCCGCCGCGGCGAGGTAGGTCTTGTCCAGCGAGCGCTTGCCGTAGTTGTTGCCGTAGATGACCTCCTGCGCGAGCGCCGACTTGGGCTTGGTGCCGGCGTCCTCCTGCTTCATGTAGCCGAAGTCGTAGACGTTGGGGACGAACGTGGTCCCGAACCCGGCCGCCTGGGCGCTGTCCCGGCCGACGCGCGCGAACTTGTACCACTTCGTGGACTCGAACCAGGACGTGTCGATGGCGTTGACGCCGAGCGCGGCGTTCGCGCGCGGGAAGTACGTGCCGTACATCTCGTTCGCGTCGACCGACGGCAGGATCTCCTCGAAGTACGCGCGCTTGGGCGTGACGGCCATGCCGCCGTTCACCAGCGAGCCGCCTCCGACGCCGCGGCCCTGGTAGACGCGCGTGTGGGCGAACGCCTCGGAGTCCAGGACGCCCGCGTACCGGTCGATGTTCTTGTTGGCGTCGACGCCGAGGAAGTACCCGACGGGCTGGTCGGTCCGGGTGCGGAACCAGTAGGACCGCCCGTCCGGGCTGAGCAGCGAGCTGAAGACCTTCCCGTCCGAGCCGGGCGCCGTCCAGCTCTGCCCCATCTCGACGATGTGGGTCGGGACGCCCGCCTGGGTCAGCCGCAGCGCGGCGACGGCGCCGCCGTAGCCGCTGCCGATGACCAGCGCGGGGACCCGGTCGCCGTCCGCGATCGCCTTGTCCGGCGCGGCCGCGGCGGCGGTCCGCCACGCGGGCAGGAGCAGTGCTCCGGCCGCGACCCCGGCCCCGGTGAGGAACCGGCGGCGGGTGATCCCCGAATCCACGGCATGCTGCCGCCCATGACCGGCCATGACGCAACCTCTCTCACTGATGGCATTCCGTGAGGGGGCCTCGCGCCGGCCACCCGCGATCGGATGTGACTCCGATCACGGCCGAATCATGCGCTTGCTTGGTCAGTCCTGTCAACGCCCTGGTCCCGGCAGGATTCGGACATGCCGGAAACCGTCGACCGGTCCTGCGGGCGGTGCCCGTAATCCGGCGGCGCGCATAGCCCGCGGGGAAACGGGGGACCAGCGCGAGATGCTGGTGGAAATGTGGCAGCCTGCGGAGCGCGGCGAAAAGGTGTCCTGGTATGTGCTCGTCCTCCGCGCGGTCGTGGTGACGATCGCGCTCGCCATTCTCGGCGTCTTCTTCTATTTCGCCTTCCGGCTCACGCTGACGCCCGTCCACGACAACGGCCAGGCGAGCGGGAACCTCCATCCCGGGCGTTCGCTCCGCTTCTACATGGACCAGCCGACGAAGGAGGCCTTCCTGCAGATCGGCGGGAACCTCGCGCTGCTCGCGCCCCTCGGCGTCCTGCTGCCGATCGTGTGGACGTCCCTGCGCGGCCCCCTCCGGCTCGCCCTCCTGACCGGCGTGTTCTCGCTGATCATCGAGACCGTCCAGGGCGCGGTCGTGATGGGCCGCGCCTTCGACGTCGACGACGTCATCCTCAATGTCGCCGGTGTGGTGATCGCTTACTTTCTGCTGGGCCGCCGCCTGTCGAGGACCTTCCGCGGGGCATGACGCCGCAATGGCCCGCCGATTCCGGATTCGGTGTCCGCGGCACCGCCGGCGCCGTTCTCAATGGCGCCGGAGACCTCGGCGGGTTCAGCGCGGAGTGAGCCGGAACACCCTCAGTTGGCGGTCGGCGCGTTCCACGTAGCGGTCGTAGACGGGCCAGACGGCGGTGAGGCGCGGCCACGCCTCGGCGCGTTCGGCGTCGTCCAGCAGGTGGGCGGTGACCGGGGTGGTCGCCCCGCGGAAGCTCACCTCGGCCTCGGGGTTCTTGATGAGGTTGCCGGTCCAGGCCGGGTGCTTCTCGCGGCCGAAGTTCGAACCGACGACGAGCCAGCCGTCGCCGTCCGGCAGGCACGCCAGGGGCGTCTGCCGGCGCAGGCCGCTGACGGCGCCGGTGGTGGTGAGGACGAGGCTCGGGACGAGGAGCTGGCCGAGCATGGCCCTGCCACCGGTGAGCCTGTGCAGGGCCCGGTCCACGTGCGGCACGACCTTCGGGCCGACCTTGGCGAACCAGCGGGCGCCGGAGATGCGCTGGAACAGCGGGCCCAAGGTCCGCTGGATCAGGGTCGGCTCGGCCATCTTCCGCTCCTCGGTGACGAGCCGGCCGGCCCGGCGGGGGTTGAGGTGTCCGCTCTCGGCCAGCCAGCGCAGGGCGTCCGCGACGGTCTCCTCGACGGGGCGCAGGGTGAGGTCCAGCGCGTCCAGGATCGGGCGGTCGTCGGTCGGGACGAGCGTGACCATGAACTCGGCGGCGTCGCGGGTGAGCGGGTAGTCGAACGGGCGGACGCGCTTGGCGGCGTCGAGGGCGGAGCCGAGCGCGAGCATCGCGCCGCTCGGCACCCGGACGCGGCGGCACTTCACGCCGGTCAGCGCGTCGCAGAGGTCGGCGTACTGCGGCCAGGTGAGGTAGCGGCCGCCGAGCACCCAGCGGCTCGGGCTTTGCTTTGCTTCGACGGCACGGGCCAGGGCGGTGGCGAGGTCGCGGACGTCGATGACCGACACGCCCCCGCCGGGCAGCGGCCACAGCTTGCCGAGCGCGGCGGCGAGGCCCTCGTTCAGCGCGTCGAGGTGGGGCTGGTCGGGCCCGCAGACGCCGCCGGGGTAGACGATCGTCACGGGGGCGCCGTCGTCCTGGAGGCCGCGGACGTAGGTCTCGGCGGCCAGCTTCGACCGGCCGTAGCCGGTGCGGGGGCTCGCGAGCGGCGCGTCGGCGGTGATCACCGGACCGGACGGCGGAACGAAGACCCCGATCGTCGACACGTGCACGATGGACGCCAGGCCGCGGTCGACCGCGCCGCCGACCACGTTGCGGGTGCCGGTGACGTTGACCTCGACCAGGTCGCGGTGCGGGCCGGTGACGCCGATCGCGGCGGCGGCGTGGATCGCGGCGTCGCAGCCGTCCAGCGCGCCGGCCACGGCGGCGGCGTCGAGCATGTCGCCCGGGAGCAGCTCGACCTCCTCCGCCTGGACGCCGATGGCCTGGAGCACCTTGGTCGTCTTGCCGGGGTCGCGGACGAGCGCGCGCGGACGGTGGCCCGCGGCGAGCAGGGCGCGGACGGTGTGAGAGCCGACGAACCCGGAGGCGCCGGTGACGAGGACCCGCATGGCATCAAACTAGCGCTTGGTGTTCCTGGTGCGACAGCCCGGGGCGGTGCCGCCGCCAGCCTAGTCCGCCGGGTTTCGGACACCTCATTTCCCGGCGGCGCGCACGCCCGGCCGTTGACGCCCCTGGAACGCTCCAGCACACTCGGGACTCACCTGACCGCCGAGCGGGGAGGGGTTCCATGAGGATCGGACTGGCCGGCGCGGGGCGCATCGGTGCGCGCCACGCCGCGGCCCTGTGTGAACTGCCCGAGGTGGAGGCGCTGGTCGTCGCCGACGCGGACGCCGCGCGCGCTCGGGCCCTGGCGGCCCGCCTGACCGGCGCCTGGAGCGGAGCGCCGGCGGAGCATAAGGCGCCGGACAGGCCGCCTTCGCCGGGGAGTGCGGGGGGTCGTCCTCCCGCAGAGACGCTGATCGACCGACCTCCGGTCTCGCCGGACGTCCGGGCCGTGGACGTCCGGGCCGCCGACCAGGTGGCGGACCTGTTCTCCGCCGGGCTGGACGGCCTCGTCGTGGCCGCCGCGACGGACGCGCACGCCGATCTGGTCGAGCGGGCGCTCGCGGCCGGATTGCCCGTCTTCTGCGAGAAGCCCCTTGCGTCCGATGTTGATGGAACGTTCCAAATCGTGGCGTCCGCGAAGAAGGCCGGAGTTCCGGTGCAGGTCGGGTTCCAGCGCCGCTTCGACGCGGGGAACGCGGCGGCCCGCGAGGCCCTCGCGTCCGGGCGGCTCGGCTGGCTGCACACCGTCCGGTCGTGCAGCTTCGACCCCGCGCCGCCGCCGCCCGAGTACGTCCCGACGTCCGGCGGCCTCTTCCGCGACTGCGTCATCCACGACCTCGACCTGATCCGGTTCGTCACCGGCCGCGACGTCGTCCGGGTGATGGCGTCCGGCGCCAACCGCGGCGAGGACTTCTTCCGCGAGAACGGTGACGTCGACACCGGGTCGGCGCTGCTCGTCCTCGACGACGGGACGCTCGCGCAGGTGTCGGCCACCCGCTACAACGCCGCCGGGTACGACGCGCGCCTGGAGCTGTTCGGCTCCAAGGACAGCATCGTCGCCGGCCTGGACGAGCGGACGCCCGTCACGGCGGTGCCCGAGCACGGCGACGGGCCCCGGGACCCCTACGCCGGGTTCCTCGAACGGTTCTCCGACGCCTACGACGCCGAGCTGCGCGCCTTCGTCGACGTCGTCGCCGGGCGGCGCGCCAACCCCTGCCCGCCGGAGGACGCCCTGGAGGCGTTCTACCTCGCCGAGGCCTGCGAGCTGTCCATGCGCGAGGGCCGCGTCGTCGAGGCCGAGGAGGTGCGGCGATGAGGATCGCCGGCGCGCCGATCTCGTGGGGCGTGTGCGAGGTGCCCGGCTGGGGCCACCAGATGGCGCCCGCGCGCGTGCTCGCGGAGATGCGCGACCTCGGGCTCGCCGCGACCGAGCTCGGCCCGGACGGGTTCCTGCCGGCGGCGCGGGAGGAGCGGGAGGCGCTGCTGTCGTCCTACGGGCTGGGGCTCGTCGGGGCGTTCGTCCCGGTCGTCCTGCACGACCCGGACCACGACCCGATGCCGGAGATCGAGCGGGCGCTGGACGCCATGAGCGGCGTCCTCGTGCTGGCCGCCGCGACCGGGCTGGCCGGCTACGACGGGCGGCCCGCGCTGGACACCCGGGCCTGGGCGACGCTGCTGTCCAACCTCGACGCGATCACGGCGCGGGCGTCCCGGCGCGGCCGGCTCGCGGCGCTGCACCCGCACGTCGGGACGGTCGTGGAGACCCGCGCGGACGTCGAGCGGGTGCTGTCGGGATCCGGGGTCCCGCTGTGCCTGGACACCGGTCACCTGCTCGTCGGCGGCACCGACCCGGCGTGGCTGACGCGGTTCGCCGCCGCGCGGATCGCGCACGTCCACCTCAAGGACGTCGACGCCGCGCTCGCCGCGCGGGTGCTCGGCGGCGAGGTCGCCTACTCCGACGCGGTGCGCGACGGCCTCTACCGGCCGCTCGGCGAGGGGGACGTCGACATCTCGGGCATCATCGCGACCCTGGAGGGCGCCGGATACGGAGGCTGGTACGTGTTGGAGCAGGACGCCGTCCTCACGGAGGAGCCGGCGGCGGGCGCCGGACCCTACGACGACGTCCGGCGCAGCCTCGACTACCTCGCGAAGGCGGCCTCATGACCGAGCCCCACGACCTGGTCACGATGGGGCGGGTGAGCGTCGACATCTACCCGGACCAGGTGGGCCGGCCGCTGGAGGACGTCGAGTCGTTCGGGAAGTACCTCGGCGGCAGCCCCACGAACGTCGCGGTCGCCGCGGCCCGGTACGGGCGCCGCGCCGCGGTCGTCACCCGGACCGGGGACGACCCGTTCGGCCGGTACGTCCACAAGGCGCTCAAGGAGTACGGGGTGGACGACCGGTTCGTCACGCCCGTCCCTGGCCTGCCGACGCCGCTGGCGTTCTGCGAGATCTTCCCGCCGGACGACTTCCCGCTGTACTTCTACCGCTATCCGAAGGCCCCCGACCTGGAGATACGTCCGGACGAGCTGGACCTCGACGCGATCGGGCGGGCCCGGATCGTGTGGGCGACGGTGACCGGGCTGTCGCAGGAGCCCAGCCGGGAGGCGACGCTGCTCGCGCTCGGCGCGCGCACCGGCCACGCCGTCATCGACCTCGACTACCGGCCGATGCTGTGGGACGACCCGGGCGAGGCGCCGCACTGGGCGGGCCGGGCCCTGGAGCGGGCGACGGTGGCGGTCGGCAACCTCGAGGAGTGCGCGGTCGCGGTGGGGGAGCGGGAGCCGGAGGCGGCCGCCCGCGCGATCCTCGACCGCGGTCCCGGGCTCGCCATCGTGAAGATGGGGCCGGACGGCGTGCTCGCCGCGACGCGCGAGGAGACGGTGCGTGCGCCGGCGGTCAAGGTGGACGTGGCGAACGGGCTCGGGGCGGGCGACGCGTTCGGCGGCGCGGTCTGCCACGGCCTGCTCGCCGGCTGGGACCTGGAGCGGGTCATCGCGTTCGCGGGCGCGGCCGGGGCCATCGTGGCCTCCCGCATCGCCTGCTCCGCCGCGATGCCGACCGAGGCCGAGGTGGACGCGCTGCTGGCGGAGAGGAGGGCCGGATGAAGCACCATCTGCCGGCGGGATCCGCCGCGGAGGGGCCGTACGGGGTGGTCGTGACGCCGGAGTCGGCGGGCTGGGCGCACACGGCGCTGCGCGTCCTCGACCTGCCCGACCCGGGCGGCCACACCTTCGGCACCGGCGACTTCGAGATGATCGTGCTGCCGCTGGCCGGGTCGTGCGCGGTGGAGTGCGACGGCGAGCGGTTCGAGCTGGAGGGCCGCGCCGACGTCTTCAGCCGGGTCAGCGACTTCGCGTACGTGCCGCGCGACGCGCGGGTGACGGTGCGGGGGCGGGGCCGGTTCGCGCTGGCCGCGGCCCGCTGCCAGGCGCGCCTGGAGCCCCGCTACGGCCCCGCCGAGGACGTCCCCGTCGAGCTGCGCGGCGCGGGCCCGGCGAGCCGCCAGGTCAACAACTTCGGCACGCCCGAGGGGTTCCCGTTCGCGGAGAAGCTGATCGCGTGCGAGGTGCTCACGCCCGGCGGCTGCTGGTCGTCGTTCCCGCCGCACAAGCACGACGAGGAGGGGCCGGACGAGGCGGTCCTGGAGGAGATCTACTACTTCGAGGTGTCCGGCGACGGCGGCATGGCCTACCAGCGCGTCTACGGCACGCCGGAGCGGCCGATCGACGTGCTGGCGGAGGTGCGCGGCGGGGACGTCGTGCTGATCCCGCACGGCTGGCACGGCCCGTCGATGGCGGCGCCGGGCCACGATCTGTACTACCTGAACGTGATGGCCGGGCCGTCGCCGGAGCGCGCGTGGCGGATCTGCGACGATCCCGCGCACGCGTGGGTCCGCGGCACCTGGTCCGGGCAGGCCGTCGATCCGCGGCTGCCGCTCACCTCGGCGAAGGGACGGTCATGAGGTTGACGGTCGGGCAGGCGCTGGTGCGCTTCCTGGCGGCGCAGTGGTCGGAGCGCGACGGGCGCGAGCAGCGGTTCTTCCCGGGGTGCTTCGGGATCTTCGGGCACGGGAACGTGGCGGGGATCGGGCAGGCGCTGCTGGAGTACGGCGAGGAGATGCCGTACTACATGGCCCGCAACGAGCAGGCGATGGTGCACACCGCGTCGGGCTTCGCGCGGATGAACGACCGCTTGTCGACGCTGGCGTGCACGACCTCGATCGGGCCGGGCGCGACGAACATGGTCACGGGCGCGGCGCTGGCGACGATCAACCGGCTGCCGGTGCTGCTGCTGCCGGGGGACATCTTCGCGACCCGTCCGGCCAATCCCGTCTTGCAGGAGTTGGAGGACGGGCGGTCCCATGACGTGTCGGTCAACGACTGCTTCAAGCCGGTGTCGAAGTACTGGGACCGCATCAACCGCCCCGAGCAACTCCCCAGCGCGCTGATGGCGGCCATGCGCGTCCTCACCGATCCTGCGGAAACCGGTGCCGTCACCTTGGCGCTGCCCCAGGACGTCCAAGCGGAGGCGTACGACTGGCCGGACGAGCTGTTCACGCGGCGCGTCTGGCGCATCCCGCGCGCGCTTCCGGAACCGGCCGCGCTCGATGAGGCGTGCGCGCTCCTCCAGGCCGTACGTCCGCTCATCGTCGCGGGCGGCGGCGTCATCTATTCCGGCGCCACCGACGACCTGCGCGCCTTCGCCGAACGCACCGGCATCCCCGTCGCGGAGACGCAGGCGGGCAAGGGCGCCCTCCCTTGGAACCACCCGTGCTCCGTGGGCGCCATAGGTGCGACCGGCACGACCGCCGCGAACGCCTTGGCGCGCGAAGCCGACGTCGTCATCGGCATAGGAACCCGCTACAGCGACTTCACCACCGCGTCGCACAGCCTCTTCCAGAACCCCGGCGTCCGGTTCGTCAACGTCAACGTCGCGCGGTTCGACGCAGCCAAGCTCGCGGGCACCATGGTCGTGGCGGACGCCCGCGAAGGCATCCGGGGCCTGAACGCCGCCCTCGACGGCTACGCCGTGCCGGACGCGTACAAGCACGAGGCCACCGCGCTCATGGCCCGCTGGAACGCCGCGGTCGACGGGGCGTACGCCCCGCAGGACCGCCCCCTTCCCGCCCAGTCGGAGGTCATCGGCGCCGTCAACGAGGTGAGCGGCCCGCGCGACGTCGTGGTCTGCGCGGCCGGCTCGATGCCGGGCGACCTGCACAAGCTGTGGCGGGCGAGCGATCCCAAGGGCTACCACGTCGAGTACGGCTACTCCTGCATGGGCTACGAGATCGCCGGCGGCCTCGGCGTGAAGATGGCCGACCCCTCCCGCGAGGTGTACGTCATGGTCGGCGACGGCTCCTACCTGATGATGGCGCAGGAACTCGCCACCGCCGTCGCCGAGGGGATCAAGCTCGTCGTCGTCCTCGTCCAGAACCACGGGTTCGCCTCGATCGGGAACCTGTCGGAGTCGGTCGGCGCGCAGCGGTTCGGCACCCGCTACCGCGCCCGCACCGGCACCGGGCTCGACGGCGAGCGGCTCCCCGTCGACCTCGCCGCCAACGCCGCCAGCCTCGGCGCCGACGTCCTCCGCGCGACCGGCGCCGCCGACCTGCGCGACGCGCTGCGCCGGGCCCGCGAGAGCGACCGGACGACCGTGGTGCACATCGAGACCGACCCGCTCTCGGACGCCCCCGGCAGCGAGGCGTGGTGGGACGTCCCGGTCGCCGAGGTCTCCGCGCTCGACTCCACGCGCGAGGCCCGCGGACGCTATGAGAAGGAGGTCTGGTCGCGCCGCCGCCATCTGTGATCAACTCTCTGTCCCGGCTCACTTTCTCGGGGGAGATCGGAGAGCGTCCGTATGAAAGGCGTGTTCGCGCGAACGTCGTTCAAGGGCCGTGCACCCGGCAGGGGCCGCGCGCCCGTCACCCGCCTGGCGGCGCTGACCCTGGCGGGGGTGCTGGCGCTCGGCGCGTGCAGCAGCTCCGGCGGCAAGAAGAGCGAGGAGAAGGCGACCGGCGGGAGCGGCCCCCGCCTGAAGATTGCCATGGTCACCCACTCGGCGCCCGGCGACACCTTCTGGGACATCGTCCAGAAGGGCGCCAAGGCCGCCGCCGCCAAGGACAACGTCCAGTTCCTGTACTCGGCCGACCCGGACGGGGGCAAGCAGGCGCAGCTCGTCCAGACCGCGATCGACCAGAAGGTCGACGGCATCATCGTCACCCTCGCCAAGCCCGACGCGATGAAGGACGTGCTGGCCCGCGCCACCGCCGCGAAGATCCCCGTCGTGTCGATCAACTCCGGCGCCGAGGACTCGGCGAAGCTCGGCGCGCTCGCGCACTTCGGGCAGGACGAGTCGATCGCGGGCGAGGCGGCCGGCCAGGAGCTGGCGAAGATCGGCGTGAAGAAGGCGCTGTGCGTGGTGCACGAGCAGGGCAACGTCGGCCTGGAGAGCCGCTGCGCCGGCGCGAAGAAGACCTTCTCCGGGCAGCTGCAGAACCTGTACGTGCAGGGCAGCGACATGCCGCAGGTCAAGTCGTCGATCACCGCCAAGCTCCAGTCGGACAAGGGCATCGACGGGATCCTGACGCTCGGCGCCCCGTTCGCCGCGACCGCCGTCGACTCGGTCAAGGAGACGGGCGGCAAGGCCAAGGTCGCCACGTTCGACCTGAACAAGGACCTGATCGCGTCGATCAAGTCCGGTGACATCCAGTTCGCCGTCGACCAGCAGCCCTACCTGCAGGGCTACGAGGCCGTGGACGGGCTGTGGCTCTACAAGACCAACGGCAACGTGCTCGGCGGCGGCCGTCCGGTGCTGACCGGGCCCGCGATCGTCACCAAGGACAACGCCGCCTCGCTGGAGGGCTTCGCCGTACGGGGGACGCGGTGACGCAGGCGGTCGCCGAGCCGCCCGCGGCCGTACCGGACGAACGGCTGGCGCGGCAGTCGCCCGTGCGGCGGCTGCTGCGCCGGCCCGAGTTCGGCGCGCTGCTCGGCGCGGTCGCGGTGTTCGTGTTCTTCTCGCTGGTCGCCGACGCGTTCCTGCAGGCCGACTCGTTCTCGACGGTGCTGTACGCCGGCTCGACGTTCGGGATCATGGCGGTCGGGGTGTCGCTGCTGATGATCGGCGGCGAGTTCGACCTGTCCGCCGGGGTCATGGTGACGACGGCGGCGCTCGTCGCGACGCTGGTCAGCTACCAGCTCACCCTGAACCTGTGGGTCGGCGTCGCGATCTCGCTCGTCGTGACGCTGGCGATCGGCGCGCTGAACGGCCTTCTCTACATCAGGACGGGCCTGCCGAGCTTCATCGTCACCCTCGCCACCTTCTTCATGCTCGCCGGGGCGAACCTCGGCGTGACGAAGGCGGTCACCGGGAACGTCGCGTCCGACTCCGTCCGGGACATGGACGGGTTCGAGAGCGCGCGGAAGGTGTTCGCGTCCGATGTCGACATCGCCGGCGTCAACGTCAAGATCACCGTGTTCTGGTGGCTGCTGTTCGTCGCGGTCGCGACCTGGATCCTGCTGCGCACC
Organism: Actinomadura sp. RB99; assembly: GCF_014706005.1. Lineage (NCBI taxonomy): Bacteria > Bacillati > Actinomycetota > Actinomycetes > Streptosporangiales > Thermomonosporaceae > Actinomadura > Actinomadura sp. RB99. The sequence continues at coordinate 2,163 of NZ_JABMCA010000113.1, read as the reverse complement.
CGCGCCGGCAACTGGATCTTCGCGGTGGGCGGCGCGGCCGGCAGCGCCCGCGCGGTCGGCGTCCCCGTCGCCCGCACGAAGATCGGCCTGTTCATGGGCGTGGCGTTCTGCGGCTGGTTCTCCGGGATGCACCTGGTGTTCGCGTTCGCCACCGTCCAGTCGGGCGAGGGCGTCGGCAACGAGTTCAACTACATCATCTGCGCGGTCATCGGCGGCTGCCTGCTGACCGGCGGCTACGGGTCGGCGATCGGCGCGGCGATCGGCGCGTTCATCTTCGGCATGGTGAACAAGGGCATCGTGTACGCCGAGTGGAACCCCGACTGGTTCCGGTTCTTCCTCGGCGCGATGCTGCTCATCGCCACCGTGGTCAACCTGATCGTGCGGCGCAGAGTGGAGCGGTCGACATGACGGCGGAGGCGGAGAAGGCGGGCGCGGAGAAGGCGGACGCGGCGGCGCCGCCGCTGGTCAGGCTGGCGGGCGTCGGCAAGAACTACGGCAACGTCATCGCGCTGCGGGACGTGGACCTCGAGGCGTCCGCCGGCGAGGTGACCTGCGTGCTCGGCGACAACGGCGCGGGCAAGTCCACCCTCATCAAGATCGTCGCCGGGCTGCACCGGCACGACCTCGGCACCTACGAGGTGCAGGGCGAGCCGGTGGCGTTCTCCTCGCCGCGCGACGCGCTCGACCGCGGCATCGCGACCGTCTACCAGGACCTCGCGGTCGTCCCGCTGATGCCGGTGTGGCGGAACTTCTTCCTCGGCTCGGAGAAGCGCAAGGGGTTCGGCCGCATGGACATCGCGTTCATGCGCCGCACGGCCAAGGCCGAGCTGGCGGCGATGGGCATCGACCTGCGCGACGTCGACCAGCCCATCGGCACCCTGTCCGGCGGCGAGCGGCAGTGCGTGGCGATCGCCCGCGCCGTCTACTTCGGCGCGAAGGCCCTGGTCCTGGACGAGCCGACGGCCGCGCTCGGCGTGAAGCAGGCCGGGACCGTCCTGCGGTACATCGTCCAGGCGCGGGAGCGGGGCCTCGCGGTCATCTTCATCACCCACAACCCGCACCACGCCTACCCGGTCGGCGACCGCTTCCTGATCCTCAACCGGGGCCGCCCGATCGGCTACCGCACCAAGGACGACATCGGCCGCGAGGAGCTGACCGCGCTCATGGCGGGCGGCGCCGAGCTGGAGGAACTCGCGCACGAGCTGGACGCCGCCGTGTCCGCCTCGGGCAGCCGCGCCGCGAGGGAACTGGCGGAGGGCGCGGACCACCTCCGCAAGACCGACTGATTCCGGAGAACGGCGGGCCGTGGGACGAGCGGCCCGCCGTGCGCCGGTCAGCTCCAGGTGGCGTCGGCCAGGATGCGGTCGAGGCCGGGAGTGCTCCACTGGTCGACGATCAGGATCTTCGACTGCGGCAGGTACCACAGCCGCTCCGTGTAGGAGACGGACGTGCGGCGCGTGGGACCGAACCCGTCCGGATCGTCGCGCGTGTAGCACGGGACGCGCCATTCGCGGTACTCCGCCTTGCGCGCCCCGACGGGCGCGAGCCGGTCGGCGGTCTTCACGGCGCCGTCCGCCACGCCGACGGCGCGCAGCTCGTCGTGGTCGGGGCAGTTCATCCCCTCGTCCTGGTTGAACATCGAGGCGTAGGTGTCGGTCCGCTGGTAGGGGCCGGCGATGTACTCCGACGGGTCGGTGAGCAGGCTCGCGCCGAAGAGGTGGAAGCCCGGGCACCACGTCTGGCTGGCGGCGAGCGACGCTTCGAGCGCATTGGGTTTCCCGCACTTCGTCCAGGTGCTCACGAAGTAGCTGTCGGGCTTGCGCCCGGGGTGCGTTTCTGACGGCGTGTGGGGGACCGGATGCGCCTTCCACGTGGCGGGCGCGCGCACCGTCAGCGGTCCGATCCGCAGCAGTACGCCGGACGGCGTGGGACTTGCCGCCGCGGCGGTGCGGTGGGGCGCCGGGTCGGGCTGGGCGGCGCGGTAGGCGGCGGCTCCGCCGATCGTGGTGCCCGCGACGGCGGTCGCGGCGACGGCCACGGCCGCCTTGGTGCCGACGGCCGCGAGCTCCAACAGCGGCGAGTACATCCACTCGATGGCCTCGACGGTGTGGGCGCAGGGCCACCAGAACGTCAGCCACGGCTGCGTCAACTCCCCGCCCTCCG
>NZ_JABMCA010000112.1:0-21667 GCF_014706005.1 Actinomadura sp. RB99 | reverse complement strand
GGCGCCCGACCGGTCGGCGTCCTTCATGGCGCCCTTCAGCTTCTTGCCGCCGAACGACATGTCGGCGGCGATCCCCGCCCGCCGCAGCTCGGCGACCAAGGCGAACAGCCGGCGCTCGGCGACACCGCCGACCCCGCCCGCGCGGTGCGCGGCGCCGCCGGGCCGCGGGTGTTCGGCGACTGGCTCGCCGGGCTGTTCGCGCTGGCCAGGCAGGAGGTCCTCGACCCCGGCGGGACCGTCCTCGCCGTCCTGGACGAGCTGGTCGGCGCGCTCACCGACGAGGACTTCCTCGTCGCGCTGCCCGCGCTGCGGCAGGCGTTCGAGTTCTTCCCGCCGCGCGAGCGGGAGACGATCGCCGAGCGGCTGCTGGCCCGCCGCGGCCTGCGCGGGTCCGCCCGCGGGCTGCTGCGCGCGCCCCGCGACCCCCTCCTCATCGCCGAAGCGCGCGCCCTGGAAGAGCGCGTCGACCGCGTCCTCGAGGCCGCCGGACTCACCGGAGGACGACCATGACCCCACCCGGGACCCCGCCCGGCACCGCCGCCGGTGACCTGGAGCGCTGGCGGCTCATCCTCGGCGCGCCCGCCGGGCACGCCACCGGGACGCTCGGCGCCGACGCCGCCGCGCGCGACCGCGCCCTCGACTGGCTCTACGGCCGCGACCCCGAACTCGCGCGGCGCGGCGTCCGGCGCGGCGGCGCGGGCTCCCGCTCCGCGCCCGGGGACGGCCGTTCCGGCGACCGGACCGGCGGCGACGGGGAGTCCGCGCTCACCACCGTCGACTGGCTGGACGACGTGCACCGGCTGTTCCCCAAGGAGACCATCGAGCGGCTCGAACGCGACGCCGTCGAGCGCTACGAGATCCACGACATCGTCACCGACCCCGCCGTGCTGGAGCGGATCGAGCCGGACCGGTCGCTGCTGCGCGCCGTCCTGCGGACCAAGCACCTGATGAACCCGGAGGTCCTCGCGCTCGCGCGGCGGATCGTCGAGGCCGTGGTGCGGGAGCTGATGGAGAAGCTCGCCACGGAGGTCAGGCAGGCGTTCCACGGCACCCGGTCGCGGCGCCCGAGCCGCATCCGCAACTCCCGCAACTTCGACTTCCACGGCACGGTCCGCGCGAACCTCGCGCACTACCGGCCCGACGAGCGCCGCCTCTACATCGAGAACCCGAGGTTCGTGTCGCGGACGCGGCGGCACGTCGAGCAGTGGCAGATGATCCTGCTGGTCGACCAGTCCGGCTCGATGCTCGACTCGGTGATCCACTCCGCGGTCACCGCCGCGTGCCTGTGGGGGCTGCCGGGCCTGAAGACCCACCTCGTCGCGTTCGACACCGCCGTCGTCGACCTCACGTCCGACGTCACCGACCCGGCGGAGCTGCTGATGAAGGTGCAGCTCGGCGGCGGCACCGACATCGCCCGCGCGGTCGCCTACGGCGCCGGTCTCGTCGACAACCCGCGCCGCGCGATCGTCGCCGTCATCAGCGACTTCTACGAGGGCGGCGACGCGGGGCGGCTCGTCCGGGAGGTCCGGCGCCTCGTCGAGCAGGGGACCTGCGTGCTCGGCCTCGCCGCGCTGGACGAGGACGCCAATCCCGCGTTCGACCGCGACATGGGGCGGCGGCTCGCCGCCGTCGGCGCGCACGTCGGCGCGATGACGCCCGGCCGGCTCGCCGAGTTCGTCGCGGAGAGGATCGGATCGTGACGCGCGCCGACCTGCTCGCCCTGACCCCGGACTCCCTCGCCGCCCTCGCCAACCGGGGCCTGGTCAAGCGCGCGGCGAAGGACCTGGACGCGGGCAACGGCCCCGAGCTGACCGTCTCGCCGGACGGCGGCGTCGAGGGCAGGTACCCCGACGGGACCACGGCGGCGCTGCCGGCGGGCGCGGGCCTGGAGGCCGCGACCTGCACCTGCGCCGCGACCGGCACGTGCCGCCACCAGATCTGCCTCGTCCTGGCCTACCAGCGCGACGCCGCAGCCGGAGCCGCCGACGCTCCCGAGGAGGAGCCCGGCGAGCCCGCCGCGGCGGAGGTCGCCGACTGGTCGCCCGGGACGCTCGACGACGACGCGCTCGCCGCCGTCCTCGGCCGCCGCGCCCTCACCGCCGCCCGCCGCGCCCACCGCGCCGGGTACGCGGCGGCGATCCACCGGCCGACGCCGGACGACCCCGTCGCACGCGTCGAGCTCCAGACCTGCACCGTCCGGTTCCTCGTGCCGGGCGAGCTCGGCTACGTGCACACCGACGCGGTCGCGTCCGTCCGCGGCGAGATGACCGTGCTGGCCGCCTGGGCGTTCCGCGCCGCCGACGAGCGGGGCCTCACCGGCGCCGACGTCCGGCTCGACGTCGGCGGCGAGGCGAAGGGCGGCGACCGCTCCGGCGGGCTCGACGCGGCCGCCCGCCTCGTCGACCAGGTCCTGCTGGAGGGCGCCGTGCACGCCGGGCCCGTCCTGGCCACCGCGCTGCGCCGCACCGCCGCCGAGCTGGCCGCGCGGAACCTGCACTGGCCCGCCGGCGCCGTCGACGACCTCGCCGGGCAGCTCGCCGCCTACCACGAGCGCGACGCCGCCCACGACCCCGCCCGGTTCGCCGCGGTCATCGCCGAGGTGCACGCCCGGCACCGCGCCTCCGCCGCCGGCGGCACCCGCTCGCAGGTCCTCGGCACCGACGAGTCCGCCGAGACGCCGCTGCGCCGCGTCCGGCTCACCGCGCTCGGCTGCCGCGTCGGCGGCACCGGCCTGGTCCGCACCGCCGACCTGTTCCTCGCGCACGCCGGCACCGGCGTCGTCCTCGTGCTCAAGCGCCGCTGGAACGTCCCGGAGGGCGAGGCGCTCACCGGCGCCGACCTCGCCGGGCGCCGGATCCTCGGCTCCCCGCTGCGCGCGCTCGCCGCCGCGAACGTCGTGTCCGAGAGCGCCTCCCGGAGCGCCGGACGGGTCGTCCGCGTCGCCGCCGGGCGGATCGCCAAGACCACCGTGACCCCGCTCGGCAACGCCTGGGAGGGACTGCCCGCCGGGCTGCTCGTCCGCGACCTGAAGGCCGAGGAGCGGGCGCTGGACGCGCTGCCGCCCCGCCTGGTCCGGCCGCGCGTCGAGGCCGAGTTCGTCCGCGCGGTCGAGATCGCCGAGGTGCGCGACGTCGGCTACCACCCCGGCGCGCAGCGCCTCGAAGCGGTCGTCGCGGACGCGGCGGGCGCGACGGCGGTCGTGTCCGCCGAGCACGGCCCGTACCGTCCGGCCGCGCTCGACGCGCTCGCCGCCGCGCTGGCCGACGCGCCCCGCATCGTGACCGGCGCCGTCCGCCGCGACCGGGGCGGGCTCGTCATCGACCCGTTCGCGCTGCTGACCGCGTCGGGCCCCGTCGTCCCCGACCTGGCGCCCGGCGACGGCGCCGCCGTGCTGGACGGCCCGTCCCCCGCCCCGCCCGACCCGCTCGGCGACGTCGTCCGGGCCGCGCTCGACGTCTGCGCCGAGGCCGCGCACCGCGGGCTGCTGCACGCCACGCCGGGTCTGCGCGACCGGCTCGCCCGCGCCGGCGAGGACCTGCGGCGCACCGGGCTGCGGGCCGCCGCCGGCGCCCTCGCCGACCTCGCCGGGACGGTCGGCTCGGACGACCCGGACCGTACCGCGGCGGCCTGGGCCACTGCCCACATCCGCCTGCTCACGACCGCCGAACTCCGCTGACGAGACCCAGACCGTACCGACTTCGAAGACAGAGAGTAATGATACAGTCACAGATGTGAAGATAGTTGTGCAGGTCAAGCTTTTGCCGGATGCCGCCCAGGCAGCGGCTTTGGAGCGCACCCTGCACACGGTCAACAACTGCGCGAGCCGAGTCTCGGCCGCCTCGTTCGAGGCGTACGGCCTTAAGGGATCGGTCCGTGATCTACGGTCGCTGGCCTATGGGGAACTTAAGGCTCTCGGTCTGGGGGCGCAGGCCGCGCAGCACGTCATAAAACGCGTCGTCGATGCCTACAGCACGCTACGAGCGAACATCCGCGTCGGGAACCTCGGCGGTGAGGGCTCCAAGCGGCGCCGCAAAGCCACATCCAAACCCATCGCGTTTCGGCCTGACGCGGCGCACACTTACGACGACCGGTGCCTGTCGTGGAACTACGACGCACGGACTGTGTCCATCTGGACCATGGACGGGCGGCTCAAGACGGTCTGCTTCGCCTGCTCGCCGGCGGCGCTCAAGCGGCTCGTCGCATACCGGAAAGGCGAGTCCGACCTGGTTCGCCGGGACGGGAAGTGGTTCCTGGCCGCCACTTGCGACGTTCCCGAGGCTGAGCAGTACGAGCCGAGGGACTGGATAGGTGTGGATCGGGGCATCGCCAACCTGGCCACCACCAGCGATGGCGGCAACCATTCGGGACGCCGTCTGGAGCGCTACCGCCGCTGGCAGGCCCGCAAGAAGGCCGAGATCCAAGCCAAGGGGACACGCTCGGCCAAGCAACTCCTCAAGAAGCGCGCCCGCCGCGAGTCGCGGCACGCCACCCACATCAACCACACGATCTCCAAGACCGTCGTTGCTGTCGCCCAACGCACCGAACGCGGCATCGCCTTGGAACAGCTTCAGGGCATCCGTGAGCGGGTCACGGTTCGACGCGACCAGCGAGCACGGCAGTCGTCCTGGCCGTTCCACCAACTCGGGGCGTTCATCGCCTACAAGGCCCGCCGCGCCGGCGTGCCGGTCATCGAGGTGGACCCGGCCTACACCTCGCAGCGCTGCCCGCGCTGCGGCCACACCGCCAAGGCCAACCGGCCTTCGCGGGACGCCTTCTGCTGTCGCCGGTGCGGTCTCGCTGGGCCCGCCGACGTCGTCGCCGGGGTCAACGTGCGCGACCGCGCACGCTCGGCGTGGGTATTCGTCAACATGCCCCCACCGGTCCCCGCCTGAGCGGGAACCGGCGATGTGACCCGTGACCGTCCCCTCATGAAGGACGCTCGGGAGCATAGGCAAAGCCCCGCTGGATCAGGGTCACGAACCCGGTCCGTCGAGGATGAGCAGTTGACCAAGTGCTTCGTCGCGATGCTGCGGCCTTCGGGTCGCGGTCATCGGGCGCCGTCGTCGAAGGCGGCCAGCATCTCCTCGCTCCAGGTGAGCCGGCCCGCGCGCAGGTCGTCCACGACCGAGCGCACCCAATCGGCCTCCGCGGCGGTGACCGCCCGCAGGTACTCGGTCTCCAGCATGGTGACGCGCGGCAGGCCCATCGCCTCCTCCTCGCCGAGGCCCGCGTCCAGCCCGGCGAGGTCCGCCTCCAGCGCGCGCAGCCGCTCCTCCAGCACCTCCAGCAGCTCCTCCGGCGGCAGCAGCATCGTGTTCGACACCGCCGCCGGGAACTCGGGGAACTCCCGCTTCGGCGCCGCGACCATCTCGCGGAGCCAGGTCCGCGCCGCCTCCCGCCCCGCCTCGGTCACCTCGTAGACGGTCCGCTCCGGGTACTGGCTGCCGCGCTCGGTCTGCCGGACGGCGATCAGCCCGGCCGCGTTGAGCCGGTCGATCGTCCGGTACAGGCTCGCGCGCTGCTCGACGTTGACGACCTGCTCCTTGCCCCACTCCTTGATCAGCCGCTGGATCCCGTAGGGGTGCAGCGGCCGGTTGTGCAGCAGGGCCAGCACGGTGAGGGCCAGCGGCGAACGGCGGACGGGTGCGCTCATGCGCCGATACTAGCCGCGCCAGCACTAGTTGACATGCAACTAGTTTCAGTGTGACTATCAAGCCATGACGACCCGAGGAGACGGCATGAACCCGGTACGGACGGCCCTGGTGATCGGCGGCGGCATCGCGGGCCCGGTGACGGCCCTGGCCCTGCGCAAGGCGGGCATCGACGCGACCGTGTACGAGGCGCACCCGGCCGATCAGGACGGCGGCGCGGCGCTGACCGTCGCGCCGAACGGGCTCAACGCGCTGGAGCTGATCGGCGCCGCCGACGCGGTCCGCGCCGCGGGCCGCCCGGTCCCCGGCATGGCGATGGGCGACGGCAAGGGCAACCGGTTCGCCGAGTTCGGCGGGCTGCCCGGCCTGCCCGCGAGCCACGTCCTGGCCAGGGCGGACCTGAACCGCGCCCTGCACGACCACGCCGCCGCGCACGGCGTCCCAATCGAGTACGGGAAGCGGCTCACCGGCGCGGAGGAGACCGCCGGCGGCGTCACCGCGCGGTTCGGCGACGGCACCACCGCCACCGCCGACGTCCTGGTCGGCGCGGACGGCATCCGCTCCACCGTGCGCGGCCTCATCGACCCCGCCGCCCCGGACCCCGAGTACACCGGCCTCATCGGCCTCGGCGGGTTCGCGTCCGGCAGCGGCGTGACCCCCGACCCCGACCTCATGTACTTCGCGTTCGGCGCCCGCGCGTTCCTCGGCTACTGGTGGACGCCGGACGGCCGGGTCGCGTGGTTCAGCAACGTCCCCGAACCCGACGCCGCCACCGCGTACGCGTCGCGGAACACGCCGCCCGCCGAGTGGCTGGAGCGGCTCCGCGACCTGCACGCCGACGACGACCCCGGCGCCGACCTGCTCCGGCACAGCCGCGCCGAGGACCTGTTCGTCCTCGGCGGCATCGAGATCATGCCGCCCGTCCCGCACTGGCACCGCGGCCGCATGGTCCTCGTCGGCGACTCCGCGCACGCGCCGTCGCCCAGCTCCGGGCAGGGCGCGTCGCTGGCGATCGAGAGCGCCGTCGAACTCGCCCGCTGCCTGCGCGACCTGCCCGGCCCGTCCGCCGCGTTCACCGCCTACGAGGGCCTGCGGCGCCCGCGCGTCGAGGCGATCGCCGCCGCGGCCGCGCGGACGAACAAGGAGAAGTCGGCCGGCGGGCCCGCCGGGCCCGTCGACCCGGAGCGGATGTTCGGCTTCGTGCAGCGCTTCCGCATCGACTGGGACGCGCGCGTCACCGCCTAGCCCACCGCGTCACCGCCCGGCCGGCCGCGTCACCGGCCGGCGGGGCCCGTCACGCCCGGCAGGTCAGGGGACGGCCGCCGTTGTAGTCGACCATCTCCAGCAGGGCCGTCGCGGTGTCGATCTCGCCGCCCGGCTCCAGGCCGTCCAGCTCGGCGTACGCCCGGTGCAGGTTGCCCACGATCCGCTCGGAGTCGGTCAGCTCCGCGTACTCGCCGAGGCCGGCCTCCCGGGCGGCCTCCAGCGGGGACAGCCCGGCGGCCTTGCCCTCCGCCGCCGTCGCCTGGAGGAACCGCAGGTAGCCGAGGACGCGGCCGATCAGATCCGGGCCCGCGACGGGGCCGTGGCCCGGGACGATCGTCGCCGCGTCCAGCGGCGCGACGACCTCCTCCAGCACCCTGATCGCGCCCGCCACCGAGCCCTGCATGACGAACGGGGTGCCGCCGTTGAACAGCAGATCGCCGCAGAACAGCACGCGACGCTCTGGGATCCACACGATCGAGTCGTTGGTGGTGTGCGCGGCGGTGCCGACGTGCCGCACCTCGCAGCGCAGGTCGCCGGCCCACAGCGTCACGCCGTCGGTGTAGGTGAGGAACGGCGGCTCGACCTCGACGCCGCCCCACTCCACCTTCGTCCAGAACGGCTCGTCGAACGGCTTCCCCCACGCGAGCGCGCTCTCGCGGGTCCGCTCGTGCCCGACGATGGTGGCGCCGGAGAACAGGTAGTTGCCGAACGTGTGGTCGCCGTGGTGGTGGGTGTTCACCAGCGTCCGGACGGGCCGGTCGGTGACGGTCCGGATCGCGTCCAGGTAGGCGCGGGTGCGGCGCTCGGTCGAGCACGCGTCGACGCTGATCACGCCCCGCTCGGCGGCCAGGAAGCCGGTGTTGTTGATCCACCAGGTGCCGTCCGGCTGGAGGTAGGCGAACACGCCGTCCGACACCTCCTCGAGCCGGGGCTCGCCGGGGCCGTCGCGTCCGGGCGCGTCGCTCATCGTGCCTCCAGATCCTCGGACGTACCTTACGAGGCCCTCCTCGCGAGCCGCTACGCGTCCCGGTCGATCCGGATCGTCTCCACCCACCGGGGCGGGTCGGGCGCGCCGTCGCCGACCAGCGCGGCGATCAGCCGGCAGGACGGGGACTCCGCGGGCCACGGCGTGAAGCCGTCGGTGAGGACGATCACCACCTGCGGGCGGTCGCGCTGCGCGAGCGCCCGGGCGATCCCGACCCGCATGTCGGTGCCGCCGCCCCCGCCGAGCTCGACCTGCTCGGCCGACGTCACCCGCGACACCGCGTGCACGTCGGCGTCGCAGGCCAGCACGCTCACCCGGTCGCCACGGACGCCGACCTCCCGCAGCACCCCGTTGACCTCCGCGAGCGCCGCCGCCAGCTCGTCGTCGCCCATCGACCCCGACGTGTCGATCACGATCGCGACGCGGGGCACCGGGCGGCGCAGGCTCGGCAGCACCGCGCCGCGCAGCGCCGGGGTGCGGCGCGACGGCCGCCGGTAGGTGTAGTCGACGGCGCCGCCCGCCCACGCGACCGCCTCCCGCACCGCGCCCGCCAGCACCCGCCGCCAGTCCACGACCGGTTCGAGGACCTGGTCGGCCCACCGCCGCCACCCGGCGGGCAGGTGCCCGCGCGCCCGCTGGTGCGCGCGCATCGCCTCCGCGGTCGCGCGCCGCAGCGCCTCCGCCTCGGTCGCGCGGACCGACGGCGCGCCCGCCGCGTCCAGCTCCCACGGCGCCGGCACGCCGTGCGCGCCCGACCCGCAGTCGTGGTGCGGCTGCGGCGGGACGCCCGCCAGGTACTCCTCGAACATCCGGCCCTCGGGCAGCCCGAAGTCGCCGGGGTGCACCCGCCCGGCGGGCAGCGGCAGCCCGTCGGCGAGCAGGTCGTCGTTGATCTCGCAGTCCTGCGCGATGTTGACCCGCCCGCGGTCGCGCTGGTCGGCGGCCGGGAGCCGGGACGCGCGGCCGTGGTGGTCGCGCAGCAGGTGCGCCGCCTCGTGGATCCACACGCCCGCCAGCTCCTCGACGGGCGTGGCGTCCACGAACGCGGGGGAGACGTAGCACCGCCAGTGCCGGTCGACGCCCATCGTCGGCACGCGGTCGCTCGGCACGACCGTCAGCGAGTACAGCGCGGACGCCAGGTAGGGGCGGTCGCCGGCGGCCTTGTAGCGGGCGGCGAGCAGCTTCGTGCGGTCCAGCACGGCGGTCACGCGCCGGGCAGGGCGCCGGACAGCTGCAGGATGTCGAGGAACGCGTCGATCCCCGGCGGCACCGGCCAGCGCACGTCGCGCAGCGCCGCCAGGTCGGACGCGGCGCGCGCCGCCACGTCCGGGACGCCCGCGTCGACCGCCTTCGCCAGCACCTCCCAGCCCGCCTCCCACCGCCTGCGGGTGCAGTCGCCCTGCACCGAGGAGACCACCGCGGTCAGGAACGCGAGCTGCCGGTCGCCGCGCTCGGGCAGCGCGAACGCCTTCGGGTCGGCCAGCACCCGGTCGGGGTCGGGCAGGTCCAGCTCCTCCAGGTAGGAGAGCAGCTCGATGCCCGCGCCGTCGCCGATCGCGCCGATCACCGCGGCGGCCACCGCGTCCTGCCCGGCGTCCGTCGCGTACCCGGTGGCCAGCAGCCGCAGCGCCATCTCCCAGCTGCGCGGCGACGGCCACGCCCCGCCGCGCGCCTCGGCGTCCTCGGGCAGGTGGTGCGCCAGGCCCGGACGCGCCGTGAGGAACCCCGAGACGGCTCCGCGCGCGCGGGCGATCGCGGCGGACGCCTTCGTCCCGTCCACCACCGGGACGGTCAGCTCCGGCCACGTGCCCGCCATCCCGCGCGCCACCGTGCGCGGGTCGTGCGTCCAGTGCAGGTGGACGAACCGGTTCGCCAGCGGCGGCGACAGGTGCCAGCCGTCCGCCGCGCTCGCCGGCGGGTTCGCCGCCGCGACGACCCGGACCGGCTCCGGCAGCCGCAGGCTGCCGACCCGCCGCTCCAGCACGACCCGCAGCAGCGCCGCCTGCACCGCCGGCGGCGCCGACGACAGCTCGTCGAAGAACACGACGCCGCGGCCCGCCTCCGCGAGCCGCACCGCCCAGTCCGGCGGCGCCATCGGCACCCCGGTCGCGGCCGGGTCGTCCCCGATGATCGGCAGCCCGGCGAAGTCGGATGGCTCGTGCACGCTGGCGATGACCGTCTCCAGCGGCACCCCGAGGCCCTCCGCCAGCCGCTCCATGCCCGCGGACTTGCCGATGCCAGGCTCGCCCCACAGCAGCACCGGGATGTTCGCCGACACCGCCAGCGCGAGCGCCTCCAGCTGCACGCTGCGCGCCGGCTCGGCCCGCCAGGCGCCGGCCCGCCGGTTCAGCTCGTCCGCCGCGTCGAGCGGCCCCGTCACGGTCTCCGTGGTCACAGCAGAAACTCCAGATCGTCGCGTTTCGCCCGCTTGATTGCCGTCGCCAGCGTGCGCGGGCGGCCGGCCGGCCGCGCGGCGCCGCCCGGCGCGTCCGTCCTCGCCCCCGCGTCCAGCAGCGCCCGCACGACGGCGGGCGAGCCGTGGTTCAGCACCGCTAGGAGGAGCGGCGTGCATCCGTCCTGGTCGGTGGAGTCGACGTCCAGGCCCTCGTCCAGCAGCCGCGGCAGCAGCACCTCGTGGTCCATCGTGTGGAGGGCGTGCAGCAGCGTCCATCGGCGCCCGTCGCGGACGTGCGGGTCGAGCCCCGCGTCCAGCAGCCGCAGGACGCCGTCGGTGTCGCCGTGCGCCGCGCGCAGGAACACCTCCCGGCGGTGCGCGCGCAGGGCGCGCGGCAGCCATCCCGTTCCGGCCGTCCAGGACCGGTGGGCGACGAAGCAGCCGTTCACGGTGCCGCCGAACGCCCCGAGCGCCTGCTCCCGCCGCCGTTCCTCGGCGCCGTGCGGGATCTCCAGGCCGCCCCCGGCCGAGCGGACCGTGTGCCACTCGCCCCGGCACCGGACGCGGACCGGCGGCGGCGGCTCCGCGAGCGGCGGACCGGACGGCCGGTCCGGGGCCGGGTACGCGGGGAACAGCGCCGACCGCACGAGCGGATGCAGCTCGTCCGGCGCGACCAGCCCGGCGCGCAGCAGGGCGAGGTCGGGAAGGGCGTGCCAGCAGCCTGGGGACGAGCGGCGCCGCATGGACTCCTCGCGGGGCGCCACCCACATCAGCGGGCGCCGGTGCCGTCCCCCCGCCTCCACGTGCAGGCCGAAGCCGTGACCGGGCAGGCGGATCGACAGCGACGCGGGACCGTCCCCGGCCACGCGCTCGATCTGGTGCGCGAACATGGGCGCGCATCCGGCCAGCAGGGCGAGCCTGGACCAGGTCTGCCGCTCGGTCGGCCGCCCGCCGGGCCGCTCCTCCACGATCACCCCGATGCCGGCGGCGGCGTAGGCGGCGGCGACGGCCTCGTCACCGCCGTCCGGACGCTCGGCGAGCAGCGCGGACCACTCGCCGCGAGCCGCGCGGTCACCGGTGTCCGGCTCGGACGCGGGCAGGTCGGCGGGGTCGCGGGGCGTGCCGTCCGCGGCGAAGAACGGCGCGCGCACGTCGCCCCCGTAGTGGCCGAGCAGCGCGCGGTGGTGCCGGTCGTCGAACAGGTACGGCACCACCGACCAGTCGGCGCGCTCCCGGACGGCGGTCCCGAACTCCAGCGTCAGCCGCTGCGGCGCCGACGGCGAGGGCGGCGCCGCGACCCCGAGCACCGGGACCGGCCCGCGGCGGCCCGTCCCGTACCGGCCGAGGACCGCCCGGAACCCGGCGGTGAGCGAGGTGGCGCCGCCGTGGCCGGTCACGTCCCGGGGCAGATGCCAGTGCAGCAGGTCGGGGACGAGGTGGCGCAGGTCGTCCTCCAGCCGGGCCCGCACCTCCGCGCCGAACTCCCGGCCGGCGTCCGCCGGGTCGAACGCGACGTCCACGTTCGCCGCCGCGCAGGCGCCCCGCCAGTCCCCGGCGAGCCGCCGCTCGGCGGCCCGCTCGATCCACCCGCGGGGCACCGCGTACCGGCGGACCTGGCGCCACGCCCGCAAGGACGCGGGGAACGCCGGGTCCCGGCCCGAACGCGTCAACGGTAGACGCTCGCGATCGCGTGCACGTCGGGGTGCGGGCGGGCCGCCGGGCGCAGCCGCTGCGCGAACGCGCGCTTCACCTTGCGCGGGACGCCGGGGCCGAGAACCACGTACTCCAGCCGGCTCTCCGCGCCGACGCCCGCCAGCAGCGTCTTCGCGCCGCGTCCCGTGAGGCCGGTGTGGCTCAGCCCGAGACGGCGCAGCGGGCTGCCGGGCAGCGCCGCCGCGAGCGCCGCGGCGCCCTCGTCGCCGGTGGCGTTGGGCGGCGCGCCGAGCGCCCGCTCCGACGGCGGGCGGCTCAGGTCCAGCGCCTCGATCGCGTCCAGCGCCCCGGCCAGCGACCGCGCGCCGTCCGGCCCGACGCCGTTGCCGCCGAGCCCGAACCGGACGGGCCGCCCCGCCGCCCGCGCGGCCGAGGCCAGCACCGCGGCGCCGCGGTCGCCGAGGTGGTTGGCGGGCGCGTACAGCTCGCGGACGCCCGCGTCGCGGACCAGCGCGGCCAGCAGGTCCGCCGCGTCCGGCCCGATGCCGTTCCCGCCGAGGAACAGCCGCTCCAGCGGCGCGTCCCGGTCCATGAGCGCGTCGAGCAGCGCGCGCAGGCCCTCCAGGCCGAGACCGGTGTTGACCAGGTCGAGCGTCCGGATCGCCGCGTTGCGGCGCAGCATCGCGGCGAGCGCCCGCGCTCCCGCGTCGCCGACCGGGTTGCGCTTCAGCCACAGCGCCCGCACCTCGCCGTCGGACGCGAGCCGGTCCGCGAGCACCGCCGCGCCGTCGCCGTCGATGCGGTTGCAGCCCAGGTAGAGCGTCCGGACGCCGTGGCCCGGCTCCAGCGCCGCCGCGATCGCCCGCGCGCCCTCGCCGCCCATCGCGTTCGTCCCGAGCAGCAGGTGCACCGCGTGCGGCGACGCGACCGCCGCCGGGACGAGCCGCGCCACGCCCGCCGCGCCGAGCCCCTGCTTGCACAGGTCCACCCGGCCGTCGCCGCGCAGCGTCCCGACCGGGAACGCCTCGTCGCCGCCGACCGGCGCCGCGTCGGCGAGCCGCGCCAGCAGCGGCGCGAGCGCGGCAGGGTCGGCGGGCGGCACGTCCGGGTGCTCGATCGCGGGGCAGCGTACGGGGGTCGGCTCCATGCTGTTCACCACTCCACCGGTCGGTAGTCCTTCAGGAACACGCCGGACAGCCGCTCGCCGCCGACGCCCCGCACGACCGGGTCGTAGACCCGGGCCGCGCCGTCGATCACGTCCAGCGGGGGCCGGAACCCGGCGGCGAACTGCTCGAGCTTGCCGGGGTGCGGCCGCTCGTCGGTCACCCAGCCGGTGTCCACGCTGGTCATGTGGATGCCCGCCGCCGCGTAGTCCGCGGCCGAGGTGCGGGTCATCATGTTCAGCGCCGCCTTCGCCATGTTCGTGTGCGGGTGGCGGACGGTCTTGTGCTCGCGGGAGAAGCTGCCCTCCATCGCCGACACCTGCACCGCGTACCGGTCGGGGAACGGCGACGCCTCCAGCAGCCCGCGCAGCCGCGAGGTCAGCAGGAACGGCGCGAACGCGTTCACCATCTGCACCTCCAGCCACTCGCCCGGGTCGACCTCGTGCAGCCGCAGCGTCCAGCTGTTGCGGTCGCGCAGGTCGAGGGGCTGCCCGGTCTCGTCGGTCAGCCCCGCCGGGAACAGCGCGTCGTCGGACACGGCGAGTGCGGCGGCGGGGCCCGCCTCCAGCGCGGCCCGGCCGCCCTCGGCGACGTCGACGCGCGCCGCCGCCCCGGTCAGCGGCAGCGCCTCCGCCGCGCGCACCTCCCGGTGGTAGGCGGGCGGCCGCCGGACGGTCTGCGCCGCGTTGTTCACCAGGACGTCCAGGTGGTCGAACCGGTCGTGCACGGCGTCCAGCAGGCCCGCGACGCCCGGCAGGTCCAGCAGGTCGACGCCGTGGACGTGCAGCCGGGAGAGCCAGTCGGCGGAGTCGGGGACGGCGGCGAACCGGCGCGCCGCGTCGCGCGGGAACCGGGTGGTGACCAGCACCTCCGCGCCGTCGCGGAGCATCTTCAGCGCGACCTGGAAGCCGATCTTGATCCGGCCGCCGGTGACGAGGGCGCGCCGCCCGCGCAGGTCGCAGCGGGCGTGCCGGCGTGCCAGGTTCTCCGCCGCGCACTCCGGGCACATCAGGTGGTAGTCGGGGTGCACGTCCCGGTACGGCGCCTTGCAGACGTAGCAGGTCCGCGCCCGTTTCAGCGTCCGCCCGGACGCGGGCCTCGCCGGAGCGGGCTCCGGGTCGGCGCCGGGGTCCTGGTCCTGGAAGCGGGTGGCGGCGGCCATCGCGTCGAGGTCCTCGGCGCGTCGCTGCGTCCTGCGGGCGGCCTTCCGCGCCTTCTTGCCGGACCGGTGCAGCTGCGACGCCGCCTCGTGCACGGCCCGCCAGCGCGGGTCGTCCGGGTCGGTGGCCCGCGCGCGCTCCAGCAGCCGCAGGCAGGCCGCGAGCTCCTCGGGGCGGGGCGCCTCGTCCTCGACCGGCGGTCGCGGCCCGCCGGCTCGCGCAACGGCCGTCACTGCACTCCCTCGTCCCCGTCAGCCGGATCGGGGCGGAGCCGACCGGATTCGAACCGGCGTCCTCCAACATGCAGTATTGGTGCGTCGACCTCTGCGCTACAGCCCCGCCACCGGCAGCGTAACGGAACCAACCCGGCGAACCACCCGAATTTCGGTGATCTTCACGGCGTGGCGAGCAGCGGTTCGAGGTCCTCGCGCCCGCTGCGCCGGACGAGCCACGCGAACGTCCCCCGGACGCGGCGGCCGCCCGCCTCGGCGTCCCGGCTCGCGCCGGCCTCCAGCAGGGCCCGGACGGTGTCCGGGGAGCCGTGCTCGGTGACCGCCGTGGACAGCGGCGTGCGGTCCGACCGGTCGCGCGCGTCGACGTCGAGGCCGGCGGCCAGCAGCCGGGGAAGGACCAGGCGATGGTCCATCGCGTGGACGAAGTGCAGCAGGGTGCGTCCCTCGCCGTCGCGCGCGCGGGGGTCCATTCCCGCGTCCAGCAGGCGGAGCACGCCGGGGGCGTCGCCGTGCAGCGCCCGCAGGAACAGCTCGCTCCGCTGGCGCCGCAGCTCGCGCGGCAGCCGGTCCGGGCCCGTCCGCCACGCCTCCCGCACGGCGAAGCAGCCGAAGAGGTCGCCGCCGAGCGCGCGCAGGGCCTGCTCGCGCCGCTCCTCCACGGGTCGGTGCGGCAGTGCCAGCGCTCCGCCGCACCAGCGGACCTCGTGCCACTCGCCGCGGCAGCGGACCCGCACCGGCCTTGGCGGCTCCGGATCCGGCGGCCCCCCGAGCCCATCGGCGGCCGGACGCGCAGGGAACAGCGCCGACCGGATCAGCGGATGCAGCTCGTCCGGCGTGACCATGCCCGCGAGCAGCAGCTCGGCGTCGGGGAAAAGCCGCCAGTGGTCAGGCGCCGCCGAGCTGCGGTACTCCCCGGGCGCCGCCGGCCTCAGCAGCGGGCGCTCGCCGTCGCCGCCCGCCTCGACGGTCACCGCCCCGCGCGGCGTGTACGGCGATCCGAAGACCGCGGTGACCGGATCCCCGCCCCGCCCGGCGGCGAGGCGGCGGGCGCGGGCCGCCAGCACGGGCGGCCGTCCCAGGCGCAGCCGCAGGGTCTCCATGAAGGCTCCGCGCTCGGCCGGATTCGCGGGCTGCCGGAGCTCGAAGCCCGCGGCGGTGAAGGCGCCGGCGACGTCACCGCGCTCGTGGCGCATGACCGACCATTCGGCCCGTGCCACGGTGTCGCCCGGTCCGGGATCGGACGCGGGCAGTTCCTCCGAGGCCAGAGGCGTCCCGTCGGCGTGGAAGAACGGGATGCGGCCGGCGCCTCCGCAGTCGTCGACCAGCTCTCCACAGTGCCGGTCGTCGAACAGGCGGCGGGCGCCCGTCCAGTCGCGCGCCCTCCGGTCGGCCATCGCGGTGAACACCAGCCGCAGCCGCTGCGGCGCCCGCAGGGACGGTGGGCCGAACACCTGGAGCACCGGGCCGCCGTCGCCGTACCGCGCGAGGACGAACCTCAGATGCTCGTCGAAGACGCTCAGGTCGCCGGGCCCCCGGGGCAGGTGCCAGCGGAGCAGGTCGGGCACGAGATGCCGCAGGTCATCGGAGAGCCGCCGGGCCACGGCGGACCCGTGCTCGCGCGCCACGCCGTCCAGCGTGAACGCGAGGTCCATGTGCGCCGCCGCGCAGGCCCCGCGCCAGTCGCCCGCGCGCCGCAGCCGCGCCGACCGCTCGATCATCCACCGGGGGACCCGGTGGCGGCGCGTCCGCTGCCAGGCGCGCAGCCACGCCGCCGGCATCGCCGACCGGGCGGCGGGCCCGTCGGACGCCACCTGCACCCCCCATCGCCGTTCGAGGGGCAGGACCGGCCGGAATCGAACCGGCGTCCTCCGCTGTGCAGGCGGTGCGTCGACCTCTGCGCTACGGCCCTGCCGGGCGGCAGCCTAGCCGCCCCGGCGGGACGGCGCGATCCGATCCGTCACTGCTCGGGCACGGTGGTGAGCAGGTGCGGGCGCGGGGAGCTGCGGCGGGCGGGCGGCTCCTGCGACCCGGACGAGCGCAGCACGTCGGCCGCGCCGATGACGGCGGCGTCGCCGGTGTCGTCGCCGATGCGCGCGGCCAGCCCCGTGCGCTCCTGGATGAGCTTGTCCAGGCCGGGCAGGCGGGCGGTGCCGCCGGTCAGGGTGATGCCGACGCCGAGCAGCTCCCCGGAGATCTCCGGCCCGCAGCCCGCCAGCCCCTGCTGGACCGCCGCGACGATCTCGCCGACCGGCGCGGCGATGGCGCGGGCGACGTCGGCGGTGGTGAGGACGATCCCGCGCGGCATGCCGGTGGTGAGGTCGCGGCCGTGCACGACGGTCTGCCGCAGCGGGCGGCGCCCGATCGGCGGCACCGCGCCCACCTCCAGCTTCGCGGCCTCGGCGCTGGCCTGCGAGATCCGCACCTCGTGCTCGCGGCGGACCAGCGCGACGATCGCCCGGTCCAGGGACGAGCCGCCGACGAGCGCGGTGTACGAGGTGACCAGCCCGCCGAACGAGATGACGCCGACGTCGGTGATGTCGGCGCCGATGTCGGCGACGACGACGACCTCCGGCCGCCCGGAGGAGGTGAGCCCCATCCCGATGGCGGCCGCGATCGGCGTCGGCACGAGGGTGAGGCGGCGCGCGCCGGCCTGGAACGCCGAGAACTGCAGCGCCCGGTAGTGCACGGACGACATGCCGCTCGGCACCGTCACGACCAGCCGGGGCCGCGCGGTGTAGCGGCGCTTGTGGTGGGTGCGGACGAGGGCGCGCATCAGGTACTCGGCCTCGTCGGTCTCGGTGGGGGCGCCCTCGCGGATGGGCCGGACGAGGCGGACGTCGGGGTTGCGCCCGGCCATCTCCTGGGCGGGGAGGCCGAGCGCGAGGATCTTGCCGGTGTGCAGGCAGCGGGCGAGCAGTGACGGTTCTCGCGCGACGACCCCGCGGTCCCGCACATGCATGCGCACCGTCGAGCTCCCCAGGTCGATGGCGGTGTCCCGGCCCGCGAAGTCCCACATCGCGTCCCCTTCTTCCCTCTCGGCCTGCAGTCGCAGAGAGCTGATGCCCTGCCGACCTGCGGCGATGCCCATCGGCGGGTAAGCGAATCGCAACGTCCCGGCGAACAGGGATCGGGAATTCCGGATAACGCGACCGGCGGGCCGGGCCCGCCCGGCCGCCAGTGCCGAGCGGGCGTCAAGAGATCATGTGGGGACGGTGTCGCGCCGCCGGGCGTGCGCGCGGGACGGCCCGCCGCGCCGGGCCCGGAGGGCGCCCGCCGCGCGGCACGCCGCGTACAGCGCGAACGAGATCGTGGTGACGTACGGGCTGATCGGGACGCCGGCGCCGAGCGACAGCAGGATCCCGCCGACCACCGACACGGTCGCGAGCGCGGCGCTGAGCACCGGCACCAGCACCGGCGACGCGGTCACCCGCACCGCGGCGGCGGCCGGCGTGCAGATCAGCGCGAGGACCAGCAGCGCCCCGACGACCTGCACGGACACGGCGACGGCGAGGCCGAGGACGAGCATGAACAGCGGCGACAGGGCGCGCACCGGGACGCCGCGCGCCGCCGCCACGTCCGGATCGAGGCTCGCGAACGCCAGCGGCCGCCACATCACCGCCAGGCACACCAGCACGACCGCCGACGTGCCGAGCAGCCACGACAGCCGGGGCGTGTCGATCGCGACGATCTGCCCGGTGAGGATGCCGAACTTGTTGGCGGCGCGCCCCTTGTACAGCGACAGGAACAGCACGCCGAGGCCGAGCCCGAACGGCATCAGCACCCCGATGGCCGAGCCGCGGTCGCGCGCCCGGCCGCCCAGCACGCCGATGAGCGCGGCGGCCAGCAGCGCGCCCGCGATCGAGCCGCCCGCGACGCCGGCGCCGAGCAGCAGCGCGGCGGCCGCGCCGGCGAACGACAGCTCGCTGATGCCGTGCACCGCGAACGCCAGGTCGCGCATCACGACGAACGTCCCCGCGAGCCCGCCGACCAGCCCGAGCACCGCGCCCGCGATCAGCGAGTTGCGGACCAGGCCGAGCAGCGCGCCGTAGTCGTCGAAGTTGACGATCTCATGCCACATCGCGCGCCTCCGGCCCGCCGGGCATGCGCAGGACCCGGTCGGCGAACGGCAGGACCGGCTCGACCTCGTGGGTGACGAACACGACGGCGGTGCGGTGCTCTCGGCACCGTCTGGCGACCAGCTCGCTGACGGACCGCTGGTGCGCGGCGTCCAGCGAGGCGAGCGGTTCGTCGCAGAGCAGCAGCCGCGGATCGGACGCGAGGGCCTGCGCGACCCGGACCCGCTGCAGCTCGCCGCCCGACAGCAGCTCGATCGGGACGTCCGCGAACGCCTCCGCGCCGACGTCGCGCAGCGCCTCGCGGACGCGGCGCCGCGCGCCCCGGTCCGGGGGCCGCGGCCCCCAGCGGTGCCCGTCGACGCCGAGCCGCACCAGGTCGCGGGCCCGCAGCGGGGTGTAGGCGGGGACGCTGCGGTGCTGGGGGACGTACCCGATGAGGGGGCCGCCGCGGCGCGGCGGGCGCCCGCCGACCGTCACCGTCCCGGCCGACAGCCGCCGCAGCCCCAGCAGCACCTTCAGCAGGCTCGTCTTCCCCGATCCGTTGGACCCGAGGACGGCGACGAACTCCCCGGCCGCCACATCGAGGTCGAGTCCGCTCCACACCGTCCGGTCGCCGTAGCGGAGCGCCCCGCCGCGCATCGAGATCACGACAGCGCCTTTCCGAGCGCGGCGATGGTGCCGGCCATCCAGCCGATGTAGTCCTGCCCGGACGGGAGGGTCTCGGTGACCGGCACGACCGCGACGCCGTTGTCCTTCGCGGCCTTCTCGACCTGCTCGGTCTGCGGGCCGCTCGTCTGCGCGTTGTAGACGAGCGCCTTCACCTTCTTCCCGCCGAACAGCCCGAGCGTCTCCCGCAGGGTGCGCGGCGCGACGTCGTCGCCCTCCTCGATGGCCTCGCTGAACGCCTCCGGCGTCTCGTTGCGCAGTCCGGCCGCTTCGAGGAGGTAGAGGGGGACCGGCTCGGTGATGGCGACGCCGTCGCCGGAGTGCGCGGCCTTGAGCGCCGCGACCCGCCCTTCGAGGTCCTTCAGCTTCGCCTTGAACGCGGTGGCGTTCGCGGTGAACGCGGCGGCGCGGGCGGGGCGGGCCTCCGCGAGCGCGGCCGACAGCCGGTCGGCCAGCAGCGCCATGGACGGCAGGTCGTACCAGACGTGCTCGTTCAGCTCGCCGCCCGCCGGCGCGGTCCGCCCGGAGATCCGCACCGCGTCGAGGATCTCGGCCTTGGACGACGACGCCTTCAGCATGGTCGTCATGAAGTCGTCGTAGCCGCCGCCGTTCTCGATCACGACTCCGGCCCGGCCGAGGGCGAGCCGGTTGCGCGTCCCGGCCTCGTAGGAGTGCGGGTCCTGCCCCGGGTCGCTGATGAACGAGGTGACGCGCACGTCGGCGCCGCCGATCGTCCGCGCGATGTCGCCGTAGACGTTGGTCGAGGCGACGACCGGCACCGCCCCGCCGGACGTCCCGGCGGGCGCGGCCTCGGACGGCGAGCCGCAGGCGGCGAGGGCGAGCAGGGGCACGGCCGCGGCGGCGGCGCCGGCCGTGCGGAGGGCCGCCCGGCGCGGTCGCGGGTGCGGGGGCAGGGGCAGAGGGGGCATGGGTCGCTCCTGAAAATGAAAACGGTTTTCAGTGCAACTTAGCATGATGTGTCCGGATGCGTCCCATGGCGGGGGAGGGGACGAGCGGCGGCGCGCGCCAGAGACCGCCCGCTGGCGGTGCGCGGAAACGCCAACGGGCCGCCCTCCACCTGAGGTGAAGGACGGCCCGTTCGGGCCCGGCGGGCGCCGTGGCGCCCTCAAGGGAAAGCGGTCCGCGGCCCTCGATCGGACCGGCGGGTGCGGGTCAGCGCTTGCGCAGGACGCCGCCGTACTCGTAGATGCCGGTGTCCAGCTTGGAGGCGCCCTCGTACTTGCGCAGCTCCTCGGGGACGGGCGCGAGCGGCGGCTGCAGGTCCATCGGCCGCCAGTCGACGAGGTTGCACAGGCCCGGCTCGACCGGGTCGAAGTCCGACAGCAGCGCGTCGATCTCGGCCGGCGTCCGCGTCTGCCACGGGATGCCCGCGCCGGTGACCTGCGCGGTCATCTCCGCGCTGCGCACCGGGTCGTCGCACGCGACCTGCGAGAACGTCAGGTGGCTGCCCGGCGCGGCACGGTCGATGACGGCGTGCAGGATGCCCCTCGGGTCGTCGGAGTCCGGGAGGTGGTGGCCCACGGAGAGGAACAGCGTCGCGACCGGCTCGGAGAAGTCGATGAGCCGCTTGACGTCCTCGTGCTCCAGGACGGCCTCCTGGTCGCGCATGTCCGCGGTGATCACCGTGGTGGACGCGTCGCCGGCGAGCAGCGCGCGGCCGTGCGCGAGCACGATCGGGTCGATGTCGACGTACACGACGCGGGCGTCCGGCGCGAACTGCCGCGCGACCTGGTGGACGTTGGCGTCCGTCGGCAGCCCGCACCCCATGTCGATGAACTGCCGGATGCCGGCCTCGGCCGTCAGGTAGCGGACGGCCCGGTAGAGGAACAGCCGGTTCTGCCGGGTGATGTCCAGCCCGGCCGGGTGGTGCTCCAGCTGCCCCCGGATGAACTGCCGGTCGACCTCGTAGTTGTCCTTGCCGCCGAGCAGCCATCCGTAGGCGCGCGCCGAGGTCGGCACGTCGTTGGGGATGTCGGCGATCGAGGGCTGGTCGTCGTTCACAACCCGCTCCGCATCTGCGCAGTAAGTGGGGATCAGTGTCGTTTGGAACGGTATACCGCTTCGCCGCCCCGCGTTC
The DNA here is from genome assembly GCF_014706005.1 of Actinomadura sp. RB99. NCBI lineage: Bacteria > Bacillati > Actinomycetota > Actinomycetes > Streptosporangiales > Thermomonosporaceae > Actinomadura > Actinomadura sp. RB99. The sequence continues at coordinate 321 of NZ_JABMCA010000112.1, read as the reverse complement.
GATCTTTGGCCCGTCCGGTTCCGCCGTCCCGGCGGCCATGCGTGCCGCGCTCGGGCGGCCGCAAGGCCATCTCATCACCAAGTTGCTTGTGAAACGTGTTCCGGCGTGCTTCTCTGGCGTGCGTGGCGCACCTCTCGCTCCGGTACGCGGCTGGCACGGACATCGGCAGGCGGCGGCGCATGAACGAGGACTCGGCGCTCGCCGGGCCGTCGCTGCTCGCCGTCGCCGACGGGATGGGCGGCCACCCGCACGGCGACGTCGCCAGCGCCGCCGCCGTCACCGCGCTCACCGAGCCGCCCGCGGCCGGCGAGCCCGCCGCCG
>NZ_JABMCA010000111.1:0-21804 GCF_014706005.1 Actinomadura sp. RB99 | reverse complement strand
CGCGGCACGGCGCCGGACGGGGGCGCGGACGGGCCCGGCGGGCGCGGGCGCGGCGGCGGTGCGCACGTCCCCCCGCTGCCGCCCCATGGGCCTCGTCTCCCCCCTGGCCTCACGCAAGTACATCAAACTATGCCAATCGAGTCACCGTCGTGAGGGAGCGTACGCGCTCGCCACCGCACCGCCCGCACCTGCGGTTTCCGGACTCTGGGCGACAAATGGACCCGGCGGCGGCAGCACGGACCGGCGTTGACTAGGCTGCATCGACGGAGCGGACCGCGGAGTGCCGGCCGCACGGACACCCGTGTACCCCCACTCGCGTGGTCATCTGGCTGTCGATCCGTTTTAAGGACGCCCTCGTGGACCTGTTCGAACATCAGGCGAAGGAACTCTTCGCCGAGTACGGGGTACCGGTGCCCACCGGCAAGGTCGCCTCGACTCCCCAGGAAGCGCGCGCCATCGCGGAGGAACTGTTCTCCGCGGGCAGCAAGAAGGTCGTCGTCAAGGCCCAGGTCAAGACCGGCGGCCGCGGCAAGGCCGGCGGCGTGAAGCTGGCCGACACCGCCGACGAGGCCGAGGCCCTCGCCGGCCAGATCCTCGGCATGGACATCAAGGGCCACACGGTCCACCGGGTCCTGGTCGAGGAGGGCTCGGCGATCGCGCAGGAGTTCTACTTCTCGTTCCTGCTCGACCGCGCCAACCGCACCTTCCTGTCCATCTGCTCCGTCGAGGGCGGCGTCGAGATCGAGGAGGTCCCGCACGACCGCCTCGCGATGGTGCCGGTGTCCCCGCTGACCGGCGTCGACCGGGCCCAGGCCCGGCAGATCGCCGAGCAGGGCCGGCTGCCCGAGGAGGCGCTCGACGGCGCCGCCGAGCTCATCGAGCGGCTGTGGGCGGTGTTCACCGACGAGGACGCCACGCTGGTCGAGGTCAACCCGATGATCCTCACCGCCGACGGCCAGGTGAAGGCCCTCGACGGCAAGGTCTCCCTCGACGACAACGCCGGGTTCCGCCAGGACCACGACAAGCTCGAGGACAAGGCCGCGGCCGACCCGCTGGAGGCGGCGGCGAAGGCCAAGGACCTCAACTACGTCAAGCTCGACGGCTCCGTCGGCATCATCGGCAACGGCGCGGGCCTGGTCATGTCCACCCTGGACGTGGTCGCCTACGCCGGCGAGGAGTTCGGCGGCCAGAAGCCCGCCAACTTCCTCGACATCGGCGGCGGCGCGTCCGCCGAGGTGATGGCGAACGGCCTGGAGATCGTGCTCTCCGACGCCGCCGTCAAGTCGGTGTTCGTCAACGTCTTCGGCGGCATCACCGCCTGCGACGCCGTCGCCAACGGCATCGTCTCGGCCTACAAGCTGCTGGCCGACCGCGGCGAGGCCGTCGACCGGCCGCTCGTGGTCCGCCTCGACGGCAACAACGCCGAGCTCGGACGCAAGATCCTGAACGACGCCGGGCTGACCGGCGTCCAGCAGGTCGACACCATGGACGAAGCGGCCAAGCGCGCCGCCGAACTCGCCGCGGCAGGTGCATGACAATGGCCATCTGGCTCACCGAGAACAGCAAGATCATCGTGCAGGGCATCACCGGCTCCGAGGGCTCCAAGCACGGCCGCCGGATGCTGGCCGCCGGGGCGCAGGTCGTCGGCGGTGTGAACGCCCGCAAGGCCGGCACGACCGTCGACTTCGACGGCACCGAGCTGCCCGTCTTCGGCACCGTCAAGGAGGCGATGCAGGAGACCGGCGCGGACGTGTCCGTCGTGTTCGTCCCGCCGAAGTTCACCAAGGACGCCGTCGTCGAGGCGATCGACGCCGAGATCCCGCTCTGCGTCGTCATCACCGAGGGCATCCCGGTGCACGACACCGCCTACTTCTGGGCGTACGCCGAGTCCAAGGGCAACAAGACCCGCATCATCGGGCCGAACTGCCCCGGCATCGCCTCGCCCGGCAAGTCCAACGCGGGCATCATCCCGGCCGACATCACCACCCCGGGCCGCATCGGCCTGGTGTCGAAGTCGGGCACGCTGACCTACCAGATGATGTACGAGCTGCGCGACATCGGCTTCTCCACCTGCGTCGGCATCGGCGGCGACCCCATCATCGGGACCACCCACATCGACGCCCTCAAGGCGTTCCAGGAGGACCCGGAGACCGACGCCATCGTGATGATCGGTGAGATCGGGGGCGACGCCGAGGAGCGCGCCGCCGCCTACATCGAGAAGAACGTCACGAAGCCGGTCGTCGGCTACGTCGCCGGGTTCACCGCCCCCGAGGGCAAGACGATGGGCCACGCCGGCGCGATCGTTTCCGGCTCCGCCGGCACCGCGCAGGCGAAGAAGGAGGCCCTGGAGAAGGTCGGCGTCCGCGTCGGGAAGACCCCGAGCGAGACCGCCGTCCTCATGCGGGAGATCATGAAGAGCCTCTGAGCCCTTCCGATCGCCTGACCAGGCACCGAAAGACGCCCGAGCCGCCGCTGCGGCCCGGGCGTCTTTCGTCGTCGCGGGCGTCCCCGGCCGGTCGAGGGGCCGCCGCCGGCCCGGGGCGCGCCGCCCTTCCGGGGACGCGCGGCGGGCGACAAAGGCGACACGCCGGGTCGAGGGGGCGGGTGCGCCGGGGCGGGGTGCCAGCATGGGCGGGTGAGCGACGTGAGGCCGGGACAGCGCGCGACCCCCGAACCGGCGAGGGACCCGAGGGGGCGGCGCCGCGAGGACGCGCCGCGCCCCGGGAAGGCGCGCGGCGGGCGCCCCGCGCCGCCGCCGGGCAACGGCCGCCCGCTGTACGTGACGGGCCTCGTGGCGTCGCTGTGGTGCGTCGGGATCGGGCTCACCGTGCTGACGACCGTGACGCTGCTCGGCTGGGTCGCCGCGCCGAAGACCGCGCTCGGGCACGGGCTGTCCGGGGTGTTCCGCACGGCCGTGAACTTCTGGCTCGTCTCCCACCACGCGGGGTTCTCCTACGGGCACGGCCGCGTCGGGCTGCTGCCGCTGGGCGTGCTGGTGCTGCCCGGCGCCCTGCTGTACCGGGGCGGCGCGTGGATGATCCGGGGGCTCGGGCTGCCGCCGCGGCCGCGGGTCGCCGTGGTGCGGGTGGCGGCGGCGCTGGCCGTCCCGTACGCGCTGCTGGCGATGCTGATGGCGCTCGCGGTGTCGGCGCCGGAGGTGCACCCGTCCGCGTGGCAGGCGCTGCTCGGCTGCCTCCTCGTCGCCGTCATCGCGGGCGGGCTGGGCGCCGCGCGGGCCGTGGTCGCGGCGCAGGTCGCGGCGGAGGCGCGCGGGCGGCGCGTCCGGTCCGGGCTGGGCGCGCTGCTGCGGCTGCTGCCGGACCGCCCGCGGTCGCTGGTGATCGGGGTCGCCGGGTCGGTCGCGGTGCTGGCGGCGGCGGGCGCCGTCCTGGTCGGCGGGTCCCTGGCGCTGCACGTCTCCGAGTCCGACCGGGTGTACGACCTGCTCGCGCCGGGCATCGTCGGCGGCGTCCTGCTGCTGCTGGTGGAGCTGGCGTTCCTGCCGAACGCGGTGATCTGGGGGATCGCGTACGCGGTCGGCCCCGGGTTCGCGGTCGGCGCCGGGACGAGCGTGTCGCCCACCGGTGTGTTCTTGGACACGGTCCCCGCGTTCCCGCCGCTCGCCGCGCTGCCCGAGCCGGGGCCCGCGCCCGCGGTGTCGCTGCTGGCGCTCGCGGCGCCGTTCGTCGCGGGCGCGGTGGGCGGGGTGCTGACGATCCGGACGATGCCGAGCGCGACGTCGGAGGGCGCGCCGCTGTGGGGCTTCGTGTCCGGGACCCTGACCGGCGCCGTCGTCGCGCTGCTGGCGGCGCTGTCGGGCGGCCCGCTCGGCGGCGGGCGGATGGCGACGGTCGGGCCGTCGGCCTGGCAGGTGGGGCTGCTGGCGGCGCTGGAGGTCGGGATCTCCGCGGCGCTCGCGGCGTGGGTCGCGAACTGGCGGCTCATGCGGCGGCCGGAGGAGGACGACGCGCCCGCCCGTCCCCGCAAGCCGAAGAAGAAGAGCAGGGCGCGGCGGCCCGCGGCGAAGCCGTCCCCGGTCCCGCTGCCGGAGGCGGCGGTGCCGCTTCCGGCGCCCGTCCTCGACGAGCCCCGGCCGGCGCCCGAGGAGCCTCCCGCCTCCCGCCCCTCGCCCTACGCGCCGGATCCGCTGGAGTTCGAGGAGGCCGAACCGGTGCTGGCGCCGCGCCGGCCACGCGGCCGCGGCCGCGGCGCGGACCCGCTGCCCGAGCTGATCGCGGACGAGCCCGTCCTGCACGATCCGGAACCGGAGCCGGCGCCCGTGCCGGGGGAGCCCGAGCCGGACGAGCGGGACGGCAAGGTCGTCCTCGAAGGCCACATCGTCGAGGACCCCGAGCCGGAGCCGGAGCCCGTCCCGCCGCCGCGCGAGGACCCCGAGCGCACCGAGAACCGCGGCGGCGCGATCTACGTCCTGCGCGAGGAGCCGCGCCGCGACCGGCCCCCGCGCCGCGACTGAGCCTCCCGCCGCGACCGAGCCCCGCGCCGCGACCGGCTCCCGCGACCGAGCCCCGCCGCCGTAGCCGGACGGGCGGGTCAGAGGCGGGTCAGAGCAGGTCGCCGTACTTGTCCATGCTGCCCGCGGGCAGGTCGAGCTTCTTCTCGATCTTCGGGTAGTACTCGTGCTTGCAGGCGGTCTTGTCGGTGCCGGTGTTCGCCGCGCCGATGCACTCCTGGTAGCCGCTCAGCTCCGACCACAGGAACACCGTCAGCGCCACCGACATCGTCGAGAACGCCAGCCCGACCGCGCCGAGCACGATGCCCGGCACGGCGCCCGGCGCGGTCGCGCGCGCCGTCCGCGCCCGCCGCCGCGCCCGGATCCCGATCACCAGCGAGGCGACGCCCAGCACCAGCCCCAGCGGGTAGAAGAACACCGAGGTCACCAGGGCGACGACGCCGAGCCACAGGGCCCGCCGGCCGGTCCGCTCCACCGGCCGCTGCCCGGGCGGGGGACCCAGGGGAGAGCCCGGGCCGGGGCCCGGGGGCGGTCCCGCCGGATCCCGCCCCTGCTCGACGGGATGGGCCGGGCCTCCCGGCTGCTCGCTCACGTCCGCTCCTCCCAACCGTGGATTCAACCGCGCCGAACAGGGCCGATAGGCTTCATGCCGATTGCCGACAACCCCACCGTCCACAAGGGAGTCATGGTGTCCGCCCGGCTCGTCGTCCTCGTCTCCGGTGCGGGGACCAACCTACAAGCGCTGCTCGACGCCTGCGCAGACCCAGCCTACGGGGCGAAAGTGGTGGCCGTGGGCGCCGACCGCGAAGGGATCGGCGGGACCGAGCGCGCCGAGCGCGCCGGGCTGCCCGCGTTCACCCTCCGCATCCCCGACTTCCCGTCCCGCGCCGAGTGGGACGCGGCGCTCGCCGCCGCCATCGCCGAGCACGAACCCGATCTGGTGGTGTCCGCCGGGTTCATGAAGATCCTCGGCCCGGAGGTCCTCGCCCGGTTCGGCGGACGGATCGTCAACACCCACCCCGCGCTGCTGCCCTCGTTCCCCGGCGCGCACGCCGTACGGGACGCCCTGGCGTACGGGGTGAAGGTCACGGGCTGTACGGTTCACTTCGTCGACGAAGGCGTGGACACCGGACCCGTCATCGCCCAGGAGACCGTCCCCGTGGGCTGGCACGACGACGAGGACTCCCTGCACGAGCGCATCAAGCAGGTGGAGCGCCGGCTCCTGGTCGACGTCGTCGGACGGCTGGCCCGCGACGGCTGGACCACGCGGGGCCGGCGGGTCTCGATGAAATGCAGAACCTGCGGCGACGGCCCGACCGGCGGCGCCGCGCCGGACGGCGGACCGTCCGGCAGTCCAGGTCAGACGGAACGAGGGGAGCTCGGCCGGTGAGTCGGGTGGCGATCAAGCGCGCACTGATCAGCGTGTACGACAAGACCGGGCTGGAGGAGCTCGCCCGGGGCCTGCACGAGGCCGGGGTGGAGATCGTCTCCACCGGGTCCACGGCGGGCCGGATCTCCGCCGCCGGGGTGCCGGTGATGAAGGTGGAGAAGCTCACCGGGTTCCCCGAGTGCCTGGACGGCCGGGTCAAGACCCTGCACCCGAAGGTGCACGCCGGGCTGCTCGCCGACCGGCGCAAGGACGACCACCTCCAGCAGCTCGACGACCTGCACGTCGAGCCGTTCGACCTGGCCGTGGTGAACCTGTACCCGTTCGCCGCGACCGTCGCGTCCGGCGCCGGGCCCGACGAGTGCGTCGAGCAGATCGACATCGGCGGCCCGACGATGGTCCGCGCCGCCGCGAAGAACCACGCGTCCGTCGCCGTCGTCGTCGACCCGTCCGCGTACGGGGACGTCCTCGACGCGGTGAAGGAGGGCGGCTTCACGCTGGAGCAGCGGCGCCGCCTCGCCGCCCTCGCCTACAAGCACACCGCGTCCTACGACGTCGCCGTGGCGTCCTGGTTCGCGAGCGAGTACGCGCCCGACGAGCAGGCCGCCGAGACGCGGTGGCCGGACTTCATCGGCGCCACCTGGGAGCGGTCGAACGCCCTTCGGTACGGCGAGAACCCGCACCAGCGCGCCGCCCTGTACCGGGTGCCGGGCGAGACGGGCCTCGCGGGCGCCGAGCAGATCTACGGCAAGGAGATGTCCTACAACAACTACGTGGACACCGACGCCGCCCGCCGCGCCGCCTACGACTTCACCGACCCCTGCGTCGCGATCATCAAGCACGCCAACCCGTGCGGCATCGCGGTCGGCGCCGACATCGCCGAGGCGCACCGGCTGGCCCTCGAATGCGACCCCGCGTCCGCCTACGGCGGCGTGATCGCCGCGAACCGGCCGGTCACCGCCGCGATGGCGGAGCAGATCACCGGGAGCTTCGCCGAGGTCGTCGTCGCCCCGTCCTTCGAGGACGAGGCCGTGACCGTGCTGACGAACCGGTTCAAGAACACCCGGCTGCTGATCTGCCCGGACGCCCCCGGCGGCGCCACCGAGTCGCGGCGGATCGACGGCGGCCTGCTCGTGCAGACCGTCGACCGGGTCGACGCGCCCGGCGACGACCCGTCCGGTTGGGAGCTCGCGTGCGGCGACGCCGCCGACGAGGACACCCTCCGCGACCTGGCGTTCGCGTGGCGGGCCGTCCGCGCCGTCAAGTCCAACGCGATCCTGCTGGCGTCCGGCGGCGCCACCGTCGGCGTCGGCATGGGGCAGGTCAACCGGGTCGACTCCGCCCGCCTCGCGGTCGCCCGCGCGGGCGAGGAGCGGGCGCGCGGCTCGGTCGCCGCGTCGGACGCGTTCTTCCCGTTCCCGGACGGCCTGGAGGTGCTGGTCGAGGCCGGTGTCAAGGCCGTCGTCCAGCCGGGCGGCTCGATCCGCGACGAGCTGGCGATCGAGACCGCGAAGAAGGCCGGGATCACGATGTACTTCACCGGGACGCGGCACTTCTTCCACTGATCCCACTGAGGCCGTCGGCGGCCGGGGCTTGAGGACGGCCGGTGCGGGACGCGCGATCCCCGCACCGGCCGTCCTTTCCACTTCTGCGCGGGAGGTAGCCTCTGGCTGGCCGCGCCCCCTGAACGTTCCCGACCCCCGGCGCGATCGCCCGCCTAGGGAGGCGCGCATGGACTCGCTGACGACCTTTCTGGTCGCCCACGTCGGCCAGGCCGACGCGCTGCTGATGGAGTCCCGGCAGGCCGTTGGGCTCGTCGCCGCGGTGCTCGCGGCGATGCTCGCGGGGCAGCTCGGCTGGCACGGCACCGACCGGATCCTCGCCCGCCGCGAACGCGCTGACGACTAGCGCGGCCCCCGGCGCGCCATCGGCGTGCGCGTTCAGCGCAGCTTGGCGCGCAGCGCCTTCGACGCCTCCGGCCAGTCATCGTCGGTCATCGCGTAGACGGCGGTGTCGCGGATCGACCCGTCCGCGCGGACCCGGTGCTTGCGGTGGATCCCCTCGAACGACGCGCCGAGACGCTCGATCGCCGCACGCGACCGCTCGTTGCGGACGTGCGTGTGCCAGCCGACCCGGATCGCCCCCAGGTCGTCGAAGGCCCGCTGGAGCAGCAGCAGCTTCGACTCGGTGTTGAACCCCGTCCGCTGCCAGCGCGCCCCCAGCCAGGTGTGCCCGATGCACAGCCCCCGGTCGTGCGGCGCGATCTCGTAGTACGACGTGCTCCCGGCGACCTCCCCGGTCGCCACGTCGACCTGCGCGAACGGCAGCCGCTGCCTGCGCTCGCACCCCGCCAGCGCCTTCTCTATCCAGGCGCGCACGGCGTCCACGGTCTCCGGCTGGCGCTCGTTCTTCCACGTCCAGATCGACGGCTCCTTCGACGCCTCGAACAGCCCGTCCACATGGTCGAGGGAAAGAGGCTCAAGACGCACGTAACGCCCGGTCAGGACCGGGCGGTCAAACCACTCGTCGCTCATGGCGTCCACGCTATGAGGGGCCGCTGAGCGTCCGGCAGGGCCACTTCACGGCGATTTCCGCGAGCCACTCGCCGCCCCCGGGACGGCTACCATGGGGTTTCGACGCGACTGGCGCGGTCAAGGTGGATCACCACCGGGGAGCGAACGACAGTCCGGACACCGCGCGCCTGGGTGGACGGGACCTCGAGCCGGGCTCGGTCCCTGGCGAGACACCGCGGAGGCATGCATGACCGCACAGATTCTGGACGGCAAGGCCCTGGCCGCCGAGATCCGCTCCGACCTCAAGCGCCGCGTCGAGGCGCTCCGCGACCGCGGCGTGTCCGTCGGCCTCGGCACCGTCCTGGTCGGCGACGACCCGGGCAGCCGCTCCTACGTGAACATGAAGCACCGCGACTGCGCCGAGGTCGGCATCGAGAGCATCCGCCGCGACCTGCCCGAGACCGCGTCCCAGGCCGACGTCGAGCAGGCCGTCGCCGAGCTCAACGCCGACCCCGCCTGCACCGGCTACATCGTCCAGCTCCCCCTTCCCAAGGGCCTGGACGAGCAGCGGGTGCTGGAGCTGATCGACCCCGCGAAGGACGCCGACGGCCTGCACCCGACCAACCTCGGGCGGCTCGTCCTGATGCAGCCCGGCCCGCTGCCCTGCACGCCGAAGGGCATCATCGAGCTGCTCCGCCACTACGACGTCCCGCTCAAGGGCGCCGAGGTCACCGTCGTCGGCCGCGGCATCACCGTCGGCCGGTCCCTCGGCCTGCTGCTGACCCGCCGCAGCGAGAACGCCACCGTCACCCTCTGCCACACCGCCACCCGCGACCTCGCCGCGCACACCCGCGCCGCCGACATCGTCGTGGCCGCCGCCGGCGTGCCCGGCCTGATCACCGCCGGCATGGTCAAGCCCGGCGCCGCCGTCCTCGACGTCGGCGTCTCCCGCGTCGACGGCAAGCTGACCGGCGACGTCGCCGCCGACGTCCGCGACGTCGCCGGCTGGGTCGCCCCGAACCCCGGCGGCGTCGGCCCCATGACCCGCGCGATGCTCCTGCAGAACGTCGTCGAGGCCGCCGAGCAGGCCGCCTGACCGGTCCCGGACATGCGTGAGGGCCGCCACCGACACCCACGGTGGCGGCCCCTCCGCATCACCCGGATACTCCCGGACGGAGCCGCGCCGTCACTTGCGCGGCCCCGCTCGGGCGGGTCTGGCGGTCGCCCTCATTGCGCTGCCATCAAGGGCGACCGCACGCTCGGCCCGGCCGGTCCGGCACCTCAGCTGGCCCGGCGGCCCGCCGTGGTGTGCGCGGTGCGCGCCGGACCCGGATGGCCGGGCGCGTGTCCCGGCGCCCCCGGCCTGCGCGCCTCCGCCGGGCCCCGCATCCCCGGCGGGCGCCCGTCGATCGGAGGGCGGCCCTGCTGGGGGACGTGCACCGGCGGCAGCGGCCGGACGAGCCCCATCGCGATGACCTCGTTGGCCAGCCGGGTGCGCCGGTTGGCCCCCTCCGGGATCCGGAACTTCTGGTAGAGCCGCAGCAGGTGCTGCTTCACCGCGGCCTCGGTCACGACCAGCTCTCCCGCGATGTCCCGCGCCGTGGCGGGGGCCACGAACGCCTCGTCGGACAGGGCGGGGCGGCACAGCGCGGTCAGCACGTCGACCTCGCGGCGGGTGAGCTCGGGGGCCACGGCGCGCCGCAGCTCGACGTCCGGGTCGACCTCCTCACGGGGGATGCCCCCCATCCGGCAGCGCGCCGTGCCGAAGCTCACGACGTCACCGTCCTCCAGCACACGGCGGGCGATCGGCCGGCCGTTGACACGGGTCCCGTTGCGGGACAGGCCCATGTCGACGACGTAGACGTACGGGCCGCGCCGCACGATCTCGGCGTGCAAACGGGACACACTCGGGTCGTCGAGGCGGATGTCGACTCCTCTCCCTCTCCCGACCGTCGTTACGTCGGGGCGCAGCGGCACCACCAGCCCGCTGTCCTCGATCCGCATGAACGGCCCCTCCACGGCAGTCCTCCCAGCTAGTTAGCGACCCCTGTCTGCCGGGTTACCCGGGCGGACCCCCGTCACACCCTCCTACTGGCGAGTAGCACCGATGGCGCAAGGCATTCGGGGCTCTTCGCCACCACCCGGACCGGGGGCGATTCCGTCGCCGGAGCACAAGTCCGGCCGCCGATCCGGAGGAACGATCACCGGACCCCTCACCCGGCTCAGCACGACCCGCCCCGCCGCCCCGCGATGTCGTGCCACGCGCCGATCGGCATTACCGTTGACCCATGAGCACGCAGGTGCACCGGCGCCGGCGCAAGGCGCCGCGCGGCAAGAGCGCCGCCCCCCAGTGGCTCGCGCGGCTGCCGTACCTCATCGTGCTCAGCGGCGTCGGCGGCGGCCTCGCCCTCTGCGCCCTCAACTACTTCCGCAAGGGCTCCGGCCTGATGGCCGCCGCGCTGCTGTTCGGCGCGCTCGCGCGGCTCCTGCTGCCGGAGTCCCAGCTCGGCCTGCTCGCCGTCCGCAGCCGCCCGATCGACTGCTGGACGCTCGTCATCCTCGGCGAGATGGTCGCGTTCGTCGCGCTCAGCATCCCCCCGATGAACAAGACCGGCCTCATCGGGGCCGGCGCGTTCGGCGTGCTGATCGCCCTGGTCATGGCGGCCCGCGGAGTGCGGCTGCTGCTCCTCCGGCGCCGGGACGGTTCGCCCGGCTAACGATATATCCGCAGGTCGCCGGGGGTGCGGCCACCCTCGCCAGGAGCCCAGGTCTAGACCGCACCCGGGCCTCGGCTAGCCTTGCCAGTTGAGCCTTACAAGGACTGCTGGCCAGGTGTAGGAAAGGGACAGCAACAGCATGCCCAAGATCAAAGTAGCGGGCCCGGTCGTCGAACTCGACGGCGACGAAATGACGCGGATCATCTGGAAATTCATCAAGGACCAGCTGATCCTGCCCTACCTCGACGTCGACCTGAGGTACTACGACCTGGGGATCGAGCACCGTGACGCCACGGACGACCAGGTCACCATCGACGCCGCGAACGCCATCGCCGAGCACGGCGTCGGCGTCAAGTGCGCCACCATCACCCCCGACGAGGCGCGCGTCGAAGAGTTCGGCCTGAAGAAGATGTGGCGTTCCCCCAATGGAACGATCCGCAACATCCTCGGCGGCGTGATCTTCCGTGAGCCCATCGTGGTGTCGAACATCCCGCGCCTGGTGCCCGGCTGGACGAAGCCGATCATCATCGGCCGCCACGCCCACGGCGACCAGTACAAGGCGACCGACTTCGTGGTCCCCGGCCCCGGCAAGGTGACGATCACCTACACGCCCGACAACGAGGGCGAGCCGATGGAGTTCGAGATCGCCTCCTTCCCGGGCGGCGGCGTCGCCATGGGCATGTACAACTTCGACGACTCGATCCGCGACTTCGCCCGGACGAGCATGCGGTACGCGCTGAGCCGCGAGATGCCGCTGTACATGTCGACGAAGAACACGATCCTCAAGGCCTACGACGGCCGGTTCAAGGACCTCTTCCAGGAGATCTACGAGACCGAGTTCAAGGCCGAGTTCGAGGCCAAGGGCCTCACCTACGAGCACCGGCTCATCGACGACATGGTCGCCGCCGCGCTCAAGTGGGAGGGCGGCTTCGTCTGGGCCGCCAAGAACTACGACGGCGACGTGCAGTCCGACACCCTCGCGCAGGGCTTCGGCTCGCTCGGCCTCATGACCTCCGTCCTCATGACGCCCGACGGCAAGACCGTCGAGGCCGAGGCCGCGCACGGCACGGTGACCCGGCACTTCCGGCAGCACCAGCAGGGCAAGCCGACGTCGACCAACCCCATCGCGTCGATCTTCGCCTGGACCCGCGGCCTCGAGCACCGCGGCAAGCTCGACGGCCAGCCCGAGGTCATCGACTTCGCGCGCAAGCTGGAGGCCGTCTGCGTCGAGACCGTCGAGTCCGGCCAGATGACCAAGGATCTGGCTCTGTTGGTCGGTGGCGACACCCCCTGGCTGACCACGCAGGGCTTCCTGGAGGCGCTCGACACCAACCTCCAGAAGAAGATCAACGCCTGACCGGCACGATCTGACTGTTAGCATTCATTCGAATGCTCCCTGCACATGCGGGGATGGCTCGTCCGCGACCTCGATCTCCATGGGTTCGCAGCCGTGCTCCCCGCGCACACGGGGTTGGGAAGTCGGCCCCGCTTCGGGCGGGGATGAAGGCCGTCCCGGGTTTGTCCCGGGGCGGCCTTCTGCGTCTCGTGGACCGGTGCGGGTGTGAACCATGCCGGGGCGGGCACCTGGCGCATGACGGGCGGGCCGCGCGCGATAGCCTGACGTCGGAAATATCTCGACGGCGAGAGAACCCGTGCGGCGGACCGGTTCCTTGGGTGCTCTTCGGCGGTCGGGTTCGAAGGATGGCCGCCTGAGCCCCGTCAGGTCACAGCAGGAGAAGGACGCATGACGCGCACCCCAGTCAATGTCACCGTTACCGGCGCCGCGGGCCAGATCGGCTACGCGCTGCTGTTCCGCATCGCCTCCGGGCACCTGCTCGGCGCCGACGTACCCGTCCGCCTGCGCCTGCTGGAGATCCCGCAGGCGGTGAAGGCCGCCGAGGGCACTGCGATGGAGCTGGACGACTGCGCGTTCCCGCTGCTGAGCGGCATCGACATCTTCGACGACGCGACCAAGGCGTTCGAGGGGACGAACGTGGCGCTGCTGGTCGGCGCCCGCCCGCGCACGAAGGGCATGGAGCGCGGCGACCTGCTGGAGGCCAACGGCGGCATCTTCAAGCCGCAGGGCGAGGCGATCAACGCCGGCGCCGCCGACGACGTCAGGGTGCTGGTGGTCGGCAACCCGGCCAACACCAACGCGCTGATCGCGCAGCAGCACGCCCCGGACGTCCCGGCCGAGCGGTTCACCGCGATGACCCGCCTGGACCACAACCGCGCGCTCGCGCAGCTGTCGAAGAAGGCGGGCGTGTCCGTCGCCGACATCAGGAAGATGACGATCTGGGGCAACCACTCCGCCACCCAGTACCCGGACGTGTTCCACGCGGAGATCGGCGGCAAGAACGCGGCCGAGACCGTGAACGACCAGGCGTGGCTGGAGAACGACTTCATCCCGACCGTCGCCAAGCGCGGCGCCGCGATCATCGAGGCGCGCGGCGCGTCGTCGGCGGCGTCCGCGGCGTCCGCGGCGATCGACCACGTGCACACCTGGGTGAACGGCACCGCCGACGGCGACTGGACGTCGATGGCGGTCGTGTCGGACGGCTCCTACGGCGTGCCGGAGGGCCTGATCTCCTCGTTCCCGGTCACCACCAAGGACGGGAAGTGGGAGATCGTCCAGGGCCTGGAGATCGACGACTTCTCCCGCGCGCGGATCGACGCGTCGGTGAACGAGCTGGCGGAGGAGCGCGACGCCGTCCGCAAGCTCGGCCTGATCTGACCGGCCGCCCGATCTGACCGGCCGCCCGATCTGACCGGCCCGTACCCGTACGGCCTACGCGCGAGCCCCGGACCTTCGCGGTCCGGGGCTCGTTCGCGTCGTAAATCCCGCGAAGCTGTCGGCAGCGGTCGTTAGGGTGTGATCGCTTTCGAAGGCGACGGGGAGGGACGCGGGTGGCGGATCGGGCTTTCCAGGTGGATCTGCGCGGGGTGGTGGATCTGCTCAGCCGCCATCTGTACGCGAGCCCGCGGGTGTACCTGCGGGAACTGCTGCAGAACGCGGTGGACGCGATCACGGCGCGGGGCGGTGGCGGCGGCCGGGTGGTGATCGAGACCGGCGGCGGGGCGCTGCGGGTGCACGACGACGGCGTGGGGCTGACGGCCGACGAGGTGCACACGCTGCTGGCCACGATCGGCCGGTCGTCGAAGCGGGACGAGCTGGGGTTCGCGCGGCACGACTTCCTCGGCCAGTTCGGCATCGGGCTGCTGTCGGGGTTCCTGGTGGCCGACGAGATCGAGGTGGTGTCGCGGTCCGCGAAGGGCGGCGACGCGGTCCGGTGGACGGGCCGGTCGGAGGGCAGCTACCGGGTTGAGCCGGGGGAGCGCGACGAGCCGGGCACGACGGTGACGCTGCGGGCGCGGCCGGGGTCGGCGGAGCTGCTGAGCGCGCCGGTGGTGGCGGAGCTGGCCCGCACCTACGGGTCGCTGCTCCCGATCGAGCTGGTCGTGGACGGAGTCGCGGTGACGGGTGAGGGCCCGCCGTGGCGGGCGTCCTACCGCGATCCGGCGGCGCGGCGGCGCGCGCTGGAGCGGTACTGCGAGGAGCTGTACGGGTTCACGCCGTTCGACGTGGTGGACCTGGAGGTGGCGGAGGCGGGGCTGACCGGGGTCGCGTTCGTCCTGCCGGAGCCGGTGTCGCCGACGGCCCGTGGCGCGCACCGCGTGTACCTGAAGCGGATGCTGCTGGCGGAGAGCGTGCAGGGGCTGCTGCC
Organism: Actinomadura sp. RB99; assembly: GCF_014706005.1. Lineage (NCBI taxonomy): Bacteria > Bacillati > Actinomycetota > Actinomycetes > Streptosporangiales > Thermomonosporaceae > Actinomadura > Actinomadura sp. RB99. Next base: position 6,991 of record NZ_JABMCA010000111.1, on the reverse strand, counting down.
GGAGTGGGCGTTCTTCGTCCGGTGCGTGGTGGACGCGGGGGAGCTGCGGCCGACGGCGAGCCGGGAGGCGCTGTTCGAGGACGAGCTGCTGGAGTCGGCGCGGCAGGGCCTCGGCGAGGTGCTGCGGCAGTGGCTGGTGCGGCTGGCGGAGACCGATCCGCCGCGGCTGCGCGCGTTCCTGCGGCTGCACCAGCTCGGCGTGAAGGCGATGGCGCTGCACGACGACGACATGCTGCGGATCGTCGACCGGTGGATGGAGTACGAGACGTCGGCGGGCCCGATGACGCTGCACGAGTTCCGGCGGCGGCATCCGGACGGCCGGTTCACCGGGAGCGTGGAGGAGTTCCGGCGGCTGTCGGCGGTGGCGGGCGCGCAGGGCGTCGGGCTCGTCAACGGCGGCTACGTGCACGACACGGAGATCATCGAGCGGCTGCCGGACCTCGATCCGGACGTCCGGCTGTCCCGGCTGGACGCGTCCGAGCTGGCGACGGCGTTCGGGCCGCTGGATCCGGCGGCGGAGCTGGCGCTGCGGCCGTTCCTGGCGGCGGCGCAGCGGGCGGTGGAGCGGCTCGGCTGCGAGGTGGTCGTCCGCGACTTCGATCCGGCGTCGCTGCCGGCGCTGTACCTGACCAGCCGGGACGCGCAGTTCCGGGAGGAGCTGTCGCGGGCGCGGGAGGAGGCCGGCGAGCTCTGGGCGGACGTGCTCGGCGCGGTGGGCGCGTCGGCGGGGGTGGAGCGCCCGCAGCTGGTGCTGAACTACCGCAATCCGCTGACGCGGCGCGTCACGGCGCTCGGCGCGGACGGGCCGGTGGAGCCGGCGGTGCAGGCGCTGTACGGGCAGGCGCTGCTGCTCGGGCACCATCCGCTGCGTCCCGCGGACACGGCGGTGCTGAACCGTTCGTTCATCGGCCTGCTGGAGTGGGCCGTCCATCCCCCGGAGGCGGGCCAGTGAGCATGGAGCCGGAGGCGGGCCAGTGAGTATCGACGACGTGTACGCGCTGATGACGCGGGCGGGGGAGCTTCCGTACGGAGAGGCGCGGACCGTCCTGGTGGAGGACGCGCTGCGCCGCGCCGAGGAGGCCGGCGACGAGGTGCTGGCGTTCCGGGTGCGGGTCCGGCTGACCGACGCGTACCAGTTCGGCGGCGAGCCGGCGAAGGCGTTCGCGACGTTCGGGCGGACGCTGGCCGAGCACGACCGCGATCCCGGCCGGTTCGACGAGCCGCTGGTGCTGCTGTGGCAGATGAAGGCGGTGGTGAGCTCCCTGACGAAGTTCCCGGAGATCCCCCTCGACCGGGCGCGAGCGGTGCTGGACGACATGGAGCGCCGCTACCGGGCGGGCGGCCACAGCCTCCAAGCGGTGTACCGGCGGCGGCACATCGTGGCGCGGCATCTCGGCGATCCGTCGGCGGACGACTGGTTCGCCAAGTGGCGAGCGGCGCAGCGGGACCAGCTGTCGGACTGCGAGGGCTGCGACCCGACCGGCATGGTGGCGCATCTCGCGGACGCCGGGCGGTACGAGGAGGCGGCGGAGATCGCGGCGCCGGTGCTGGCGTCCGAGCTGTCGTGCAAGGAGCAGCCGCAGGGCATCCAGACGGCGATGCTGCCGGTGTACCTGCGGACGGGCCGTCCCGAGGCGGCGGCCGACGCGCACCGCCGTGCGTACCGGGCGCACCGCCGGCAGGTCGCCGATCTCGGCGACATAGCCGATCATCTGGAGTTCTGCGTGCTGACCGGGAACGACGCGCGCGGGCTGGAGATCGTGCAGCGGCATCTCGGGTGGCTGGACCGGGCGCCGCACGCGCACGCGGAGATGATGTTCGCCGCGGCGGCGGCCGCGGTGCTGGGGCGGGTCGCGGCGTCGGGGCGGGACGCGGTGACGGTCCGCCGTCCGGCGTCGGGCGGGCGTCCGGCGGCGGACGCGCCGGTGGCGGAGCTGCGCGCCGAGCTGGAGGGCCGCGCGACGGATCTCGCGGCCCGGTTCGACGCCCGCAACGGCACGTCCCACCAGGGCGGCAAGGTGCGGGCGCTGCTGGCGGCCGAGCCGGTGTTCGGGTTCGTCCCGCTGGCCGCGCATCACCGCCGTCCGGCCCCGGCTCCTGCCCCGGCCCTGGCGCCGGAGCCCGAGGCCGGGGACGGCGACATCGAGTCCATCGACGACCTCGACGAGCTCCTCGCGATCGGCGACGCGCGCCGGACCCGCCGCGACATGGCGCGCACCCTGGCCGCGTGGCGGCGTTTCGACGCGCTCGCCGAGGCGGCCGCGCCGACCCCGCTGCAGATCGCCCGGCGGCTGGACGGCCGGGGCGTCGAGCGGGCGATGGAGGGCGACCGCGAGGGCGCGGTCGCGTGCTGGGCGGAGGCGGCCGGGCGGTTCGCGGAGCTGGGCGAGGAGGGGCTGCGGCACCGGGTGCTGAGCCGGCTCGGGGCGCTGCGGTTCGATCTGGGCGACGAGAGCGGTCTGGCGGACATGGCCGCGGCGGCCGATCATTTCGCCGCGCATCCGGAGGAGGACGGCGCCGCGACGGCGGCGCTGTTCCGGCTCGCCGGCGCCCATCTGGACCGCGACCGTCCCGACGAGGCGCTCGCCGCGCTGGACCGGGCCGTCCCGGACGACGCCCCCGACCGGGCCGGTGAGCTGTGGTTCCTGCGGGGCCGCGCGCTGCTGGCGGCCGGTGACGAGGACGGCGCGGTCGCGGCGCTGCGCCGGTCCCTCGCCGAGACCCGCGCGTCGGACGAACCCGACACGCTGGCGTCGCCCGCGCTGCTGCTCGCCCAGACCCTCATCCGGCGGCCCCCGGCGGCGGACGGCACCGCCCCGGCGGACGGCGGTACCGGTGCGGCGGAGGAGGCGTTCGCGCTGCTCGACGAGGCGATCGGCGCGCTGCGGGAGCCGTCGCCGATGCGGGCGATGGCGCACACCGAGCGGGGGCTCGCGCTGCTGTCGGCGGGGCGCGCGGCGGACGCGGTCGCCGATCTCGCCGAGGCGGTCGCGGCGTGGACGGCCGAGGGCCTGCACGAGCAGGCCGTCCACGTGCGCGTGGACCTCGCGGCCGGGTACCTGGAGACCGGGCGGCACCTGGAGGCGGCGGAGGCCGCCGAGGAGGCGCTGCCGGGGCTCGACGAGGGCACCGCGCGGCGCTGCCGGCTGATCCTGGCGCACGCGCAGAAGGGGATGGGGGAGGAGGACGGGGCCGAGACGTTCGCGTCCCTCGCCGCGGACGCCGCGAAGGACGGCGAGCCCGGCGCCGCCGCGCATTTCCTGGAGGAGGCGGGCGAGATCCTGACGAACCTGGACAAGGACGCCATGGCCGCCGAGCGTTTCGGGGAGGCCGCGGACGCCCACGCCGGGGCGGGCGACCGGCAGGGCGCCGTCCGGGCGCGCCGCCGCGCGGCGATGTGCCTGCTGTGGAGCGGCGAGCCGGAGCGGGCCGTCGCGACGGTGGAGGCGGCCCGCGCCGCCCTGGAGGCCCTGCCGGACGGCCCGCCCCGCACCTGGGAGACCGCGCTCGTGTCCTACGACCAGGCGCGCATCCTCGCGCAGACCGGGCGTCCGGCGGACGCGGAGCCGCACGCGTCCGCCGCGGTGGACGGCTTCCGGTCGCTGGACGAGACCGGTCCCGCCGACCAGGCCGCCGCCCTCCTCGCCGACATCAGGTCGGCGCTCCAGGAGTGACGCGCCGGGCCGGACGGCGGGGCCAGGCCGGACGGCGGGGCCAGGCCGGACGGTGGGCCCAAACAGTGGGCCGCAACGGCTCGGGCGGCGGGGTCAGGCCAGGCGGCGGGCCCCCGCGGACGGGACGGCGTCGAGGAACTCCGGCGCCGTCCAGCCGCGCTTGGCGTAGGCCGCCGCGATGGCGTCCCGCACCCGGTCGGCGCGGTCGGACGCGGTGAGCACGATCACCGACCCGCCGAACCCGCCGCCGATCATGCGGCCGCCGCGGGCGCCCGCGCGCAGCGCCGCGTCGACGGCCGCGTCCGCCTCCGGCCAGGAGATCTCGAACTGGTCGCGCAGCGACAGGTGCGAGGCGTTCAGCATCGCGCCGAGCTCGGCGACGGCGCCGGCGCGCAGCAGCCCGACGGACGCCTCGACGCGGTGGTTCTCGGTGACGACGTGCTGGACGCGGCGCCGCAGCACCGGGTCGCGGAGCCGCCCGAGCGCGCCCGCGAGGTCCTTGACGTCGCGGAGCGCGTCGACGCCGAGCAGGGCGGCGGCCTCCTCGCATTCGGCGCGCCGCCGCCCGTAGTCGCCGCCGGTGAGGACGTGGGAGGCGCGGGTGTCGACGGCGAGGAGCGTCAGCCCGGCCCGCGACGGGTCGAACGGGACCTGCGCGGACAGGCCGCTGCGGCAGTCGAGCATCAGCGCGTGGCCGGGCGTGGCGAGCAGCGACGCGGACTGGTCCATCAGCCCGCACGGCATGCCGACCTGCTCGTTCTCGGCGCGCTGCGCGAGCCGCGCCAGCTCCGGCCGGTCGAGCTCGACGCCGTGCAGGTCGCAGAGGGCCAGCGCGGTCGCGCATTCCAGCGCGGCCGACGACGACAGGCCGGCGCCCTGCGGCAGGTCCGAGTCGATCAGCAGGGACGCGCCGCCGGTGCCGTGCTCGCGCAGCACCCGCGCCATGCCGACGGGGTAGGCGGCCCAGGCCCGCTCGGCCGGCCAGCCCTCCGAGACGACCGTCCCGCCGTCGGCGGGCGCGGTGACGGTGCCGTCCGCCTGCCGGGAGCGGACCTCGACCAGCCCGTCGTCGCGGCGCGCGGCGGCCACCGACACGCCCCGCGACAGCGCGAACGGCAGGACGAGGCCGTCGTTGTAGTCGGTGTGCTCGCCGATCAGGTTGATCCGGCCGGGCGCGTGCCAGACGCCCTCGGCGGGCCGTCCGAACGCCGCGCGGAACGCGGAGCCGAGGTCGGTCATCGGGAACGCAGGAAGGTCCAGGCGTCCGAGACCATGGCGCGCAGGTCCCGCTCCGGCTTCCAGCCGAGCTGCGACTGGATCTTGTCGGAGGACGCGATCAGCACCGCCGGGTCGCCGGGGCGGCGCGGGTGGACCTCCGCCGGGATGTCGCGGCCGGTGACCTCGCGGCACACCTCGATGACCTCGCGGACGGAGTTGCCGGTGCCGCTGCCCAGGTTGAAGATCTGGTGGGCGCCGGGCTCGCAGCCGTCCAGCGCCAGCAGGTGGGCGCGGCCGAGGTCGGCGACGTGGATGTAGTCGCGGACGCAGGTGCCGTCGGCGGTCGGGTAGTCCTCGCCGAACATCTTCACCGCCTCGCCCTGCCCGAGCGCGACCTTCAGCACGTTCGGGATCAGGTGGGTCTCGACGGTGTGCCGCTCGCCCTGCGTGCCGTAGGCGCCCGCGACGTTGAAGTAGCGCAGCGAGACGCCGCCGATGCCGTGCAGCCGCGCGTACTCGGCGAGCGTGGTGTCGATCGCCAGCTTGGACGCGCCGTACGGGTTGGTGGGCCGGGTCGGGTCGGTCTCCAGGATCGGCGTCGACTCGGGCTCGCCGTAGCAGGCGGCGGTCGAGGAGAACACGATCTTCGCGACCCCGGCGGTCCGCATCGCCTCCAGCAGCGCCAGCGACTCGCCGAGGTTCTTGTCCCAGTACAGGCCCGGCTTCTCGACGGACTCGCCGACCAGCGACTTCGCCGCGAAGTGCAGCACGGCGTCGAACCCGGCGCCGCCCAGCACCTCGGCGGCGGCGCCGCGCAGCGTGCCGCGCACCAGCCGCGCCCCGGCGGGGACGGCGTCCTCGTGCCCGGTGGACAGGTCGTCCAGGACGACGACCTCGTGGCCCGCCTCCAGCAGCAGTGCGGAGACGACGCTGCCGATGTAGCCGGCGCCTCCGGTGACGAGCAGCTTCACGTACGGACCTCCTGGGAAGACGACTGGACGGCGGGGTGCCGTCCAGGCTATCCGCAACCCCGCCCCCGGAGATCCCGAACCGCGAGTGCGGCCGTCCGCGGGCGCGGGGGCGGCTATCCGGGTGCGGAGGCGGCTATCCGGGGCGCGGACGGGGAAGGCTGATCCCATGGACCGGACGCCCGGCGGCGAGCAGGCGGCCGCTCCGGCGGCGTTCCGGCCGCCGGGCCGGCTCGCGCGGCCGCTGGTGTGGCTGCTGTCCACCTCGACGGACCTGGTGGTGCGGCTCGCGGGCGGCGACCCGAACGCGCTCCGCGAGGAGCTGACCGCGGAGCGCATGCGCGCCCTCGTGGCGGAGAACACGCAGATCGCCGCCGACGAGCGGGCGCTGATCGAGGAGGTGTTCGCGGCGGGGGAGCGGCCGCTGCGGGAGGTTCTCGTCCCCCGCACCGAGGTGGTGTTCCTGGACGCGGCCATGCCGCTGGCGGCGGCGGCGCGGGCCGCGGCGGGCAGCCCGCACTCCCGGTTCCCGGTGTGCCGCGGCTCCCACGACGAGGTGATCGGGTTCGTCCACATCCGGGACCTGCTCGTCCCCGAGGACCGGGACGGCGCCGCGCCCGTGGGGTCGCTGGTGCGGCCGGTGAAGTTCCTGCCGGCCTCGCAGCGGGTCCTGCCGGTGCTGTCGGAGATGCGGCGGGAGGGCTGCCACCTGGCGATCGTGATGGACGAGTACGGCGGCGTCGCGGGGATCGTCACCCTCGAGGACCTGATGGAGGAGCTGATCGGGGACATCCGCGACGAATATGATGTGCAGGACGCGCAGGCACGGCGCCTGCACGGCGGCGTGGTCGAGGTCGACGGCCTGCTCAACCTGGACGACTTCGCCGCCGAGACCGGCCTCCGGTTGCCGGACGGGCCGTACGAGACGGTCGCCGGGCACATCATGGCGGTGCTCGGCCGCGTGCCCGCCGAGGGCGACTCGGTCCCGGCCGCGGACCGGGAGCTGCGGGTGGCCCGGATGGAGGGCCGGCGGGTGGCCCGCGTGCGCGTCACGCCGCGGGCGGCGCCCCAGGCGGTACAGCAGGCGGCCCGGCCGGCGGCGCGGTGGTCAGCGCAGCCGGCGGTGCGAGA
>NZ_JABMCA010000110.1:0-22910 GCF_014706005.1 Actinomadura sp. RB99 | reverse complement strand
ATTCCGAACCCGGAAGTTAAGCCCTTCAGCGCCGATGGTACTGCATGGGAGACTGTGTGGGAGAGTAGGACACCGCCGGACATTTTGTGAGGAAGGCCCCGCCGTTCACGGCGGGGCCTTTTCCTTTTCTGGATCCGGGGACGCCGGCGGCCGGTGAGGTCCGGCGCGGCTCGCTATGTAGACGGGACTGTTCGTCAGAGTAGGGTGGCTCTGCGACTCCCCCCGACGTCCGCCTCTGCTCCCAGTGAGGACGACTGCCGACCATGAGCCAGCCACAAGAACCAGGCCAGCCGCAGTGGGCGACTCCGCATCCGCAGCCGGGCCAGAATCCACCGGCGGGAAATCCCGGGCAGCCGTTCGGGCCCCCGGGAATGCCCCAGGGCACGCCCCCTGGGGTTCAGTGGGGACCGCAACCGGGAGGTCCGCCAGGGCCCGGTGGTCCGCCACAGCCGGGAAGTCCGCCGGGGCCTGGGTACCCGGGTTTTCCGTACCAGCAGGGCGCTCCGTTCGGGCCTGGCGGACCGCAGGCGGCACCTGGGCGCGGGCTGAATTGGTTCGGGCTGGTGGTCGCGGGGGCGGCGTTTCTGCTGCTGGTCTCAGCGGTCCTGCCATGGGTGAAAGTGACGTTGCAGGCGGAGGGGCTCTCGTCGGGTGCCGCTCACAGTCTGGACAGGTCGTACAACGGTTTCGAAGGCACCGTCGGCTGGGGTTATCTGACGCTGCTGTGCGCTCTGGCCGCCGGCGGCCTGGGTGTGGTGGGCGCGGTTCTCCGGAATGGACGGCTCGTCGGTGCGGCGGCGATTCCGGGAGTGCTCGGCCTGGTCTCCCTGGGGCTCGCCGCCACGCGTCTCGACTCCGCCAAGTCCGCGGTTCTCGACGGTCAGCCTCGTGCGCTCCCTCCCGTGGTGCACGCTCTCCTCGAGAAGCAGCTGCATGCCTCGCTGGACTTCGGCTGGTTCCTGGCGCTGCTGATGTCCCTCGTGATCACCGGCGTGGGCGTCGCGGCGTTCGTCGCCGCCGCCGGACGGTCGTCCGCTCCGGTGCCGCAGCCGCCATTGCCGAGGCAGTGATCCGTCCCGTTGTTTCTGGCCGATGCTTGCGTGACAATCGTGAGGTTTGGGGCGCTGGTGAGGTAGAGGCGCAGGATCAGGCGCCGTGATGCCGGCCGAAGGGTGATTCGGACCGGGTCGTGATCGGAGAGACATGCTCAGGCGTACTTTGGTCGGCGCGTCCGTCGCCGCGGTCGTCGTCGCGGGAACGGTGACCTATCTGGTCTCCGACGGGTCGGACGCCACGACCTCCGCGGCCGCTCAGCCCGGCCCCGGACGCGTCACCCAGCACGCGTTGCGGGACTTAACGGCCGCCAGCGCGGCGAAGAAGGTGGCGGGGCTGCCCGCCGCGTCCACCGAGCCGTTCAGCCTGCTCGGCGTGACGTGGGACAAGCCGCGGTCGGAACTGCGCGGGACGGTCCGGGTCCGGACCCGGGACGCCGCGTCCGGACGCTGGTCGGGATGGCAGGAGGTCGAGCCGGCCACCCAGGACGCCCCCGATTCCGGTGAGAGCGCGGGGCCGGGGAGCCGTGGCGGGACGAACGGCCTGTGGGTCGGCCCCTCGAACGGCGTCGAAGTGCGGGTGGCCGGGCAGGGCCGCACCCTCCCGGCCGGGTTGCGCGTCGACCTCGTCGACCCCGAAGGGGGCGCGGGCGGAAGCGGGACGTCCCGTCCGCGCGCCGCGGGCGAGGGCGGCACCGATGTCCGGCTCGCGGCGGCCGCCGACCCGGTCGACGGGCCGAGCGACTCGCCCGCCCCGGACACGTCGACGAGCGCGACTCCGGAACCGACCGACTCCGGCGGCGCGGAACCGTCGCCGTCCGAGACGCCGCCGTCCGAATCCCCGTCTCCGACGCCGACCGCGACCGCGACCCCGACCGCTTCGCCGTCGGGGGCCGCGGGAGCCGCGACCGCGGTCACCGCGCCGAAGCCGGCGATGGTGTCGCGGGCGGCGTGGGGAGCCGACGAGTCGCTGGTCAAGGACCCGCCGGAGTACGACACGTCGGTGAAGGCGGTGTTCGTCCACCACTCCGACACCGGCAACTCCTACACGTGCGCCGAGGCCCCGTCCGTGGTGCGGTCGATCTTCCTGTACCACGTGAAGAGCGAGGGCTGGAACGACATCGGCTACAACTTCCTCGTGGACAAGTGCGGCACCGTGTACGAGGGCCGCGGGGGCGGCGTCGACCGTCCGGTGCACGGCGCCCACACGTACGGGTTCAACACCGACACGGCCGGGATCGCCGTGCTCGGCACCTACACGAACGCGAACGAGACGCCGGCGGGCGTCGCGCCGACGCAGGCGGCGCTGAACGGCGTCGCGAAGGTGGCGGCGTGGAAGCTCGGCCTGACGGGCGTCGACCCGACGGGGAAGACGACGCTGACGTCGATGGCGCCGGACGGGACCGGCGGGAAGTACCCGTACGGGCAGAAGGTGTCGTTCGACACGATCTCCGGGCACCGTGACGGGTTCGCCACGGCCTGCCCGGGCGCGCAGCTGTACGCCAAGCTCGGCGACATCCGTACCGCCGCGAAGAAGCTCACCACCCCGGCGGTGGCCGTCACGCTGACCGGCGCGACGAACGCGGGCGGGCGCTACTACACCAAGAGCACGGTGACGGTCGGGTGGAAGCCGGTCGCGTCGGCGACGTACCAGGTCCGCGTGGACGGGGCGGTCGCGGCGACCCCGGCGGCGGGCGCGTCGTCCGCGGAGCTGACGCTCCAGCCGGGCACGCACAGCGTCGTGGTCCACGCGACGTACAGCGACGGCAGCACCGCCGACTCGCCGGCGTCCACGGTCGTCGCGGACGTCACCAAGCCCGTCTTCGCGACGCCGCCGGCGCTGTCGCTGCGGCGGGCAACCGTCAGCACCACCGGCGTTCCCGTCACGCTCGGCTGGAAGGCCACCGACAACGCGCTGCTCAACTCCGTCAAGGCGACGTCGCCGGCCGCCAAGACCTTCGCGGCCACCACGACGAGCTGGGCGGCGACGGCGAAGCCGGGAACGGCGCAGTCGTGGTCGCTGACCGCCGCCGACGCCGCCGGGAACACCGCGACGTCCGGCATCTCCCGGAGCGTCGCGCTCATGCCGGAGGGCCAGTCGACCCGCACGGGCACCTGGAAGAAGACGACGAACAGCTCCTACCTCGGCGGGTACGGGCTCTACAGCGCGAGCAAGGGCGCGAGCGCGAGCTGGACGTTCACCGGGCGCGAGGCGGGCCTGATCGTCAAGCGGCAGTCGAACGTGGGCGCGGTCGTCGTCTACGTGGACGGCGTGAAGGTCGGCACGCTCGACACCCGCGCGTCCACGCTCGCGTACCGGCAGCTCGTCTGGTCGCGGGCCTGGAAGTCCAGCGGCAAGCACACGATCAAGGTCGTCGTCGCGGGGACGTCGGGGCGGCCGACCGTCTGCATCGACGGGATCGCCTACATCGGCTGAGGGGACGGACACCGAAGGGCCCGGCGTGCGCGACGCCGGGCCCTTCGGCCTTTCCGCGTTCTTCGGGTTCTCCTGGCCCTTCGGCCGTCAGCAGGTCCTTCGGATGCCGCCGGCCGGTCAGATCTCCTCGCCCGCGAGGACCGCGTCGGCGTCGACGATCCGGTAGGCGTAGCCCTGCTCGGCGAGGAAGCGCTGCCGGTGGGCCGCGTAGTCCTGGTCGAGGGTGTCGCGGGCGACGACGGCGTAGAAGCGGGCGCCCTGCCCGGACGCCTTCGGCCGCAGGAGGCGGCCGAGGCGCTGCGCCTCCTCCTGCCGCGACCCGTACGCGCCGGACACCTGGACGGCGACGGTCGCCTCCGGCAGGTCGATGGAGAAGTTCGCGACCTTCGACACGACCAGCACGTTCAGCTCGCCGGACCGGAACGCGTCGAACAGCCGCTCGCGCTCGCGGACCCGCGTCTCGCCCTTGATGACCGGCGCGTCCAGCAGTGCTCCGAGCTCGTCGAGCTGGTCGATGTACTGGCCGATGACGAGGGTCTGCTCGCCGCGGTGCCGGTCGACGAGCGCCTGGATGAGCTTGGTCTTGGTGTCGGTGGTGGCGCAGAAGCGGTACCGCTCCTCGGGCTCGGCGGTGGCGTACGCGAGCCGCTCGGAGTCGGTGAGGGTGACGCGGACCTCGACGCAGTCGGCGGGCGCGATCCAGCCCTGCGTCTCCATGTCCTTCCACGGCGCGTCGTACCGCTTCGGGCCGATGAGGGAGAACACGTCGCCCTCGCGGTTGTCCTCGCGGACGAGCGTGGCGGTGAGGCCGAGGCGGCGGCGGGCCTGCAGGTCCGCGGTCATCCGGAAGATCGGCGCGGGCAGCAGGTGGACCTCGTCGTAGACGACCAGGCCCCAGTCGCGGGCGTCGAACAGCTCCAGGTGCGTGTAGACGCCCTTCCGGCGCGTCGTCATGATCTGGTAGGTGGCGATGGTGACCGGCCGGATCTCCTTCTTCGTGCCGGTGTACTCGCCGATCTCGTCCTCGGTGAGCGAGGTGCGCCGGAGCAGCTCCTGCTTCCACTGGTGGGCCGAGACGGTGTTGGTGACCAGGATCAGCGTGGTCGCCTCGGCGCGGGCCATCGCGGCGGCGCCGACGATGGTCTTCCCCGCGCCGCAGGGCAGGACGACGACGCCGGACCCGCCGTGCCAGAACGCCTCGGCGGCGTCGCGCTGGTAGGAGCGCAGCTCCCAGCCGTCCTGGACGAGGGAGATGGCGTGCGCCTCGCCGTCGACGTAGCCGGCGAGGTCCTCGGCGGGCCAGCCGAGCTTGAGCAGCGCCTGCTTCAGCGAGCCGCGCTCGCTCGGGTGGACGATGACGGTGTCGTCGGCGACCCGGTCGCCGATCATGCCCTTGATCTTCTTGGCGCGGAGCACCTCCTCCAGGACCGAGCGGTCCGAGGAGGACAGGACGAGCCCGTGCACGGGGTGCTTCTCCAGCCGCAGCCGCCCGTAGCGCGCCATGGTGTCGGCAATGTCGACCAGGAGCGCGTGCGGGACGGGGTAGCGGGAGTAGGTGATCAGGGTGTCGACGACCTGCTCGGCGTCGTGCCCGGCGGCGCGGGCGTTCCACAGCGCGAGCGGCGTGACCCGGTAGGTGTGGACGTGCTCGGGCGCCCGTTCGAGTTCGGCGAACGGGGCGATGTCCTTGCGGCAGGCGCCGGCCAGTTCGTGGTCGACCTCCAGCAGCAGCGTCTTGTCGGATTGGACGATGAGCGGACCGTCGGTCAATGCAGAAGCCCCCGTCGATGATGGCGATGGCTCGTCCGGACGCCGTGCACGCTACCCGAGGCATGCCGGCGCGTCGCGCGTTCCGGGCGGGCCGCAGGGTTCAACGCCCGATCCGTCCGGGATATTGCGTCGGCCGCCGCCAGTGCGTTCGCGGCCGCCGCCAGTGCGTTCGCGGCCGCCAGTGCGTTCGCAGGTGCTGGCACCGCGTTCGCGGGCGCCGATACGGCGTCAGCGGCCGGTGAGGGCGCCGCAGACGGAGGCGAGCAGGCCGGGGAAGCGCGCTTCGAGGTCGTCGCGGCGGAGCGAGAGGAGGTTCTCGCGGCCGTGGGGGCGCTGCCAGATGACGCCGCTGTCGCGCAGGACGCGCCAGTGGTGGGTGAGCGTCGACTTCGAGATGTCGTCGAGGATGCTGCCGCAGTTGTGCTCGCCGCCGTCGGCGAGGACGCCGACGATGCGCAGCCGCAGCGGGTTGCCGAGGGCGGCGAGGACGTTCTCCAGCAGGATCTGGTCCCGGTCGGGGTGCTGGGCGATCATGCCCGCCAGCCTACGCGAGAGTACGTCAGTACGAATATTGACGAACAGTCGGACTGTACGAGAACATTCGAACAGTCGTTTCCGATCTTCCGAGAAGACAGGACCGTTCGCATGCCCGCACCCGATCGCCGCCGGACGGGCGGGAGCCTCGCGCTCCTGGCCCTGGCGCAGCTGATCTTCTCCCTGGACCTCAACATCGTCTACGTGGCGCTCCCCGACATCGGCGCCGACCTCGGCTTCTCCGGCCAGACCCAGCAGTGGGTCATCAGCGCCTACGTGGTGCTGGCCGGCGGGTTCCTGCTGCTCGGCGGCCGCGCCGCCGACCTGCTCGGACGCCGCCGGACATTCGTCGCCGCCCTCACCGTCTACGCGCTGTCCTCGCTCGCCGGCGGTCTCGCAGGCGCGCCCGGAGTGATCATCGCGGCGCGGGCCGTCCAGGGGATCGGCGGGGCGCTGCTGCTGCCGTCCACCCTGTCGCTGCTCAACACGCTGTTCGAGGAGGGGCCGCGCCGCAACCGGGCCCTCGCGGTGTGGGGCGGCGCCGGGGCGAGCGGGCTGACCGTCGGCGCGCTGCTCGGCGGCGTCCTGACGCAGGCGTTCGGGTGGCCCGCCGTGTTCTTCGTGAACGTCCCGCTGGCCGGGCTCGTCGCGGTCGCGGCGCTGTTCGTGATCCCGGACGACCGGCGCGGCGCGGTCCGGGAGCGACGCCGGTTCGACCTCCCCGGCGCACTGACCGTGACCGGCGGCGCGACCCTGCTGGTGTTCGGGCTCGTCCAGGGACCGGAGACGGGCTGGACGGACCCGCCGATCATCGGCGCGTTCGCCGCCGCCGCCGTGCTGCTGGCCGCGTTCGCCGTGATCGAGGCGCGCGGCGCGGATCCGCTGATGCCGTTCGGGCTGCTGCGCAACCGCAGCCTCGTCGTCGGGGTCGCCACCACGTTCGTGTTCATGGGGACGTTCGGGGCGCTGCCGTACTTCCTGACGATCCTGTTCCAGAACGTGCACGGGTTCTCGGCGCTGGAGACGGGCCTGGCGTTCCTCGTCCCGTCCGTGGCGATCGCCACCGGCACCCAGCTCGGCGAGCGGATGGTGGGGCGGTTCGGGACGCGGCGGACGCTCGTCGTCGGGTTCGCCGCCGGGGTCGCGGGAACCGCGCTGCTCGCCGCCGGGTTCGACGTCGACGCCGCGTTCCTCACGACCGTGCCAGGACTGGTCGTGTCGGGGGTCGGGCAGGGGCTCGTGTGGACGGCGATGTGGATCGCCGCGTCCACCGGCGTCGCGCCGGAGCGGCAGGGTGTCGCGAACGGGATGGCGTCGACGGCACTGAACCTCGGCAACGCGATCGGCCTCGCCGTGCTGACCGCGGTCGCGAACGCCGGAACGGGCGGGCGCACCGGCGACCTGCTGCGGGCCGCGATCGCCGACGGCGGCCGCACCGCCGTGCTGCTCGCCGCCGCGGGCATGGCCGCCGGGATGCTCGTCGCGCTCGCGCTGCACCGCCGGCGCGCCGCGGCGCCGGCCCCGGTTCAGACCCCGCCGGTCGAGGTGTAGCCCGGGTCGTGGGTGAGGATGACGGCGAAGTAGACGACCGCGATGATGATGCCGATCAGCAGCGACGCCGCGAACAGCGACCAGCTCCAGATCGTCAGCCGCCGCGCCGAGGCAGGGTCGGTCTGCACGCGGCCGAGGGCGAGCGCGCCCGTCACGATGCCGGGGATGGCGACGATGTTGCAGCACAGCAGCGCCACGACGCAGTTGCACACCAGCGCCGCGATGGCGGAGCCGTTGTTCGCCGGCGCCTGCGGCACGCCGGGCGGCCCGTACGAGCCGTACGCGCCGGCGTCATCCCATCCCGGCGTCCCGCCCTGCCCGTAGCCGCCGTACGGGTCGTGCCAGCCGGGCGGCACCCCTCCGTATCCGCTCACCGGTAGCCCTCCTCGCGCTTGAGGGCACGGTACCGGCCCGATAGCGCACATGGTTGGACAGATCGGGCGTTCCGCCGGTTCCCTTCGGCCCCCGGTGCCCTCAGGCCGGATCCGGCCGGGTCAGTGTGCGAACGGGTCAGTGTGCGGGCCGGGTCAGTGTGCCGGACGGGGCACTGTGCCAGCCGGGTCAGTGCGCCGGACGGGTCAGGACTCGTCGTCCAGCTCGGCGACGCCGGTGATGCGGTGCAGCGCGAACCGGTGCACGGCGGCGCGGGTCGCGTCGTAGCCGGTGAGGAAGCCGCCCTCCACCCGGACCGGCTCGACGATCCGGCTGGACGCCTGGCCCTGCTGGTCGAGGTAGCCGATCCAGACCCGGCCGCCGCGGTCGACGGCGCCGCGCAGCCGCTCGATCGTCGCCATCGCCGGGGACCGGGGCGGCTCCCCGGACGGGGCGTCCGCGCGCAGCCGCGCCTGCTCGGCGCCGTGCCGGGCCGCCTCGTCGCCGGCCCGCAGCGCGCGCACCGCCGCCGAGATCATCGAGTCGTCCGCGGTCTCGTCCGGGCGCAGCCGGACGATCTCGGCGGTCGGTGGCGGCTCGGCGCGCTGCGCGTCCGGCCGCGTCACGATCACCCCGCCGCCCGGCGACTCGGCCACCGGCGCGAGGCCCAGCGCGCGCAGCCCGTCGAGCAGCTCGCCGCGGTGCAGGCTGGACGCCAGCACCGTCGGGGCGAGCCGGTGCAGCCGCAGCGCCGCCGCGCGCCGGTCGGCGAGGATCTCGTCCAGCGTGCCGGCGGAGTCCGTCCGCACGTACGAGGCGAGGGAGCCGACCCGCAGGTGCCCGTGCCGGCGCGCCACGTCGTCGATGAGGTAGGTGAGCGGCTGCGGCAGCGGCGTCGCCGAGTGCCGGGCCAGCAGGCCGGTGACGTCGTCGGCGGTGCGCCCGGCGTCCAGGGCGCGGCGGATCGACTCGGGGGTGAACCGGTACACGGTCGCGCCGCCGGTCGACTCGACGTCGGCGGCGAGCGCCAGCTCCCGGCTCAGCTCGGTGACCAGCGGGCCCGGCGCGACGGCGGTCAGGTCCGCCTGGATGAGGATCCGGTCGACCGGGTCGGGCAGGTACTTCTCCAGGCCGGGCTCGGGGTCGCCGCCGGCGAGCAGGTCGCGGGCGAACGGCGCGAGCTCGCCGAACCCGGTGAGGCCGAGCGCCGCCGCCTCGCGCAGCGTCCAGCCGACCAGCCGGTCGCGGGCCGGGCCGCCGCGCCGGGGGCGCAGCCACGCCAGCCGGGCCCGCAGCGCGTCGGCGTCCACCGCGGTGCCGCGCTCGGCGCCCGCGAGGATCTCCAGGACGGTGCGGCGGGTCGCGGGCGCACTGCTGCGCACCATCGCCTCGCTCAGCGCGTTGATCAACCGGTCCCGGTCGTCGCGCTCCCCGGCGAGGC
Source organism: Actinomadura sp. RB99 (assembly GCF_014706005.1). Classification (NCBI taxonomy): domain Bacteria; kingdom Bacillati; phylum Actinomycetota; class Actinomycetes; order Streptosporangiales; family Thermomonosporaceae; genus Actinomadura; species Actinomadura sp. RB99. The sequence goes on along the minus strand of NZ_JABMCA010000110.1, from coordinate 13,753 downwards.
CGGCGGCCCGGTCCGACTTCAGCCAGCCGCGCGCCAGCTCCGTCCAGCGGCCCGCGGTGTCGCGCATCAGCCACAGGTCGTAGGCGGGGGTCGGCAGCCACTCGCCGTCGAGGTCGCCGCTGCGGGTGAGCAGGCCCGCCGCGTACGCGACCTCGACCAGCAGCGCCGCCTTCCACTCCGGGACGTCCAGCAGCGTCGCGGCGTTGCGCAGGTCGCGGACGGCCAGGCCGCCGCTGCGCAGCACCGGCGGCGGGTCCAGGCCCCAGCGCTCCAGCAGCTCCTCGATGAGCCGGACCGCGTTGAACGCCTCGCCGGCGGCGGCGCGGACCACCATGTCCTCGCCGCGGGGGCCGCCGGACGGCGCGTCGCCGAGCGGCGGCGGCTCGGCCGGGAGGTCCTGGAACAGGCGGCCGCCGCGCAGGTGGAGCGCGATCTCCCGGGGCAGCGTGACCGTCCGGTCGTCCTCGGCGGCGAGGAGCCCGCGCGCGAGGAGGCGCTCGATCGGGGTCGCGGCGGTGTCGACCCGGACGGGACGGCGCGCGTCGGCGACCCGCCCCACCGGAGGCCCCCAGGCGAGCGCGTCCAGCGCGGACCGCGCCTCCGGGCCGGCGGCCTCGACCAGCGGCGCCGGGTCGGCCAGCAGCTCGGCGAGCCGGCGCAGCAGCCGGGCCGCGTCGGCGAACCCGCGCGGCGCCTCGCCCTGCAGGTCGGTGACCAGTGCGGCGAGCCGCTCGACGGGGTACCCGGCGAACACCTCCCGGACGGGCGGGCCCAGCCCCGCCGGATGCGGCAGGCCCTGCCGGACGCCCGGCGCGGCGTTCAGCGCGCCGTCGCCGCCGTTCCACACGAGCCCGAACCGCAGCAGCCGGTCGACGGCGTCGCCGGCCTGGTCCGCGGTGGCGCCGAGCGCGGCGGCCAGCGCGTCCGGGAGCACCGGCGAGGGCAGGACGAGGACCGCCTCCAGCGCCGCGAGCGTGAACCGGTCGAGCCGGTCGAGGGCGCGCGACACCGCGGCGGGCGTCGCGGCGCGCGCGGCGAGCGCGGTCAGGTCCGCGGGGACGGGCGCGAGCAGCTCCGGACGCGCGGACAGCAGCGCGCGGAGCTCGTCGTCGGCTCGTGCGCGCAGCCAGTCCGCATACGATTCCATGCCGTTCGCCACCTTAGTGTCGCGGGCGTCCCGGCTCGCCGCGCCCCGGGAACGGGGCGTTTCCGCATGTCGGACGCTGCGAGTGCGGGACCCTCCCAGCGTATGAGCGGAACGGTGCGGCCGGTCCGGCGCGGCGGCACGTGGAGGAACGCGTGCCGGACACGCCGCCCGGCGCGATACGGGAACCGGCCGGAACGGCGGGTCAGGACGCCGGCGTGGGCTCCAGGTTCACGAGGCCGAGCCCGAGCCGGGCCCAGCTCTCCACGAACCGCTTCTCGTCGATCCGCGTGGGCGGCTCGTACATCGACTCGTTCGCCAGCCAGTAGTTGACGACGGCTCCGCCCAGGATCGAGGCGACCGCCGCCCAGTCCTCCTCGGCGCCCGCGTACTCCGGCTGCTGCGACAGCCACGTCGCGATGCCGTCGTACAGCGGGTTGACGATGCCCTCGCGCATCTCGGCGACCAGGTTCGGGAACTGGTCGAGGTCGCGGAACAGCACCCGGATCAGGTCCTGCTCCTCGCGCATCTTCGCCAGCCCGGCCTGGCAGGTCATCCGCAGCCGCACCTCGAGCGGGCGGTCGGCGAACACCTCCGCCTGGTCCAGCACGGTGGTGATCTGCTGCCGGGTCCGCTCGATGTGCTCGCGGATCGCGGAGGCCAGCACCTCCTCCTTCGACCGGAAGTGCCGGTACAGGCCCCCCGCGCCGGGCGACAGCCCGGCCGCCGCCTCGATCTCGGCCACCGAGGTCGCCGCGTAGCCCCGGTCGGCGAACAGACGGAGCGACTCGGCCACGATCCGCTCGCGCGTAGATGTCGTCATGGTGATGAATTCCTCCGGAAGAACAGTAAGGCATCTTGGACCTGCGGGCTCCTGCCGCGCCCCGGCGCGCCCGAATTCGTGACGCGTCTCGCCCCGCGCCGGGGGCGACTAGAGTTCGATGCCCGCGCCCCTGAGCCGGAAGGGGCGTCGCCGGAAGGGTCGACGATGTTCATGTCTCCGCGGAAGGCGGCCGACGGGGCCTTCCTCCCCGAGGACTTCGTGGTGCCCACGCTGGTCGCCGGACCCCGGTTCCAGATCCGCCCGATCACCGTCCACGACGTCGTCAAGGACTACGGCGCGGTGATCGGCAGCCTGGACCGGCTCGCCGGCCGGTTCGGCCCGGAGTGGGGCTGGCCGGACCGCGAGTTCACCTTCGAGCAGGCGCTGATCGACGTCGCGTGGCTGCAGAAGGAGGGGCAGCTGCGCCGCTCCTTCAGCTACGTGGTGAACACGCCGGACGGGGAACGCCAGCTCGGCCGCATCCACGTCGCCCCGTCCGACGAGCCCGGCGCCGACGCCGTCGTGGTGTTCTGGGTCCGCGCCGACGAGGAGGACACCGCGCTGGAGAAGGACCTGGAGGACTTCGTCCGCGAGTGGGTCACCACGGCGTGGCCGTTCGACGTCGTCCGCTTCCCCGGCCGGTAGCAGGGGTCAGGCGGCGCGGCGGACGACGGCCACGATGATCCGCCCGATGACGAGGTAGACGAGCGCGGCGAGGCCGTAGTTGACGGCGATGTCGACCTTGGCGTTGTCGGGCTGGAAGACGTCCTTGAACTGCCAGGCCAGCTCGTCCGCGCGCGCGCCGAACCAGTGCACGATGTCGTTGCCGGTGTTGGCCTCGAACACCACGAACAGGATGTGCACCGCCAGCACCAGCACCACGATCGTCGTCACGACCGAGATCACCGTGGCGATCAGGTTGACGGTGCGCCTGCGGGCGGCCGCCGCGGACGCGGTGAACGGCCGCCGCGACCGGTGGTCGCCCGGGTCGACGCGCGTCCCGGTCATGGCGTGCCGCGCGGTGGTGCCCGTCCCGGCGGGTTCGGTACGGGCGGGGTCCCGCCTCACCGGTTCCTGCGCGCTCATCGTGCGGTCCGTGTCGTCTGCCCTGTTGTCCGCCATGGGGCGCCCTCCTTCGCCGGGCCGGCCTGCGGCTGATCGTCCTTGGGGTGGTGGTGGCTCGTTCGAGCCCTACGTTTTTCCTGGTCAGGCGGTTTTCGCCAGGGGCCGCGGGTATCACCTCGACACGGGCGGCCGCCCGGAACCCGGCAGACCAGACCGGGCCCGGGCACCACAGGTCCCCGCGCCAAGAGTTCCCGCGCTCTCCTACTCGGATCCCGTCGCATCGCCACTACCGGGAGAGCGCGGGTACTTGCGTCCGGGCCCGTTCGGCGAGGGCCTGGTCGCCGCGGTCCGTCCCGCGCGCGCCCCGGCGTTGGCTTTCGCTCCATACCGGACCTTTACCCTGTGTGGCGTGCTGGACCTTGATTCGCCGAAGATTCCCCGTCCGGATGGTGCCGATTTCTCCGTCGGCTTCGATCTCGACCTCACGCTGGCCGACACGCGCGCCGCCATCGGCGCGGTGTACGCGGCGATCGCGGCGGAGACCGGTGTCCCCATCGACATCGACGCCGTCGTCCGGCGGCTCGGTCCGCCGCTGGAGGTCGAGCTGGCGTACTGGTTCCCGCCGGAGCGGATCCCCGCGATGGCGGAGCTGTACCGGGCGCTCTACCCGGACGTCGCGCTCCCGGTGACCGAGGCCATGCCGGGCGCCGTCGCGGCGCTGGAGGCCGTCCGCGCGGTGGGCGGCCGGGTGGTCGTCGTGTCCGGGAAGAACCAGCGCGACACCGAGCGGACCGTCCGCTTCCTGGGGCTGGACGTGGACACCGTCGTCGGCGGGCTGTTCGGCGCCGACAAGGGCGCCGCGCTCCGCGAGCACGGCGCGCGCGCCTACATCGGCGACCACACCGGTGACGTGGACGCCGCGCGCGCCGCGTCCGCCGTGGCCGTCGCGGTCGCGACCGGCGCGTTCGACTCCGCCGCCCTCACCGCCTACGGGGCGGACGTCGTCCTGCCCGACCTGACCGCCTTCCCCGGGTGGCTCACGGGGTTCGCGGCGGTCTGACGGAGCGCCGGGCCGCCTCTCGCGGGGTGCCGCCGGGGCCGATATCGAGGTGCCGCGGAGGCGGCGTCCGGGATAGCTTCATCCCGTTGCCCCAGGGGCTTCGCGGGGGTCCCGGCGTGTTCACCGGTACCCGGCGAGGCACTAATCTTGGGGTCGATTCAGGACGATTACCGAACGAGGTATCCCGTGCCGACTGGCAAGGTCAAGTGGTACGACTCCGACAAGGGGTTCGGCTTCCTCACCCGCGACGACGGCGGTGAGGTCTTCGTGCACTCCTCGGCGTTGCCGGGCGGCGTGACGACGCTCAAGCCAGGCCAGCGCATCGAGTTCGGCGTGGTCGAGGGCCGGCGCGGCCAGCAGGCGCTGCAGGTGCGCGTGCTGGAGAGCCTGCCGTCGGTCGAGCGGACCATCGCCAAGCAGCGGCGCAAGAAGCCGGACGAGATGGTCGTCATCACCGAGGACCTGATCAAGCTTCTGGACGGGATCTCCAACACCTACCGGCGCGGCAAGCATCCGGCGCCGGCCGAGGCGAAGAAGATCGCGACCGTGCTGCGCGCGGTGGCGGACGACATCAGCCCCTGACCGGACGGCGCCCGGGGCGGGCCGCCTCCGGAGGGCGCGCCTCGCGGTGGTGCGTCAGGCGCGCATCCGCGTGTGCGCGTCCTTGATCGGGGTGCCCGCCGCGGCCGGGACGCGGTGGCGCGTGCCCGCGCGGCGGGTCAGCAGCAGGCCGAGCGACAGCGCGAGCGCCGCCGCGACGACCGCCAGCGCGACCCGGCCGTCCGCGACGATCGACATGCCGAGGCCGACCAGCCCGCCGACCACCCAGGCGAGCTGGTGCAGCGTCTCGGTCACCGCGAACGTGGACGAGCGGACCTCCTCGCCGATCTCCCGCTGCACGACCGCGTCCATCGACAGCTTGCCGAGGACCTGACCGAGACCGGCCGCGAGCGCCACCGCGAGCGCCGCCCACAGGCCGAAGAACAGCGCGCTGACGGCCGTTACGGCGGTGACGGCGGCGAGGGTCGCGGTGACGATCAGCCGGGGCGCCCGCGCCTTCATCCAGGCGCCGAGGGCGGTGCCGATCAGGCCGCCGGCGCCCGCGAACGCCGCGAGCAGGCCGAGCGCGAGGTTGTGCGACACCGGGTCGAACCGCTCCTGGCGGAGCAGGAACGCCAGGTAGAGCACGAGGAAGCCGGACAGGGCGCGCAGCACGGCGTTCGCCTGCATCGCCTCCGCGACGACCGGGCCGACGCGGGGCAGCGTCCGCCAGTGCCGGGCGGGCCGGCCGGGCTCGGCGTCCGCCGCGTCCCCGGCACCGGTTCCGGTGGCGGCCGCGTCCGGCGGCGCCTCGGCGGTGTCGGGCATGTCCACGTGCTTCGGCAGCCGCATCGCGAACACGATGCCGAGCAGGAACAGCGCCGTGCCGATCCGCAGCACCCAGCCGGGGCCGATCAGCACGGCGAGGCCCGCGCCCGCCGGAGCGGCGACCGAGGAGGCGATCAGCCCGGCGAACGAGGCCCGCGCGTTCGCCGTGACCAGCGTGATCTCGTCCGGCAGCAGCTGCGGCGTCACCGCCGCGCGCAGCACCCCGTACGCCTTCGAGGTCACCAGGACGCCGAACGCGGCGGGCAGGAAGGTGACCGGGTCGTTGTGCGCGACGGCGCCCGCCATGCCCCAGCACAGCAGCCCGCGGATCGCGAACGTGGCGGCCACCGCGTACCGGCGGACGTGCCGCATCCGGTCGAGCGCGGGGCCGATCAGCGGCGCGACCAGCGCGAACGGCGCCATCGTGACGAGCAGGTAGAGGGCGACCTGGCCGCGCGCCTGGTTGACGTCCAGGCCGAAGAACAGCGTCCCGGCGAGCGCGACGGTGACCATCGCGTCGCCGGCCGAGTTCAGCGCGGACGCCTCGATGAGGTCGCCGAGGCCGCTGCGCCCGGCGCCGCGCGCGTGCGTGACACGCCGGGTGAGCCGCCCGGCGCCGCACGCGGCCGAGAGCATGCCGCGCAGCGTCCTGCCCGCGCCGCCCACACCGACGCGTATGGAGCGTCGCAGTCCCATCGCGCCCTGATCTCTCCTCGCGGGATTCGTGCCGCCTCCGGCCGTCGCGACCCGCCTGGTCGCGCATCCGGCCGCCTGATTGAGAGTACGTTCCCTTTCGGCGGGCCGGATCACCTCGCGCCGGCCGCGGCCCGCGTGTCGGGTCATGCCCCGGGATGCGCGAGAATCGAGATGTGAGCCCAACGCGTCAGTCCAGCCCCGCGCGTACCGCCGCCGCGCGCACCACCTCCGGGCCCGCCCGCCGGACCCGCACGCCCGCCGTCGATCCCGCCTGCGCCGAGGCGGTGGACCTCGCGCGGACCGCGGCCGAGGAGACCGCCCGTCCCGCGCCGGTCGGGGAGCATCTCGGCCTGCGCGCCGAGGGCGACCGGGTGGTCACGCACTATTTCGCCGCGCTGGACCCGGCCTACACGGGCTGGCAGTGGGCCGTCACCGTCACCCGCGCCGCCCGCGCCAAGATCGTCACGGTGAGCGAGTGCGTGCTGCTGCCCGGCGACGACGCGCTGCTCGCGCCGCAGTGGGTGCCGTGGCTGGAGCGGCTGCGGCCCGGCGACCTCGGCCCCGGCGACCTGCTGCCGACCGCGCCCGACGACGTCCGGCTCGCCCCCGGCTACGCGCAGGTCGACGAGTCCGTCGAGCGCGAGGCGCAGTGGGAGCTCGGCCTCGGCCGGGTCCGGGTGCTGTCCCGCGAGGGCCGCGACGAGGCCGCCGCCCGCTGGTACGACGGCGTCGCGGGGCCCCGCGCGCCGATCGCGGCGTCCGCGCCGGCACAGTGCTCCACCTGCGGGTTCTACGTGTCGCTCGCGGGCGGCCTGCGGCAGATGTTCGGCGTGTGCGCCAACGAGTACGCCCCGGACGACGGCCGCGTGGTGTCCGCCGACCACGGCTGCGGCGCGCACTCCGAGGCCGTCAACCTGCCGGCGGCGTCCGAGCACAACCCGCCGGTGATCGACGAGCTGGGCTACGACGTCGTCCCGTCCGCCGGCGAGGACGCCGGGTCGCTGGACGACGAGGCGCTCGGGCACAGCTGACCGCGACGAGACCGGACCGGGGGCGCGCGCCGTCCCTCCGACGAGCCGCGACCCGCGCGGCGAGGTGGTGACCGAGGTGGCCGCGGACCCGTTCGGCACGCGCGTGCTGCGCGAGCGCGTCCTGCGCGCCTGGGACGAGTCCCCGGCGCGCTTCCGCGAGGACGCCAACACCGAGGAGGACCACGCCCTCGGCGGCTACCGCGACCGCGTGGTCATCGAGCTGGCACAGAACGCGGCGGACGCCGCGCTGCGCGCCGCCATTCCCGGACGGCTGCGGCTGTCGCTGGACTCTGCCGGCGCGGTGCTGACGGCGGCGAACACGGGCGCGCCGCTGGACGCCGCGGGCGTCGAGGCCCTCTCCACGCTGCGGGCGTCCGCGAAGCGCGACGACGCGGGCGCGGTGGGGCGGTTCGGCGTCGGGTTCGCGGCGGTCGTCGCCGTGACCTCCGAGCCGTCGATCGCGTCCCGGACCGGCGGCGTCGAATGGTCGGAGGACCGGGCGCGCGCGCTCGCGGGCGGCCTCGCCGGGGTCGCGGACGAGCTGGCGCGGCGGGAGGGCCGGGTCCCGCTGCTGCGGCTGCCGTTCGAGGCCGAGGCGCCGCCGGAGATCCCGGACGGGTTCGACACGGTCGTCCGGCTGCCGCTGCGGGCGGGCGCGGCCGATTCCGTGCGGCGGCAGCTGGAGCAGGTGGACGCGGCGCTGATGCTGGCGCTGCCCGCATTGGAGACCGTCGAGATCGACATCGGCGGCGACGTCCGGGTACTCACCGCGGAGCGGCGCCAACCGGGGCTGGTCGTCGTCGACGGGCAGGCGTGGCGGACCGTCGAGGCGCATGGGGCGACGCCTGGAGAACTGCTTGAGGACCGGCCCGTCGAGGAACGGGCGCGCGCGTCCTGGCAGGTGCGATGGGCGCTCCCCGAGGAGGGCCTGCCGGACGGTACGCCCGCCGTCGTGCACGCGCCCACGCCCAGCGACGAGCGGCTCGACCTGCCGGCGCTGCTCATAGCGTCGTTCCCGCTCGCGCCTGACAGGCGGCATGTCGCGCCAGGCCCCTTGACCGACTTCCTCGTGGCGCGGGCCGCCGAAGCGTACGTGGACCTGCTGAAGGCGCGTCCGGCCGAGCCGCGCTTGCTCGATCTGGTCCCCGGCCCTGTGGGCGCCGGGGAACTCGACGCGCGGCTGCGGCGGGCCGTCCGCGAACTCCTGCCGGAAGCGGCGCTTCTCCCCGTCCCGGACGACCCCGAGGGCCGCCGGATGCGCGGCCGGGACGCCGTGGCGCTGGACGCGCCCGCCGCCTTCCTGGACCTCCTCGCGGGGCGCGCCGGCGAGGAGGCCGTCGTCGGCGGGCTCCTGCCGCCCGGCTGGCCGGCGCGGAGCCCGGCGCTCGCCGCGCTCGGCGTCCGCCGCGTCGAGCTGGCCGACGTCGTGGACGAGCTGGCCGCTGTGGACCGCGGACCGCGCTGGTGGCATCGGGTGTACGAGGCGCTCACCGAGGCCGCCAGGGACGCTCTGGGGGCGCTTCCGGTGCCGCTGGCGGGCGAGTCGGGACGGCTGGTGCGCGGGCCGCGCGGCCTGTTGATCGCGGACGGCGTCGATCCGGCGGGCCTCGACGCGCTCGGGCTGCGGTTCGTGCATCCCGACGCCGTCCATCCGCTGCTGCTGCGGCTCGGCGCGGTCGAGGCGGGCCCGCGGGCGGTGCTCGCCGACCCGGCGGTGCGGGCCGCCGTGGAGGACTCCTTCGACGCCGACGACCCCGGCGCCGTCGCCGAGGCCGTCCTGGGCCTGGTCGCGGCGGCCCGGCTCGACCCCGGCGAGGAGCCGTGGCTGGCCGAGCTGGCGCTCCCCGGCGACGACGGCGATCTCTACCCCGCCGGCGAGCTGCTCCTGCCGGACAGCCCGCTGCGGACCGTGATGGCCGGCGACGCGCCGTTCGGCGTCGTCGCGCCCGAGACGCTGGAGCGGTGGGGCGCCGAGACCCTCACCGCCGCGGGCGTGCTGGACGGCTTCGCCCTCGCGCGCGCGGAGGACGTGAACCTGTCCGGCCTGCTGGACGAGGCCGAGACGCTCGAACTCGACGACGAGGACCGCTGGGCCGACCACGTCCTCGAACGGATCGGCCCGCAGGAACTGCCGCCGCACGTGCCGGAGTTCCAGGCCGTCCGCGATCTGGAACTGGTCGACGACTGGCCCGCCGCACTGCGGCTCCTGGCCGCACCGCCATGGCGCGCCGCGATCGTGGAGCCCGCCCATGTCGCCCTGTACACGGGCCACCGCGCCGTGGTCCCGTCCTACACCGCGTGGTGGCTGAGCCACCGCCCCATCCTGGACGGCCGTAGACCGGGCGAGTTCCGCCTCCGAGGCGACGACGCGCTCGCAGGGCTCTACGACATCGCCCCAGAGGGATTCGACGAGCAGCTACTGCTGGCCTTGGGCGTCCGTACATCGCTGGCCGATCTGCTGGACGAACCCGGTGGCGCCCAAGAGCTGCTCGACCGGATGGGCGATCCGGAACGCACCGTGAGCCGCGTCCAACTCGGCGGTCTATGGACGGCCCTCGCCGACGCCGACGTCACGGTGGAGCCGCCCGAAAGCGTGCGCGCGGTGGTGGACGGCGTGGTCGAGGTCGTCGACGCCGCCGACGCCCTCGTCCTGGACGGCCCCGACGTCCTGCCGCTACTGGCCGGGCAGCCCCTCGTCATCGCCGCGCAGGGACGGGACGCGCGGCTCGCCGAACTGCTCGACCTGCCCGTGGCCGGTGACGAGGTGCCCGGCGCGGTGGAGACTGCGGGGGAGAAGCGGCCCGTCCCGGACGCCGTCCGGGCGGTGCTGCCGCACGCGCCGGAGACCTACCTCGCGCACGAGCGGCTCATCGTAGACGGCCAGGACGTCCCGTGGTGGACGAGGGACGGCGAAGTCCACGCGAGCGGGACCGGCGGCCTCGCGCGCGCACTCGCGTGGTCCTGCGAGGACTGGGCGGCCAGGCTCCTCGCCGAGGCCGTCCTCCGCGACCCGGACGCCCTGCCCCTCCTGCTGGCCGAGGACGACCTGGAGCCCTAGCCCCGGGGTTCTGGACGGCCTGGAGTTCTGGGCGGCCTGGCTTCCAGCCGTCCTGGGGTTCTAGACGTCCGCCTCGGACGTCTCAGAGGTCTTGGAGGTCTTCGAGGTCTCGGACGCCTCCGCGACGGCGTCCTGGCGCGTGGCCCCGGGCCCCCTGGGCCCCCCGGGCTCGCCATCGGCGGGCAGCGTCGCGTCCTCCACGGCGGCCTCGCGGCGGGCGGCGCGGGCGGCCTCCTGGCGCTCGCGGCCCGCCTGGAGCCGCGGGATGTACCAGATGCCGAACAGGCCGGTCACGATCCCCGTCACGCACACCCACAGCCACCAGCGGTCCCCGGACGGCGTCCCGGCCACCAGCAGGACGACGAGCGCGATCGCCCACGCCACGGTGCCCGCGAGGGCCACGCGGACGTCGTTGGTCCGCATGGGCGGCGGGTCCGGACGGCGCGGAGGGGTCATGGAGATCAGGTTACGCGGCGGGCGGGCGAGAGGGGCGTCACACCCGGGGCTGGGAGAAGCCCGAGGTGAAGAGGGTGATCAGCCGCTCGTAGCTGGCCTCCAGGTCCTCCGGGAGGCCGAAGCCGCCCGCCGCCTCCAGGATGGCGAAGCCGTGCACGGCGGAGCGCAGGCAGCGGGTCGCGTGGACGAGCTCCGGGCCGTCCAGGCCGTAGCCGCGCAGCACCGCGTAGAGGACGCCGAGGACGCGTTCGGCGGCGGCCTCGGCGAAACGCCCGTGCTCCGCGGACTGCTCCAGCGACGCGTAACGGCTAGGGTGCTCCACAACGTAGCCGCGGTAGGCGCGCATGATGGCCGCCACGGCGTCGTCCCGGGAGCGTCCCATGGCGGCGGTACCGAGGCGGTCGGCCAGCTCTTCGAGGATTCTCGCGGTCACCAGCTGTCGCAACTCGGCCAGGTTGCGGACATGCTTGTAGAGGGAGGGGGTCGCGACCCCGGCCCTTCCGGCGACCGCGGCGAGCGTGAGGGCGCCCGGTCCGCCGGCGTCCACGACGGCGATGGCGGCGTCCACCACCGCGTCCGGCGTCAGGCCCGCGCGCGGCATCCCGATCCTTTCTTCGACTACTTGATAGCCAAAAAGCTAATAGGATTAGCTGCACGTGTCAAGGAGCGGGCGTGGCAGCATGGGTGACCAGCACGGGAGAACGATGACGATGACTACGCCACCGACCGGCGGCCGGACCGCCTCGCCTCCGGGGCTGGCCGAGGAGCTGCGCATCTCGATCGCGCGGCTGTCGCGCCGGCTCCGGCACCTGCGGCCGCCGGCGCCCGACGGCGGGCCGAACCCGCTGTCGCTCACCCAGTTCGCGGCGCTCGCCGCCATCGAGCGGCACGGCTCCATGACGCCCCGCGAGCTGGCCGACCACGAGAAGGTGCAGCCGCCGTCGATGACGCGCGTCATCGCCTACCTGGAGGAGCGCGGGCTCGTGGTGCGCAGCCCGCATCCGACCGACGGGCGCCAGGTGGTGCTGGTGGCCACCGAGGACGGCTCGTCGCTGCTGCGCGCCGAACGGCGCCGCAAGGAGGCGTGGCTGTCCACCCGGCTCGGCGAGCTGACCGACGACGAGCGCGAGATCCTGCGCCGCGCCGCGCCGATCATCGACAGGCTCAGCCGCTCCTGATCCCGCCCTGCCGCATCCCGCCCTGCCGCCCCGCCCTCGCCCCGCTCGGCCGCCGCTCCTGACGCCGCCCCGCCGCCGGTCCCGGGCGGCCGGTTCCGGTGCCGTGAGGCGGTCCGGTTGCCGGAATAGCGGTCGCGCGATTATCGTTAGCCTTGATAATGACTTCTGCTAACGATGGACACGATGAACCGGACGGTGCCCCGGCGCGCGGGGCGCGCTCCGGGCGGGCCGGCCGCTCCGGGGCCGCGCTCCCCGTAGCGCCCCGCGCGCACCGTCGCCGTCCCGCCCCCCGTACCCCCGCCCGTTCCCCTCACGCGGCCGTCCATCCGGCGGGCCGCCCGGACGCCGCCGGGCCGCCGCCGCACGCCGAGCGCGCCGGGCTCCCGGCTGGAGCGGTCCAAACGACCGCCGGACCGCCCGCCGCCGAGGCCGACCAGGCCGCCGACCGGGCCGCCGCCGAGGCCGATCAGGCGGACCAGGCCGCAGGCGCCGTCGTCGCCGCCGAGGAGACCGACGCCGTCCTCGAAGCCCCGGACACCGCCCCGAACGCGGCCACGGACGCCGACGGGGACGCCGACGGGGACGCCGAGCCGGAAGACCCCGAGGAAGCCCCGCCCGGCGGCATGTTCCGGTCCCTCCGGACCCGGAACTACCGCCTGTACGCCATGGGCCAGGTCGTCTCCAACACCGGCACCTGGATGCAGCGCGTCGCGCAGGACTGGCTCGTCCTCGACCTCGCCCACAACAACGGCACCGCGCTCGGCATCACCACCGGCCTCCAGTTCCTGCCGCTGCTGCTGTTCGGCCTGTGGGGCGGCGTGATCGCCGACCGCTACCGCAAGCGCCGCGTCCTGATGATGACGCAGGTGTCGATGGGCGCGCTCGCGCTGATCCTCGGCGTCCTCACCGTCACCGGCAACGCGCAGGTCTGGCACGTGTACCTGCTGGCGTTCGGGCTCGGCCTCGCCACCGTCGTCGACAACCCCACCCGCCAGTCGTTCGTGATCGAGATGGTCGGCAAGCGCGACCTGCCGAACGCGATCGCGCTGAACAGTGCCACCTTCAACGGCGCCCGGCTGCTCGGCCCCGCCGTCGCCGGCGTGCTGATCGCCGTCATCGGCACCGGCCCGGTGTTCCTGGTGAACGCCGCGTCGTTCGGCGCCGTCCTGCTCGGCCTGTACGCGATGCGCGAGAGCGAGCTGCACGACTCCGGCACCGTCAAGCGCGCCAAGGGGCAGCTCCGCGAGGGGCTGCGGTACGTCCGGGGGCGCCGCGACCTGGTCCTCGTCCTGGTGATGGTCGGGTTCGTCGCGACGTTCGGCATGAACTTCCAGATGACGACCGCGCTGGTCGCCAAGGAGGTCTTCCACACCGGCGCGTCCTCGTTCGGCCTCGCGTCCAGCATGCTGGCGCTCGGCGCGCTGACCGGCGCCCTGCTGGCGGCGCGGCGCTCGACCAGGCCCCGGCTCCGGCTGCTGATCCTCGCCGCGATGACGTTCGGCGTGATGGAGACCGCCGCCGGGCTCGCCCCCACGTACTGGTCGTTCCTGGTGCTGCTCGTCCCGGCCGGGATCGCGCTGATGACCTTCACCACGTCGGCGAACGCGACGATGCAGCTCGGCGTCCAGCCCGAGATGCGCGGCCGCGTGATGGGCCTCTACATGTTCGTCTTCATGGGGACCAACCCGCTCGGCGCGCCCACCGTCGGCTGGATGGCCGAGCACTTCGGGCCCCGGCTGAGCATCGTGCTCGGCGGGCTGGTCTCGATGGCCATCGCGGTCGTCGTGGCGGCGCTCGCGGCGCCGCGCGGCTCGATCAGGCCCGCGCTGGCGCGGCTGGCCCGCGTCCCGGCCGCCGGCCGCTGACGCCCCGCG
>NZ_JABMCA010000011.1:0-182613 GCF_014706005.1 Actinomadura sp. RB99 | reverse complement strand
ACGGCGACGGCCCAGGCCATCGCCGTCATCAAGGCCGCCCTCGGCACCGGGAAGGACGCCTGATGAGCACCGAGAAGCCCGTCGTCGTCCTGGTCCACGGCGCGTTCGCCGAATCCGCGAAGTCCCGGTGGTGGCGGCGGCTTCGGCCCCCGTCCGGGTGGCGGCGGTCGCGGTCGCGGCGGCACGCAGGGCGCGTTCGGCCGTCCGGGCGGACGCCCGGCGCGCGGCCGCAAGTCGAAGCGGGCGCGTCGTCAAGAGTTCGAGAACATGCAGGCGCCCGCCGTCGGCGGTGTCTCGGCTCCGCGCGGCAACGGCAAGACCATCCGGCTGCCGCAGGGCGCGTCCCTGACCGACTTCGCCGAGAAGATCGGCGCCAACCCGGCGTCGCTCGTCGCGATCATGATGCACCTCGGCAAGATGGTCACCGCGACCCAGTCGGTGGACCCCGACGACCTGCAGGCCCTCGGGCTCGAGCTGGACTTCGACGTCCAGGTCGTCAGCCCCGAGGACGAGGACCGCGAGCTGCTCGAGTCGTTCGACATCGAGTACGGCGAGGACGAGGGCGGCGAGGAGAACCTCGTGTCCCGTCCGCCGGTGGTCACCGTCATGGGCCACGTCGACCACGGTAAGACGAAGCTGCTGGACGCCATCCGGCACGCCAACGTGCAGGCGGGCGAGGCCGGCGGCATCACCCAGCACATCGGCGCCTACCAGGTCGAGACCGAGGTCGACGGCGAGGAGCGCAAGATCACCTTCATCGACACCCCGGGTCACGAGGCGTTCACCGCCATGCGTGCCCGCGGTGCCGACACCACCGACCTGGTGGTGCTGGTGGTCGCCGCGGACGACGGCGTCAAGCCGCAGACCACCGAGGCGATCGACCACGCCACGGCGGCCGGGGTGCCGATCGTCGTCGCGGTCAACAAGATCGACGTCGAGGGCGCCGACCCGAACCGGGTGCGGGCGCAGCTCACCGAGTACGGCCTGGTCGCCGAGGAGTTCGGCGGTCAGACCCAGTTCGTCGACGTGTCCGCCAAGCAGGGCACCAACATCGACGGGCTGCTCGAGGCGATCATCCTGACCGCCGACGCCGAGCTGGAGCTGCAGGCCAACCCCGACATGCCCGCCCAGGGCTCGGCCATCGAGGCCCACCTGGACAAGGGCCGGGGCGCCGTGGCGACCGTGCTGGTGCAGCGCGGCACGCTGCGGGTCGGCGACTCGATCGTCTGCGGCGTGGCCAGCGGCCGCGTCCGGGCGATGCTCGACGAGAACGGCAACAACGTCGAGGAGGCGGGCCCGTCCCGTCCGGTGATGGTGCTCGGCCTCGCGGCCGTGCCCGGCGCCGGCGACAACTTCCTGGTCGTCGACGACGACCGGGTGGCCCGGCAGATCGCCGACAAGCGGGTGGCGCGCAAGCGCAACGCCGAACTGCTCAAGTCCCGCAAGAGCAGCTCCCTCGAAGAGCTGTTCAAGGACTTCCAGGAGGGCAAGCGGCAGGAACTGCTGCTCATCCTCAAGGGCGACGTCTCCGGTTCCGTCGAGGCGCTGGAGGACTCGCTGCTCAAGATCGACGTGGGCGACGAGGTCAGCCTGCGGATCATCCGCCGCGGTGTCGGCGCGATCACGCAGGACGACGTCAACCTGTCGCTGGCGTCCGAGGAGGGCGCGGTCATCATCGGCTTCAACGTCCGGCCGGAGCGCAACGCGCAGGAACTGGCCGACCGCGAGGGCGTCGACATCCGCTACTACTCGGTCATCTACCAGGCGATCGACGAGATCGAGGCCGCCCTCAAGGGCATGCTGAAGCCGGAGTTCGAGGAGGCCCAGCTGGGCACCGCCGAGGTCCGGGAGATCTTCAAGGTGCCGCGGATCGGCAACGTCGCCGGTTCGATGGTCACCTCGGGGATCATCCAGCGCAACGCCAAGGCGCGCCTCGTCCGCGACGGCGTCGTGGTCGCCGACAACCTCACGGTGTCGTCGCTGCGCCGCTTCAAGGACGACGCGACCGAGGTCCGCGAGGGCTTCGAGTGCGGCATCGGGGTCGGCTACAACGACATCAAGCTCGGCGATGTCATCGAGTGCTACGAGATGCGGGAGAAGCCTCGCGACTGAGGCCCGCGCTCGCGGCACCCGATCGTCCGCGGTACGGATCCGTCCGCGCGGGCCGGGCCTCCGGGCCCGGTCCGCGCGGGCGGCCGTCCGGGACGGACCGGTGAGAAAATGTGACACGACGCCAGGCGGTTCTTCTAGCCTGGCGTCTGTCATTCCCGGGCGCCCGCCCGCCGGACGGCCCGGGAACACGGCGGCCGACCGCCGTCGTTCCTACTGTGGATCCCGAGGTGATCGACCAGGTGTACGTGGGTGCTCTGACGCTCGACCTGCTGCTGGGGGACGTACGGTCGCTGAAGCAGAAGCGGTCGGTGGTCCGGCCCATCATCGCCGAGGTGCGCAAGCACTTCCCGGGGGTGGCCGTCGCCGAGACCGGTGACAACGACCTGCACCGCAGAGCGGAGATCGGGATCGCCGTGGTCTCGGGCACCGCGGCCAACTGCACCCAGGTGCTCGACCAGTGCGAGCGCCTGGTGTTCGGGCGGCCGGAGATCGAGCTGCTGTCCGCGCGGCAGCGGCTGTACAACGACGAGGACTGACCGGCCGGAGTCCCGGCGCCGCCCCGGCGGAGCGCAGGACGGCCGGCCGGCACACCGGGGCCCGCGGGGGTTCGTCCCCAGCGGGACCCCGCGACCATAGAGAAAGGGAGTGCGATCATGGTGGACGCAGCTCGGGCGCGCAAGCTCGCCGACCGCATCCAGCAGATCGTGGCCGAGATGCTGGAGAGGCGGATCAAGGATCCGCGGCTCGGCTTCGTGACCGTGACGGACACCCGCATCACCAACGACCTGCGCGACGCCACCGTGTACTACACGGTGTACGGGTCGGACGGCGAGCGCGCCGAGACGGCGGCGGCCCTGGAGAGCGCCAAGGGCGTCATCCGGTCGGAGGTGGGCAGGAAGACCGGGGTCCGGCACACGCCCAGCATCACGTTCGTCATGGACTCCCTGATGGAGAACGCGGCGCACATCGACGACCTGCTCGCCAAGGCCCGCGCGAAGGACGCCGAGGTGGCGAGGGCGGCGCAGGGCGCGGCCCCGGCGGGGGAGGCGAACCCCTACCGCGAGCCCCCGTCCGCCGAGGACCTCGATGATGACGAGGATCTGGACGACCTGGGCGCGGCGGAGGACGGTGAGGACGGCCGGTCCGGACGCCCGTCGTCGTGAACGGGCCGGAGGGGCGTGCGGAGGCATCGGGCTCCGCCCGGACCGGGGAGTGCGCCCTGCACGGGATGGGCGGTCACCTGGCGAGCGGCCATGACATCGTGCCGCGCGGCGGCGGCGTCCGCGGTGGCTCACCGGCGCAGCCCGCCCTGATCTCGAACTGCTCCGAGTCCGGCGGCTCCGAGGCGGGCGGCTCCGAGGCGGGCGGGTCCGCTTCGAACGAGGCCGGTTCCAACGGGGCCGCTCCGAATGGTGCTGGGGCGAACGGCTCCGGCTCCGGCGGCGCCGGGGCGAACGGCTCGGCTCCGAACGGGGCCGGGGTGAACGGTGCCGAGGCACAGGCGGCGGTACCGGCGGCCCTCCGGACGGCGCCGCCGGAGACCGAGTACGCCGGTACGAGCACCGACGGAGCCGACGCGGCCGGCGGCACCGACGGAGCCGACTGGTCCGGCGCGCCGGACGCCGCCCCGGACCGCCTGGACTGGGACCGGGCCGTCGAGCTGATCGAGGCGGCCGACGAGGTGTGCCTCGCCTGCCACATCGCCCCGGACGGGGACGCGCTCGGCTCGATGCTCGCGCTCGCGCAGGCGCTGCACGCGCTGGGCAAGCGCTGCCTGGCCTCGTTCGGCGAGCCGTTCGCGGTGCCGGCGATCCTGCGGTTCCTGCCGGGCCAGGAGTTCCTGGTCGAGCCCGCCCGGATGCCGGCCGCGCCGGCGCTGATGATCTCCCTGGACGCGGCGGGGCAGGCGCGGCTCGGGTCGCTCGCGGAGGCGGCGGGGCGGGCCGGCGCGCTGATCGTCATCGACCACCACGCGTCCAATGTCGGGTTCGGCGGCGTCCGGCTGGTCGATCCCGACGCGGCCGCGACGGCGGTGCTGGTCGAGGAGCTGATCCGGCGGCTCGGCGTGCCGCTGGACGGCGACATCGCGCAGGGCCTGTACGCGGGCCTGGCCAGCGACACGGGCTCGTTCAAGTACCCGTGCACGACGCCGGAGGTGCACGACCTGGCGGGGCGGCTGCTGGCGGCGGGCGTCCGGCCGGAGGAGGTGAGCCGGGAGCTGTGGGACCGGGCGCCGTTCGGCTACCTCCAGGTGCTGGCCGGGGCGCTGTCGCGGGCCCGGCTGGAGCGCGACGCGGCGGACGGCCGCGGCCTGGTCTGGACGACGATCGCCCGCTCCGACCGGGAGGCCCGCGACGTCCCCTACGACCAGCTGGAAGGCGTGATCGACCAGCTCAGGCGGACCGACGAGGCCGAGGTCGCGGTCGTGCTGAAGGAGAACGACCGGGGCGAGTGGTACGTGTCGACGCGCGCGAAGGGCGCGGTCGACGTCGGCCGGGCCTGCGTGGCGCTGGGCGGGGGCGGGCACCGCACCGCCGCCGCGTTCACCATGGGCGGGGAGCCCGCCTGGATCATCGACCGGCTCCGGGCCGCGCTGCGCGAGCCGGACCGCACCGACGAGCAGACCGACGAGTAGAGAGCGCGCGCGTGGAGAACTCGGGACTTGTCATCGTGGACAAGCCGGCGGACTGGACCTCGCACGACGTGGTCGGGAAGATGCGGCGGCTGGCGAAGACGCGGCGCGTCGGGCACGCGGGGACGCTGGACCCGATGGCGACGGGCGTGCTCGTCCTCGGCGTCGGCAAGGCGACCCGGCTGCTCGGCCATCTCGCGCTGACCGAGAAGGGGTACGACGCGACGATCCGGCTGGGCGAGTCGACCAACACCGACGACGCCGAGGGCGAGATCACCGCGACGGCGTCCGCCGCGGGGGTGGCCGACGAGGCGCTGGCCGCCGGGATCGCCGCGCTGACCGGGCCGATCGAGCAGGTCCCGCCGCAGGTCAGCGCGATCAAGGTGAACGGGCAGCGGGCGTACAAGATGGCCCGCAAGGGCGAGGAGGTCGAGCTCGCCGCGCGTCCGGTGACGGTGCACGAGTTCCGGGTCCTGGACGTCCGCCGGCACGGCGAGGTGATCGACGTGGACGCGTCGGTGTCGTGCTCGTCCGGCACGTACATCCGGGCGCTGGCCCGCGATCTCGGCGCGTCGCTCGGCTGCGGCGGGCACCTGACGGCGCTGCGGCGCACCCGGGTGGGCCCGTACGACCTGGCGATGGCCCGTACGCTCGACCGGCTCGGCGAGAAGCTGGAGATGCTGCCGATGGCGGAGGCGGTCGCGGCGGTGTTCCCGCGCCGGGACGTGTCGGAGGACGACGCCCGCAAGGTCGCGCACGGCGGGCGGCTCGCCGCGGCCGGCCTGGGGCCGGGCCCCGTCGGCGTGTTCGCGCCGGACGGGACCCTGCTGGCCCTGGTCGAGGAGCAGGGCCGGGTCGCCAAACCCCTCGCCGTCTTCGTCGGCTGACGCGGCGGCCCCGGCCGGGGGTTGAGAACCGGGGCCCGGGCAACGGATCATGCGTGTCGACGGACGCCCGCGCTCGCCGGGCGGAGGGGCGCGTGGCGAGCGTCACCTCCCAGCGGCGGTGCGCGCGAACCTACGGTGGCGTAACCTACGTGACCGTAGGTTAGTTGCAGAGGAGGCTGCCAATGAACACGGTGACCGATCCCGTGACCGACCCCGCCGGCGACCCGGAAGCGGGCGCCGCGGTCGCGTCCCCGACCAAGCCGCGGATGCGCGGCTGGCTGCATCTCGGCGCGTTCCCCGCCGTCATGGTCGCCGGGCTCGTGCTCGTCGCGCTCGGCCCGACCCCGCTCGCCCGGCTCTCCTCGGCCGTCTACGTCGCCACGTCCGGGCTGCTGTTCGGGATCTCGGGGACGTACCACCGGCAGGCCGACTCGCACCGGCTCATCGAGGTGCTGCGCCGCTTCGACCACGCCAACATCTACCTGATCATCGCGGGGACCTACACGCCGTTCGCCGTGCTGGCCCTCGACGGCGGCGTCCGCATCGCCGTCCTGGCCACGGTGTGGACGGGAGCCGTCGCCGGTGTGGTGTTCCGCACCACCTGGATCGGCGCCCCGCGCGCGCTCTACGTGACCCTCTACATCGTGCTCGGCTGGGTCGCCGTGTTCTTCCTGCCGCAGTTCCTGGACGGCGCGGGCCTCGTCGCCTGCCTCATGGTCGCGCTCGGAGGCGTCTGCTACAGCGTCGGCGGGATCGTCTACGGGCTGCGCAAGCCCAACCCGTCCCCGCGCTGGTTCGGCTTCCACGAGGTGTTCCACGCCTGCACGCTCGCCGCGTACGTCCTGCAGTACATCGCCGTCTCGTTCGTCGTCTACCAGTCCGGGTGACGGCCGGACGGGCCCGAAGCGCGCCCCCTCGGTAACGGCACCGGACGGCGCATGGCACCCTTATGTCGACAGAAGAACCCGCAGGGGACGTCCTACGCAGGGAGAGCATGGTGCGGCGCTGGCATGGCCTCGACGAGGTTCCCGCCGACTGGGGCCGTTCGGTGGTCACCATCGGGGTGTTCGACGGGGTGCACCTCGGTCATCAGCGGATCGTGGGCGCCGCCGCCGAGGAGGCGCGCCGCCGCGGCCTGCGCTCGGTGACGATCACCTTCGACCCGCACCCCGACGAGGTCGTCCGGCCCGGCACCCACCCGCCGCTGCTGGCCACCACCCAGCGGCGCATCGAGCTGCTGGAGGGCCTCGGCACCGACGCCGTCGTGGTCGTGCCGTTCACGCTGGAGCTGTCGAGGACGCCGCCGGACGAGTTCGTCCAGCAGGTCCTGGTGGACCGGCTGCACGCCGCGCACGTCATCGTCGGCGAGGACTTCCGGTTCGGGCACAAGGCCAAGGGCGACGTCGCGCTGCTGAAGGAGCTCGGCGAAAAGTACGACTTCACCGCCGAGGGCATGCCGCTGGTCGCCAACGGCGACACGATCTCCTCGACCTACATCCGCGAGCGGCTGGAGTCCGGCGACGTCGCGGGCGCCGCCGCGGCGCTCGGCCGCCCGCACCGCGTCGAGGGCGTGGTCGTCCGCGGCCACCAGCGGGGCCGGGCGCTCGGCTTCCCCACCGCGAACCTGGAGACGCTGCCGCACACCGCGATCCCCGCGGACGGCGTGTACGGCGGCTGGCTCGTCGCCGACACCGACCGCTACCCCGGCTTCCGCTGGCCCGCCGCGATCTCCATCGGCACGAACCCGACGTTCGAGGGCGCGGGGGAGCGGACCGTCGAGGCGTACGCCCTCGACCGCGACGACCTCGACCTGTACGGCGAGCACATGGGCGTCGACTTCACCGCCCGCATCCGCGACACGCTGAAGTTCGACTCGATCGACGCCCTCATCGAGGAGATGCGCCGCGACGTGGCGAGGGCCCGCGAGATCACTTCCTGAGGCCGTCAAGCGAGGCTCTCGGGCCGGTAATGCGGTCAGGCCGACATGGTACGGTGAAGAGTCGCCGGGTGGGTCCCGGCGCGGCTGGGCTGCACCCTCATGCGGCCCGCCACCTCTCAAAACGCACCATGCGGACCCGAGTGCCCACCGGCCCGGATCTGCGGGTGACGATCTCATCGAAGGAGCCACGTGTCGCTCGACACCGCCACCAAGAACCAGATCATCGCCGAGTACGCGACCACTGAGGGTGACACCGGATCCCCGGAGGTCCAGGTCGCGCTGCTGACGCGCCGCATCAACGATCTGACCGAGCACCTCAAGGAGCACAAGCACGACCACCACAGCCGCCGTGGCCTGCTGCTGCTGGTCGGCCGTCGTCGCCGGCTCCTGAAGTACCTGAGCAACAAGGACATCAACCGCTACCGGCAGCTGATCGAGCGACTCGGTCTGCGCCGCTAGCACGGTGAGGGAGTGGCCCGCCGGGCCGCTCCCTCTCTTTCTATGACCCGGGCGGGCCGCGACGGCCCGCCCGGCGGTAAAACCGAAGAGAAGAGCCTCGCGGACACCGCTGGTGCGGGCCGGTCCTCGGTAGTGGCTTCCGGATCCGTTCCGCCGCATCGGCGGACCTGACGATCCGGGTGCTTCGATCGAAGACCGGCAGCGTGACAAGCCACGGGAAACGGCCGCGAGGACCGACGCCGAAACCTGAGGAGGTTTCCCGTGACAGAAGCCGTGCGCATCGACGGAGCGCAGAGCACCGAGGCCGTGATCGACAACGGCACGTTCGGCACCCGCACCATCCGCTTCGAGACGGGTCGGCTGGCCCGCCAGGCGGCCGGCTCCGCCGTCGCCTACCTCGACGACGAGACGATGGTGCTGTCGGCGACCACCGCGTCGAAGAAGCCCAAGGAGAACCTGGACTTCTTCCCGCTGACCGTGGACGTCGAGGAGCGGATGTACGCGGCCGGGCGCATCCCCGGCTCGTTCTTCCGCCGCGAGGGCCGGCCGTCCGAGGACGCGATCCTGACCTGCCGGCTGATCGACCGCCCGCTGCGGCCGTCGTTCCGCAAGGGGCTGCGCAACGAGATCCAGATCGTCGAGACGATCATGGCGCTGCACCCCGACCACCTGTACGACGTCGTGGCGATCAACGCCGCGTCGATGTCCACCCAGCTCGCCGGGCTGCCCTTCTCCGGCCCGATCGGCGGCGTCCGCGTCGCGCTGATCGAGGGCCAGTGGGTCGGCTTCCCGACCCACCCGGAGCTGGAGCGCGCGACCTTCGACATGGTCGTGGCCGGCCGGGTGCTGGAGGACGGCGACGTCGCGATCATGATGGTGGAGGCCGAGTCCACCCGCGACACCCTCAAGCTCGTCGCCGAGGGCGCGACCGCCCCGACCGAGGAGACGGTCGCGCAGGGCCTCGAGGCGGCCAAGCCGTTCATCAAGGTGCTGTGCCAGGCGCAGAGCGAGCTCGCGGCCGTCGCCGCGAAGGAGACCGCCGAGTACCCGATCTTCCTGGACTACCAGGACGACGTGCTCGCCGCCGTCACCGACGCCGTCAGCGAGGACCTCGCGCAGGCGCTGACCATCGCCGGCAAGCAGGAGCGCGAGTCCCGGCTCGACGAGATCAAGGCCGGCGCGGTCGAGAAGCTCGGCGAGCAGTTCGAGGGCCGCGAGAAGGAGATCTCCGCCGCCTACCGCGCCGTGACCAAGAAGCTCGTCCGCGAGCGGGTCATCCGCGACGGGCTGCGCATCGACGGCCGCGGCCTGAAGGACATCCGCCAGCTCACCGCCGAGGCGCACGTGCTCCCGCGGGTGCACGGGTCGGCGCTGTTCGAGCGCGGCGAGACGCAGATCCTCGGCGTGACGACGCTGAACATGCTCCGCATGGAGCAGATGATCGACACGCTGAACCCCGAGCGCACCAAGCGCTACATGCACAACTACAACTTCCCGCCGTACTCCACCGGCGAGACCGGCCGGGTGGGCTCGCCCAAGCGCCGCGAGATCGGGCACGGCGCGCTCGCCGAGCGCGCGCTGATCCCGGTGCTGCCGTCCCGCGAGGAGTTCCCGTACGCGATCCGGCAGGTGTCGGAGGCGCTCGGGTCCAACGGCTCCACCTCGATGGGCTCGGTCTGCGCGTCCACCATGTCGCTGCTGGACGCGGGCGTCCCGCTCAAGCAGATGGTGGCGGGCATCGCGATGGGCCTGATCAGCGAGGGCGGCGAGTACGTCACGCTGACCGACATCCTCGGCGCCGAGGACGCCTTCGGCGACATGGACTTCAAGGTCGCCGGCACCCGCGACGTCATCACCGCGCTGCAGCTCGACACCAAGCTCGACGGCATCCCCGCCTCGGTGCTGGCCGCCGCGCTGAAGCAGGCCAAGGGCGCCCGGCTGGCGATCCTGGACGTGATGCAGGAGGCCATCGAGGCGCCCGCCGAGATGAGCCCGAACGCGCCGCGGATCATCACGATCAAGGTCCCGGTCGACAAGATCGGCGAGGTCATCGGCCCGAAGGGCAAGATGATCAACTCGATCCAGGACGACACCGGCGCCGACATCACGATCGAGGACGACGGCACGATCTACGTCGGCGCGACCGACGGCCCGTCCGCCGAGGCCGCGCGGACCGCGATCAACGCGATCGCGAACCCGCACATGCCGGAGGTCGGCGAGCGGTTCCTCGGCACCGTCGTCAAGACCACGACGTTCGGCGCGTTCGTGTCGCTGCTGCCCGGCAAGGACGGCCTGCTGCACGTCTCGCAGATCCGCAAGCTGCACGGCGGCGCCCGGATCGAGAACGTCGAGGACGTCATGGGCGTCGGCGAGAAGATCCAGGTCGAGGTCACCGAGATCGACCAGCGCGGGAAGCTGTCGCTGGTGCCCGTCGAGGTGGTCGAGCGCGAGTCCGCCGAGCGCGGCGACGAGCCCGCCGCCGCCGAGGCCGACGGCGGCCCGGACGACTCCGGCGAGCGCCGCGAGCGCCGCGAGGACGGCGACAAGCGCGCCCCGCGCCGCCGCCGCACCCGCCGCGGCTCCGACGACGCCGGCCAGCGCAACTCCTGACCGAGCACGCGATGACCGACCGGCCTGCCCGCCCCGGGCAGGCCGGTCGGCCGCTTTCCGCCCCCCGACCCGTCCCGTTCCCCGGACCACCATCGAATGCGAGCGACACCGTGACCCTGCCGGCGCGGGCGCAGGAGCCCGGCACCACCACCACGATCCACACCGACGACGCCGGCGCGGTCCGCCGCACCGTGCTGCCCGGCGGGCTGCGGATCATCACCGAGTCGACGCCTTCGGTGCGGTCCGCGGCGTTCGGCGTCTGGTCGGCCGTCGGGTCCCGCGACGAGGCGCCCGCCGACGCCGGCGCCAGCCACTACCTCGAACACGTCCTGTTCAAGGGCACCAGGCGGCGGTCGGCGCTGGAGATCTCCGCCGCCATCGACGCGATCGGCGGCGACCTCAACGCGTTCACCGCCAAGGAGTACACCTGCTACTACGCGCGGGTCCTGGACTCCGACCTCCCCCTCGCCGTCGACGTCGTGTCCGACATGGTCGCCGACTCCGTCAACCGCCCCGAGGACGTCGAGGCCGAGCGCGGCGTGATCCTCGAAGAGATCCACATGCGCGACGACGACCCCGGCGACCTCATCCACGACGAGTTCGCCACCGCGCTCTACGGCGACACCCCCCTCGGCCGCCCCATCCTCGGCACCGAGGACTCCATCAACGCGCTGTCCCGCGACCGCATCCACGTCTACTACCGGGAGCACTACACCCCGTCCAACCTCGTGGTGTCCGTCGCCGGGAACATCGACCACGACGAGGTCGTCCGGCTGGTGTCGGACGCGTTCGCCGGGCACCTGACCGGCGACGCCGAACCCGCCCCGCCCCGCGTCGGCGGCCCCACCGCGCCCGTCGACCCGCGCACCGTCATCATCGACAAGGACACCGAGCAGGCGCACATCGTCCTCGGCGTCCCCGGCGTGTGCCGCACCGACGACCGCCGCTTCGCCCTCGGCGTCCTCAACGCCGCCCTCGGCGGCGGCATGTCGTCCCGCCTCTTCCAGGAGATCCGCGAGAAGCGCGGCCTGGCCTACTCGGTGTACAGCTACACCGCCCAGTACGCCGACTCCGGCATCTTCGGCGTCTACGCCGGCTGCCAGCCCGGCAAGGTCGACGAGGTCCTGTCGATCTGCCGCGACGAGGTGAACCGCGCCGCCGAGCAGAGCCTCACCGAAGAGGAGCTCGAACGCGGCAAGGGCCAGCTGCGCGGCGCCATGGTCCTCGGCCTCGAGGACACCGGCTCCCGGATGAGCCGCATCGGCAAGAGCGAGCTGGTGTACGAGTCGCTGCTCCCGGTCGACGACGTCCTCGCCTGCATCGAGGCCGTCACCCTCGACGACGTCCGCGCCGTCGCCCACGAGATCCTCTCCGCCCCCCACGCCCTCACGGTGATCGGCCCGGTCGGGGATAGGCTCGGCTAGCCCAGGGGGCTGTGTTTTCCCAGGGGGGCGACCCCCTGGAACCCCCGTCACGACGGACGGCCTGTTTCGACGCTCCGCTAGCGCTCCGCGTCGAAACAGGCCGTCCGTCGTCGGGCATGCCCGCTGCGCTCGCTGGCGCTCGCTCCGCGTGCCTACCCGTTTTGCCCAGGGGGGCGACCCCCTGGAACCCCCGTCAACGGTCGGGAGGCTGTTTCCCGCTCCGCTAGCGCTCCGCGCGAAACAGCCTCCCGACCGTCGGGCAGGCCCGCTGCGCTCGCTGGCGCTCGCTCCGCGTGCCTGCCCGTGGCCGGGGCTGGGGTCTGGCCTTCCGTGGGGTTGATCAGCCGGCTGGACCGCTGGGTTCGCTGTGCGTGCCTACCGTGAGGTCGGCCGCGGTTCGGTGTGGGGTGGTGGGGGTATCGGCGCGGGGTGAAGATCCTCATCAGAGTGGTGATCTCGGCGATCGCGCTGTGGGTGGCGGCCGCCGTGGTGGACGGCATCGACGTGCAGGGCGGCAGCGCGGGGGAGAAGGCGCTGACGCTGCTGGTCGTCGCGGTCATCTTCGGCATCATCAACGCGGTGCTGAAGCCGGTCATCAAGGTGCTCGGGTGCGTGTTCTACATCGTCACGCTGGGGCTGATCGCCCTGGTGGTGAACGCGGGGCTGCTCATGCTGACCAGCTGGGTGGCCGGGGAGCTGCACCTGCCGTTCCACGTGGAGTGGTTCTGGCCCGCGTTCTGGGGAGCGATCATCATCGGCCTGGTGAGCTGGCTGCTCAACCTGTTCGTCGCGGACGACGAGTGATCGCGGTGGAACCGGCGCCGGGACGCGGTGCGGCGGCCGGTAGGCTCGTCGCACGCTTCATCGGGAGGAACACGTGATCAAGGTTGGGGTGCTCGGCTCGCGCGGCCGCATGGGGGCCGAGGTGTGCCGGGCCGTGCAGGGCGCGGACGACATGGAGCTCGTCGCCGCCGTCGACCAGGACGACGACCGGGAGCCGCTGACCGCCGCCGAGGTGGTCGTCGACTTCACCCGCCCGGCCGTGGTCATGGACAACCTCAAATGGTGCGTGGACCACGGGCTGCACGCCGTCGTCGGCACCACCGGGTTCGACCCGTCGCGGCTCGACACGGTCCGGTCGTGGCTGACCGGCGGCAAGGGCCCGAACGTGCTGATCGCGCCGAACTTCGGCATCGGCGCGGTGCTGATGATGCACTTCGCGCAGAAGGCCGCCCCGTTCTTCGAGTCCGTCGAGATCGTGGAGCTGCACCACCCGAACAAGGTGGACGCCCCGTCCGGCACCGCGTACCGCACCGCCGAGCTGGTCGCCGCCGCCCGCGCGGAGGCGGGGGTCGCGCCGCCGCCGGACGCCACCACCGAGGAGTTCGACGGCGCCCGCGGCGCCGACGTGGACGGCGTCCATGTGCACGCGGTCCGGCTGTCCGGTGCCGTCGCGCACCAGGAGGTCGTGCTCGGCGGCCACGGCGAGCTGTTCACCATCCGGCACGACTCGATGAACCGCGAGTCGTTCATGCCGGGCGTGCTGCTGGCCGTCCGCAAGGTCGTGGGCGCGTCCGACCGGCTCACCGTGGGCATCGAGTCGCTGCTCGGCCTGTGATGGAGTTCGCCGCCGAGCCCTGGGACTACCTCGCCGCGTCCGAGGCGATCGACATCGAGCACCCGCTCGTCCAGCAGACCGCCTCGGACCTGCGCACCGGCGACGACATCGCGTACGCGCGGGCGGCGTTCGACCATGTCCGCGATCAGGTGACCCACTCGATGGACGCCGGTGACGAGCGGGTCACCTGGCGCGCCTCCGACGTCCTGGAGCAGCGGACCGGGCTGTGCTACGCCAAGTCGAACGCGTACGTCGCGCTGCTGCGGGCCGGCGGCATCCAGGCGGGTCTGTGCTACCAGCTGGTGGACGGGTTCGTTCACGGGCTCACGGCGGCTCTGGTGGACGACCGCTGGGTGCTTCTCGACCCGCGCGGCAACAACGACGAGGTCCACGTGGAGTTCTCCGCGTCGGAGGACCGCCTCGCGTACCCGGCGGTGCCGGTTCTGCCGACGGTCCACGCGGCGCCGCACCCCACCGTCCTGAAGGCCCTCAAGTCGATGCGGAGGCTCTCCGTGGAGGCGCTCCCCACCACCCTCTAGCGGACGCGGGAGAGGCGGACGAAGGGCAGTTCGCGGCCGACGCGGCGGTAGTCGTCCTTGGTGCCGTCGACGATGAAGCCCATGTACCGGAGGAGCCTCGCGGCGGCCCGGGGATGGCGCGGCGCGTAGCGGATCATCAGCTCCCCGCCTTCCTCGGCGTCCAGCGGATGCGCCGTGACGGCGAACCGGCTCCGCCCCACCTGGACGGTCGCCCGGGGCGTCTTCTGAAGGTTGCGGTACCAGTCGGACCGGGGGCCGAAGCCGGAGCAGACGACGTAGTCGTCCCCGGAGTGCTCGACGACCTCCACGACCGCCTGCCGGGGCTCGCCGGACGCGCGGCCCACGTGCTCGAGCAGCAGGAAACGGTCCCCGAACAGCGGGCCGAGGCCCATCCGGTACAGGTGGACGGGCAGCCGGAACAGGGTCCGGCGCAGCCCTGACGGCGGCGCGGGCCGCTTGGGGATCTCCATGGCGCTCCCTCCCCGGTCCGTCCTACCCGCGACGGGCCGGGGAAGTCGCGTCAGTCGAGGACGGCCAGATCGAGGCGCTCCAGGCGGACGGGGTCGGCGAGGATGTCGATCGCGACGATCCGGCCGTCCGCGACGGTGAACGACAGCACCGACGCCGGGCGGTCGCCGTCCATCGACACGACCCCGGCGGTCCCGTTGACCAGCGCGGGACGCGACGTGTAGGCCGCGCTGCGGCTGAACATGACCGCCTGGTCGGCGACCATGCGGGCGCCGCGGAGATGCTGCCGGCCGGCGGCGCCGAGGTCGGCGCGGAGCTCCACGTCCGGGTCGAGGACCGCGACGAGGGCCTCGAAGTCGCCGGCGCGCGCCGCGGCGTGGAAGGCGTCGACGACGGCGCGCTGGCGGGCCGGGTCGCGTTCCGGGACGGGCGAGGCGCCCCTGACCCGGCGGCGGGCCCGGCTGGCGAGCTGCCGCGCCGCGTCCGCGGACCGGCCCACGATCGGCGCGATGTCCTCGAACGGCACCGCGAAGGTGTCGTGCAGCACGAACGCGAGGCGCTCGGCGGGCGTCAGCGACTCCAGCACGACCAGCAGCGCGAGCCCGACGGAGTCGGCGAGCAGCGCCTCCTGCTCGGGGTCGGTGCCGGAGGCCGGCCCGATCACCGGGTCGGGCAGCCGCTCCTCGATGGGGTCCTCGCGGCGGGACGTGCGGGACCGCAGCATGTCCAGGCACACCCGCCCGACGACGGTCGTGAGCCATCCGCCGAGGTTGGCGACCTCGCTGGTGTCGGACCGGCTCAGCCGCAGCCACGCCTCCTGGACGGCGTCGTCCGCCTCCGCCAGCGATCCGAGCATCCGGTAGGCGACCGCCTTCAGGTGCGTCCGGTGCTCCTCGAACCGGTACGCCAGAAAGTCGCGCTCGTCCATCGCAGTCCCCCTCGTCGGCCCCATCCACCACATTGACGGATCGGCCGGGCCGAATGTGACGGCTTGTCGGGTGCGAGAACGTGCCCTTAACGTTCGACGCGTGGACGACTCGATCGCGCGGGACCTGTGGACGGTCCTGGAACCCCTGCACGCGGTGACGTACTTCGAACCGGAATGCCTGGAGGCGAACAAGGAGGCCGGACTGAAGGGCTTCTGGATGGGCTACTTCGGCAGCCGCGCCGCGCCGATGGGCGCGGTCCCGGCGGGCGTGGTCGAGGCGACGTTCTTCGGGTTCCATCCGTCCCGGGTGCGGCGGGCCGTCCCGGACGCGTGGCGTTTCGCCTCGCCCGAGCGCATCCTCGGGATACGGGGCGCGGCGGCGGCGCGGGCCCTCCGCCGGATCGTGCCGGGGATCGAGCGGACGGCCGCCGAGACGGCGCCGGCCCTGCACCGCGCGGTCGCGGAGGCGGACGCGGCGGGGCGCCCGCTGTTCGGCGCCAACCGCGACCTGGACGTCCCGGACGACCCCGTCGAGGCGCTCTGGCAGGCCGCCACGGCGCTGCGCGAGCACCGCGGCGACGGGCACGTGGCCGTCCTCACGAGCGAGGGGCTCGACGGGCTGACCTCGAACGTCCTCGCCGCCGCCGTCGGCGCGGTCACCTCCGACCAGATGCTGATCAGTCGGGGCTGGTCGCGGGAGCAGTGGGACGAGGCGGCGGACGCCCTCGCCGCCCGCGGCCTCGTGGAGGGCGGCACCGCGACCGGCGCGGGACGGTCCCTCAAGGCCCGCATCGAGGAGCGCACCGACGCGCTCGCCGCCCCGCCCTACCGCGCCGTCGACGACCCGAAGGCCCTCTACGACCTGCTGGTCCCCGCCGCGGAGGCCGTGGCCGACGCGGGGGAGATGCCCTACCCCAACCCGATCGGGCTGCCCCGCGTCGGCCGCGCCTAGCCGCGCGTGGGGGTCTTGGAGAGGTCGACCTCGGTGATGCTGCGGGTGATCCCCGCGGCGGAGTAGGCGGCCTCCTCGTCGAGGGTCTCGGCCTCCAGCAGCGCGGCGGCGAGCGAGTCGAGCTGGTCGCGGTGCGCGCGCAGCGTCTCGAGGGCCTCGGCGTAGCACTCGTCGACGATCCGGCGGGCCTCCAGGTCCACGGCGTCCAGGGTGCCCTGGGCGGCGTACTGGCCCATCGGCTCCATGCCGTCGGACGGCAGGATCGACAGCGGGCCGACCTTCGGGGACATGCCCCAGCGGCCCACCATCCCGCGCGCGATCTTGGTGACCTGCTCCAGGTCGCTCTCCGACCCGGTGGTGATCACGCCGAACACCAGCTCCTCGGCGGCCATCCCGCCGAGCGCGCCGATGATCCGGCCGCGCAGGTACCGCTCGTCGTAGGCGTAGCGGTCGCTGTCGGGCGTGGAGACGGTGACGCCGAGGGCGCGGCCGTGCGGCACGATCGTGATCTTGCGGACGGGGTCGGCGCCCGGCTGCAGCATGCCGAGCAGGCCGTGCCCGGACTCGTGGTAGGACGTGCGGCGCCGCTCCTCGTACGGCATGACCAGCGCGCGGCGGGTGCCGAGCTGCACCTTCTCCAGCGCGGTCTGGAAGTCGTCCATGTCGACCGCGCTCTTCTCGCGCTTGACGGCGAGCAGCGCGGCCTCGTTGACGAGGTTGGCCAGCTCGGCGCCCGTCATGCCGGGCGTCATCTTCGCGACCGAGAGGATGTCGGCGTCGCCGCCGAGCGGGACCTCGCGGGTGTGCACCCGCAGGATCGCGACGCGGCCGTCCAGGTCCGGCGGCGACACCGCGACCTGCCGGTCGAACCGGCCGGGCCGCATCAGCGCCGCGTCGAGGATGTCGGGGCGGTTGGTGGCGGCGATGACCACGACGCCCTCGGAGCCGGAGAAGCCGTCCATCTCGGTGAGGATCTGGTTCAGCGTCTGCTCGCGCTCGTCGTGCCCGCCGAGGCTGGCGCCGCTGCCGCGGGTCCGCCCGATGGTGTCGATCTCGTCGATGAAGATGATCGACGGTGCGGTCTTGCGGGCCTCGGTGAACAGCTCGCGGACGCGGGCGGCGCCGACGCCGACGACCATCTCGATGAACTCCGACGCGGCGGCGGAGTAGAACGGCACGTCGGCCTCGCCGGCGACGGCGCGGGCCAGCAGCGTCTTGCCGGTGCCGGGCGCGCCGGTGAGCAGCACGCCGCGCGGGACGCGGGCGCCCATCCGGCGGTACTTGCCGGGGTCCTTGAGGAAGTCGACGACCTCGCTGAGCTCGGCCTCGACCTCGTCGATGCCGGCGACGTCGGCGAAGGTGGCGCGCTTCTCGTCGGGCGCGACGGGCTTCGGCGAGCGGCCGAAGCCGCCCATGATCCCGCCGCCACCGCCGCCGGTCATCCGGCGCTGCAGCCACACCATGACGCCGATCCACAGGCCGACGAACAACAGCGTGGGCAGCAGCGACAGCGCCAGGTTGGCGAGCAGGCCGCGGTCCTCGTTGACGGGCTTCGCCTCGACCGCGACGCCCTTGCTCACCATCTCGGTGTAGATCTTGTCGTCGGCGAACGCGGGGCGCAGCGTCTCGAACGCGGTGTAGGTCTTCTTCGGGTCCTTCTGCCCGGGGACCTGCTGCGCGCTCTTCAGCTTGCCCTGGATCTGGTAGCCCTTGGTGTAGACGTCCTTGACGTTCCCGGCCTGCACCTGCTGGGTGAAGGCGGTGTAGGGGACGCTCACCTTGTCCTGCCGGCCGGTGTAATGCATCGAGACGTAGCTCAGCCCGAACACCACGAGCAGCAGCAGCCAGAACAGGGAGGTGTTGCGGCGGGGACGCCAGCCGCCGAAGCCGCCGCCGGCCTTCTTCGGCCGCTCGGGCACGCCCTCGGCGCGCCAGGGCCGCTCGG
Source organism: Actinomadura sp. RB99 (assembly GCF_014706005.1). Taxonomy (NCBI): domain Bacteria; kingdom Bacillati; phylum Actinomycetota; class Actinomycetes; order Streptosporangiales; family Thermomonosporaceae; genus Actinomadura; species Actinomadura sp. RB99. The sequence goes on along the minus strand of NZ_JABMCA010000011.1, from coordinate 164,100 downwards.
GGTCGTTGCGCGGCGGCACCGACTCGCGCCGGTCGCGCTCCGTGGAACCTGCACGCTGCGCCGCCGCCTCGCTCGGCTGTGGCGCGGGTCGCTTGGACGGCACGTCTGGCATCTCCCGGTACGCATCGCTCGCGCGTGGCACGAGTGATCGGCTTCAGCGGAGTCCCGGTTCGGGGCTCCGGGGTGGTAAACGGGATTCCGGTACGAGACGTTCCCGTGCCGTATCAGCGGTGGGCGAACGCACACTCCGGGACGTGGCGCGGGTCACTGCGGGCCGTCGGGGGCGGTGAACCCGTACTTGTGGAACAGCCGCTGCGCCTCGGGCGTGACCAGCCAGGACACGAAGTCGTCGGCGTCCCGGCGGTGCGGCCCCTCCCTGACCGCCGCCGCGGAATAGGTCGCGGTGACGTTCTGGGCGGCCGGAATCGGAACGCTGCTGACCGCGACCCCGGCGGACCGGAGGTCGGTGATGTAGACCACGCCGGCGTCGGCGTCGCCGACGCGGATCTCGTCCAGCACGGCCCGGGAGCTGATCTCCTCGGCGCTCGTCCGGACGGTCACCCCCGCCTTCGCGAACGCCTGGCGGGTGTAGCGGCCGATCGGCACGGACGAGGCGCCCGCGACGACCCGCAGCCCCCGCCGCTCCAGGTCGCCCAGGCCCTGGATGCGCCTGGGGTTGCCGGGGCCGACGGCGATGGTGAGCGAGTTGCCGCAGATGGCCCGGCGGTGGCCGTCGAGGTACCGGTCGGCCTGGTCCAGGCTGGCGGTGTCGGCGGTCGCCAGCACGTCGCCGGGGTCGCGCTCGGCGAGCCGCTCCGCCATCTCCGCCGAACCGCCGAACTCCGGCCTCACCCGGACGTCCGGGTGCGTCTGGCGGTAGGCCGTGCTCATCTCGCCGAACACCTCGGTGAGCGACGAGGACGCCAGCACCGTCAGCGTCACGGGCCCGGACGAGCCGCCGCACCCGGCGGCGAGGCCGGCCAGGACGACCGGGACGAGCAGGGCGGACGCGCGGGCACGCCCGACGGCGCCGGAAAGGCGCGCTCGGGGGGAGTCGGGCATATCGCAGAATCCTAGGGACGGACCCGGTCCGTCCTCGGGATTCGGCCCTCAGCGTGTCGGCACCGCCCGAGGGCGCCCGCCACTCCCGCCGATCGTCTCCGGCGTGTCGGTGCCCGGCGCTACTGTTCCCTCAACCCAGATCACTTTCCCCGGAGGCACGGACGATGTCCCTCGACCTGATGGAACTGCTCCCCGCCGACTGGAGGCAGCGGCTCGACCCGCTGCTCGACCCGGTCGCCACCGCCGCGCTGGGCGCCTTCGTGGCGGGGGAGTACGACGGGCAGACCGTGTACCCGCCCCGCGAGGACCTGTTCAACGCGTTCCGGCACTGCCCGTTCGACCGGGCCCGGGTGCTGATCCTCGGCCAGGACCCCTACCACGGCCCGGGCCAGGCGCACGGGCTCAGCTTCAGCGTCCGCGAGGGCGTGCGGCTGCCTCCGTCGCTGCGCAACATCTACAAGGAGATGGCCTCCGACCTGGAGATCCCGCCCGCCGTGTCCGGCGACCTCACCCCGTGGGCCGACCAGGGCGTCCTGCTGCTGAACGCGGTGCTGACCGTGCGCGGCGGCGACGCCGGGTCGCACGCGGGCAAGGGCTGGGAGGACTTCACCGACGCCGCGATCCGCGCGCTGAACGACAAGACCGACCGCGTCGTGTTCGTGCTGTGGGGCGCCTACGCCCGCAAGAAGGCGCGGCTCATCACCGGCCCGCAGCACACCGTGATCGAGTCCGCGCACCCGAGCCCGCTGAGCGCGAAGAAGTTCTTCGGGACGCGCCCGTTCAGCGCCGTGAACAAGGCGCTGGTCGACGCCGGCCAGCCCGAGATCGACTGGAGCCTCGCCTGACCGCGGCGGGCTGAGCGCCGCACCGGGCCCGCCTCACCCGCGAGGACGAGGCGGGGCGGGTCCGGTTCCCCACGCGGCGGGAGGCGCGCCGGAGCCCGCGCAGCGATGCTCGGGGCATGACCGTTCCAGCCGATCCAACCGAGCCCTTCGCCGGGAACGCGCCGGCCCGGGGCCCGGGCGCCCTGCGGCTCGCCGTCTGCGCGGCGACCGTGGCCGCCTGCGTCCCCTACCTCTCCATCAAGATCGCCTGGCTGTCCGGCAGCACCGTCGGATGGAACGACGCCGCGGCGGCGCGGGACTCCGTCCTGTACGTCGGGAACGCGATCACGCTGGGCATGGACGCGTTGGCGGTGCTGGTCGCCTGCGCGTTCACGTTCCCGTGGGGACGGCGCGTCCCGGCGTGGCTGCTGCTGCCGCCGATCTGGGTCGCGACCGGGCTGCTCGCGCCGATCGCGCTCGCCGTCCCGCTGGGGACGGCGATCCAGAGCCTGGCGTCCACGGAGCCCGTGACGGGGACCGGGAACGGCTTGCAGGGGTGGGTGTACGGCGTCGTCTACACGGGGTTCACGCTCCAGGGGATCGGGCTGCTCACCGCCTTCGTCCTCTATGCGCGGAGGCGGTGGCCCGGCGTGTTCACCGTCCGCACCGTGGACGTCCCCACAGGCCCGACCCGATCGCTGCAACTGCTGCTGGCGCGCGGAGCGGTCGTTCCGGCCGCCGTCTGCGCGGCCGTGCACTTCTTCTGGGGGTTCGGCGGGACGGCGGGGCTCCCGCACGACCTGGCGGCCGACCGGAACGCACCGCAGCAGGTCCTCGACGGTGTGTGGGGCCTGCTCGCGCTCGGAGGCGCCGTGGGGCTCCTCGCGCTGGCCGGGCGCGCGCGCCGTCCGGCCCGGTTCGTCCTGCCGTTGGCCGCGGTCTGGGTAGGCGCGGGCGCGATGTTCGCCTGGTCGCTGTACGGACTGATCGTGACGCTGGCGGCGGCGGACGCGCTGGGCGCCGACACGGCGCCGGTGAGCGGCCTGGTCGCGCTCGGCGGCACGCTCACCGGGCTCGTCGCCGCGCTGACCGGCGCGTTCCTGCTCGCCGAGCACGGCGGTGCCCGGCGCGCGGCTCAGAGCGCCAGGCCGATGGCGAGCAGCACCCCGTAGGCGATCTGGAGGCGGCCGGTCTCGCCCAGCACCGGGATCAGGGCGGGGCCGGACGCGCCGCCCAGCACCTTCTGCGTCGGCGGGATCGACAGCGGCGCGGCGAGCAGCGCGATCAGCGCCCACGGGTGCGGCGCGGCCAGCACCAGCACGAACATGAACGGCAGCGCGGCGCACGCGGCGTACATGATCCGGGTGCGGCGGTCGCCGAGGACGACCGCGAGCGTCCGCTTGCCGGACTCGCGGTCGGTGGGGATGTCGCGCAGGTTGTTGGCGACCAGCAGCGCGCAGGCGAGCAGGCCGACCGGCACCGCCGCCGCCCAGCCCTCCCAGGGCAGCTTCTCGGCCTGCACGTAAACGGTCCCGACGACGGCGACGAGGCCGAAGAACACGAAGACCGACACCTCGCCGAGGGCCCGGTAGCCGTACGGGGTCTTGCCGCCGGTGTAGAACCACGCGGCGAGGATCGCGACCGCGCCGACCAGCAGCAGCCACCAGGTGGTGACGGCGGCGAGAACCAGCCCGGCCACGGCGGCGGCCAGGAAGCAGCCGAGCGCGGCGGCGAGGACCTGCTTGGGCGGCGCGACCTTCGAGCCGACGAGGCGCAGCGGCCCGACGCGGTCCTCGTCGGTGCCGCGGATGCCGTCGCTGTAGTCGTTGGAGTAGTTCACGCCGATCTGCAGGACGAGCGCGACGAACGCCGCCAGGAGCGCGCGCCACCAGATGGCGTGGTCCACGCCGATCGCGACGCCGGTGCCGACGACGACGGGAACGAGGGACGCGGGAAGGGTGCGGGGCCGCGATCCGGCGACCCATTGGTTCAGCGTGGCCACAGTTACCGCTCGTTCTCGTGGGACGACAGGGGTTCAGGGGGTGTCAGCCGCCCTGGGGTTCCGATTCTTCCCGATGTCGATCAGTGCTCGGGCGCAGCCGGAGCGAGAGGATCAGCCCGGCGGCGAGGATCGCGGCGGTCGTGAGCGCGGCGTGCCTGGTCGCGACGGCGAGGCTCGCGTCCGCGGCGTGCGCCTCGACCGCCGTGCCGGGACTGTCGTGAAGATCACGTCCGTACGTCCCGGCGCTCTCGCGCAGGTGCCGGGTCACCGACGCCTGCACGTCGGGCGCCAGCGCCGTCCCGGCGAGCCGGTCGCTCATCGCGTGCCCGAGGCTGGTGGCGAACACCGTCCCGATCAGGGCGATGCCGAGGGCGGCGCCGACCTGCCGCGCGGTGGACTGCGTGCCGGACGCCTGCCCGGCCTGCGCCGGCGGGACGTCCGCGAGCGAGACGTTGGTGAGCTGCGCCGACGTCAGGCCGAGGCCTAGGCCGTACAGCAGCATCCAGGGCGCGAGCCCGAACCCGCCGGTCGTCGCGGACACGGTGACGGCGAGGGCGAGGACGGCGGCGACCTCCAGCACCATGCCGATCTGCACGACCCGGTGCGCGCCGCGCTTGTTGGCGAGCTTGCCCGCGTACCCGCCGGTGAGGAACGCCCCGAGGGCCAGCGGCAGGATCGCGACGCTGATCTGCAGCGGGTTCGTGCCGTGCACGCCCAGCAGGAACAGCGGCAGGATGAACAGCAGCCCCAGCTCGCCCACGTTGATCAGGGACGAGGCGAGGTTGCCGTGCCGGAAGTTCGGGATCCGGAACAGGTCGAGGTCCAGCATCACCGGACGGCCCGCCGCCGCCCGCGCCCGCTCGACCACCACCAGCGCCGCGATCAGCACGACCCCGAGCGCGATCACCACCGGGACGGGCGACAGCCCGGTGCCCGGCCACTCGAACCCGCCCACCGAGAACCGCCGGGTGGCCGCCCACCAGCCGTACGTCTGGCCCTCGATCAGCCCGCACACCAGCGCGGCGAGCCCGAGCGCGGACAGCGCCGCCCCGGACCAGTCGATCTCGCGCAGCGTGCCCCGCGCGGCGGCGCCCGCCCCGCGGGTCTCCGGCATCAGCCGGAACGCGGCCGCGATGAGCGCCGCGCCGAGCGGCACGTTGATTCCGAACGCCCAGCGCCAGCCGCCGCCGGTCGCGACGGCCCCGCCGATCAGCGGCCCGAGCGCGGCCATCCCGCTGATCATCGAGCCCCAGATCCCGAACGCGATGGCACGGTCCCGTCCGGTGAACACCGCGTTCACCGTGGACAGCGTCGCGGGCAGGACCATCGACGCGCCGACGCCCTGCGCCGCCCGCGCCGCCACCAGCGCGCCGCCGCCGCCCGCCGCCGCGGCGGCGAGGCTCGCGAGCGCGAACACCGCCACGCCGAGCACGAACATCCGGCGCCGCCCGAACAGGTCGCCCGCGCGGCCGAACGGGATCAGCAGCGCCGCGAACACCAGCGAGTACACCGAGGTGATCCACTCCGCGCCGGCGGTCGTCAGGTCCAGGTCGGACACGATCCGCGGCAGCAGCACGCCGACGATGGTGGCGTCCACGACGACCAGCGACACGCCCAGGCTGATGACGACCATGCCGAGCCACCGGCGGTGGTCGGCGCTCGGCGGCGTCGCCGGGGCATGCGGCGACAGGGAGGTGGACTCGGGCACGGCCTCAACGATATGGCCGGACGGGCCGTGCCCCTCACCGACCCCTGCCGAACAGCGCCCCTATCGAACGGTGATGTCAGCGAACGGTGATGTCAGCGAACGGTGATGTCGGTGTGGAGCCGGACCTGGCGGACGGGCTCGCCCATGTCGAGGGTGCGGGCCGTCCCGTCCGGCGCCCAGCCGGCGCCGCCGAGGAACGCCCGGGTGACCTCGTCCTTCTCGAAGGCCCAGCTGATCAGGGTGGTGAAGCCGTCCTCGCGGAGCAGGTCGACGGTGGCGGCGAGCAGCCGGCTGCCGTGCCCGGCGCGGGCGTGCAGCGGGTCGACCAGCAGGGTGATCAGCTCGGCCGTGGTCGCGGCGTCGAGGTCGGGGTCCTCGGCGGGCGCGTGCGCCGCGAACCCCACGACCAGATCGGACGCGACCGCGACGAGCAGCCGGTGCCGCGGGCTCGGCGGGTTCGCCGCCGCGTCCGCCCACCGCTCCCGCCACGCCTCCAGCGCGTCCGGGCCGGTCACCCGGTCGAGGACGCCGGCGGGGAGCAGGTCGCGGTAGGCGTGCCGCCAGGCGCGCACCTGGATGTCGGCGACGGCGGCCGCGTCCGCGCGCCGCGCTTCCCGCACCCCCGCATCGGCCCCACCACCGGTCATGGCAGCCCCTCTCCCTGGACGATCACCGCACACCCTAGGGCCCGGGCACCGGGTCAGGCGCGGTTGCGGGCCCGGTAGGCGCGGGTCTTGGTGCGGTTGCCGCAGGTGCGCATCGAACACCAGGACCGCGACCGGTTCTTGGACGTGTCGAGGAACGCCCAGCGGCAGGTGCCCTCCTGGCAGACCTTGAGGCGCGGCCACGTCCCGGCGGCGGCGGCGTCCATGATCGCGGCGGCGAGGCGGGCGAGTCCCGCGGCGGCCGTCGCGGGCGGGTCGAGCGGGACGAGCGCGGGCCGCGGCCCGGTGAGGTCGACGCGCAGCGGCAGCGCGGCGAGCGCGTCCTCCAGTTCGCCGGGGAAGCCGGCCTCCTGCGGCCCGTGGTGGGCGGCCATGGCCTCGCGCAGGCCCTCGCGCAGGGTGATCGCGGTGCTCAGGTCGGCGGGTCCGGCGGGCGTCCCGGGAGGGACGAGCCCGCGCCCGGCCAGCCATCCGGCCAGCGCCTCCGGCGCGGGGAGGCCCTCGGTGCCGGAGTCGACGTCCAGCGTGTTGACGAAGTCCTGCAGCAGCAGGGCCGGGTCGTCGGTCTGCGCGTCCGTCATCGTCCCTCCACCCGTCCGTGAGCAGCCTACCAACCGTCGACACCAGTGAACGGGTTTGAGTGGTTGCACGATTCCGACACCACCGTTACCGTTTCACTGGTGTCAACGAAGGGAGGCGCGATGAACGCGCTGCCGTACCTGGCGGACCTCGCGACCCGGCACGCCTGGGCCGAACGGGAGTTCGCCCGACTGCAGGCCGACATCGTCGAGGCGCGGCTCACCGCCGGCGCCCTGGCGAGGGAGCGCGCGGCGCGCAGGCGGGCCCGGCTCGGCGCCCGGCTCCGCGCCCTGCGCCCGGCGCGTCCGGTCCGCCGTCCCGAGCCCGTGCACTGCCGCCGCGCCGCCGCGCGCTCGGTCCGGATCGCCCGTCCCGTGGGAGGAGCCCGATGACCGGCCTGAAACTCGGCGTCGTGGTCGACTGCGCCGACCCGGAGGCGCTGGCCGCGTTCTGGGGCGGGCTGCTCGGCGTGCGGACCGCCGCCGCCGAGGACGGCTGGCTCGATCTGGAGCCGGCCGGCGAGGGCGGCCCGGTCCTGTCGTTCCAGCGCGTCCCGGAGCGCAAGACGGTCAAGAACCGGATCCACTTCGACCTGGACGTCCCCGACATCCACGCCGCCGGCGAGCGCGCCGCCCGCCTCGGCGCGACCCCGGCCGGCGAGCCGATGGGCGACCCGCGGGCCCCCTTCCGGGTGTGGCGCGACCCGGAGGGCAACGAGTTCTGCTTCTGCACGGCGCCCTGACCGCCCTGACTGCTCTGACCGCCCGACCGTCCTGACGGCCATCGCCCCTGGCCGTCCGGCGGGACGTCAGCGCAGGACGGTGGCGAGGCGCCGGACGCCCTCCGCCAGCTCCGCCTCCGACGACGCGCTGCCGTAGCTCAGCCGCAGGAAGGGCGCGGGCGGCTCGGCGGGGAAGAACGGCCTCCCCGCGCTGACCAGCACGCCCGCGCGCAGCGCGGCCTCGGCGACGGCGACGTCGTCGAGGCCGTCCGGCAGCCAGACCCACAGGTGGAGGCCGCCCGCCGGACGGTTCGGGCGCAGCTCCGGCAGGTCGCGGGCGAGCGCGGCGCGCAGCGCGTCGCGGCGCGCCGGCAGCGCCGTCCGCAGCGCCCGGAGGTGCCGCGGCCAGCCGGGCGAGCTGACGAGTTCGAGCAGCGTCTCCTGCAGCGGCCGGGGGGGAAAGAACTCCTCGACGAGCTGCGTCGCGCGGATCCGCTCGGCGACCGGGCCGCGCGCGATCACCGCGGCGATCCGCAGGCTGGGCGCGGTGGCCTTGGTGAGCGAGGCGATGTGCACGACCCGGCCGTCGGCGTCCTGCGCGATCAGCGGCGGTGGAGGCGGGTCGATGCCGAGGTGGCGCGCGTAGTCGTCCTCCACCACGAAGGCCCCGGCGGCGCGCGCGATGTCGAGGACGCGCGCGCGCCGGTCGGCGCTCAGCACCGCCCCGGTCGGGTTGTGGAAGGCCGGCTGGCAGTAGAACGCCCGCGCGCCGCTCATCGCGAACGCCTCCGCGAGCAGGTCGGGGCGGACGCCGTCGGCGTCCACCGGCACGGGGACGGGCCGCAGCCCGCTCGCCCGCGCGACGGCCAGCACGCCGAGATACGTCGGCGACTCGACCAGGACGGGCGCGCCGGGCGGGAGCAGCGCCCGCAGCACGGTCGTGAGCGACTGCTGCCCGCCGTTGGTGACGGTCACGTCGCCGGGGGACACGCCGCCGCCGACGCTGCGGGCGAACCAGGCGCGCAGTTCGGGCACGCCGCCGGGGCGGGGCATGTCCCACGCGTTCGGCCGCCGGGCCGCCCGCCCCGCGGCGTTCGCCAGGGCGCGGACCGGCTGCAGGCTCGGGTGCGGGTAGCCGCCGCTGAGCGCGACGGCGCCCTCCGGCGGCGGGGTGAGCAGCCAGGACACGCCCGCCGCGTCCACCGAGCGGCCGGCGAGGGCCACCGCCTGCCAGCCGAAGTCGGCGGGTTCGGACGCGGGGGAGGGCCGGCGCGCGGCGAACGCGCCCGCGCCCGGGCGCGTGACGACCAGGCCCTCGGCGGCGAGCAGCCCGATGGCCCGCGACACCGTGACGGGGCTGACGCGGTGCCTTTCGACCAGCGCCCGGCTCGACGGCAGCCGCTCGCCCGGGCTCAGCCGGCCCACCTCGGTCCGCAGCGCGTCGGCGAGTGCCGCCACACTGCTATCGTTATTCATGAGGAACAAGGATAGCGCTACTGCCTCCAGCCCGGTAGCGGCGACGAGGCCGGGGATCGGCATCTGGCTCGCCGCGCTGGGCGTGCTGATCTTCTCTTTCACCCTTCCGGGCACCGAATACGGGCTGGAGGGCCTCGACCCCTACCTGATCGGGGTCGGCCGGTCGGCCGCCGCGAGCGTCCTCGCCGCGATCGCACTGCTATCGGTCCGGTCCCGCCGGCCGCGCGGCCGCGAGTGGGGCGCGCTCGCCGTCGCGGCCGCCGGGGTGGTCTTCGGGTTCCCGATCCTGTCCACGCTCGCGCTCGACCGGGGCGCCTCGTCCTCCCACTCGGCGGTCGTGGTCGGGCTGCTCCCGGCGGCGACCGCCGTCCTCGGCGTGCTGCGCGCGGGCGAGCGCCCGTCCCGCGCCTTCTGGCTCGCCGGTGCCGCCGGCGCCGCCTGCGTCACCGGCTTCGCGCTGATCCGGGGCGCCGGCCGGTTCAGCGCCGCCGACCTGCTGCTGTTCGGTGCGCTGCTGGCCGCCGCCGCGGGCTACGCCGAGGGCGGCCGCCTCGCCCGCGACATGCCCGGCTGGCGGGTGATCTCCTGGGCGCTCGTCCTGGCGGCGCCGATCACGGTCCCGGTGACCGGCGGCCTGCTCGCGACGACGCACCCGCACTGGACGGGCCACGCCGTGCTCGGCTTCGGCTACGTGACCGCCTTCTCCGCCTACCTCGGCTTCTTCGCCTGGTACGAGGGGCTGGCGCGGGCCGGGATCGCCCGCGCGAGCCAGGTCCAGCTCGCGCAGCCGGTGATGACGCTCGGCTGGTCGTGGCTGCTGCTCGGCGAGTCGATCGACGCGGTGACCGTGCTGGGCGCCGCCGGCGTCCTCGTCTGCGTGGCCCTGACCCAGCAGACGCGGGTGCGCCGCGCCCCCTCCGCCTTCCCGGTCGTGTCCGGGACGCCCACAATGGACGGTAGGGCGTCACGAGACGGTGACCATCGAGGAGCCTTGCATGGCCGACAAGCCGACCGTTCCTGAGGGCGGGTTCTGGCCCGCCCCGGACATCCCGCAGCCGAACATCTACCCGATGGAGTGGCGGGTCGAGACCGACAAGCTCGCCGCGATCTACGAGAAGTCGAAGCGGACCGTCTGGAACCCCGCCGACCTGCCGTGGGACGAACTGCGCCCGGACGGGTTCCCGCCGGAGCAGCGCCTCGGGCTCATGTACTGGTTCGCGGTGCTCGCCAACTTCGACGCCTCCGGGCCCGCGGTGTTCGCCCGCGCGACCATCCACGCGTTCGAGCAGCACGAGGAGGACCCGGTCCGCAAGTGCTTCTTCTCCATCACCCGCGACGAGATGAACCACGAGGAGTGCTGCCAGCGGTCGATCGCGCGGATCTGGCCGGGCGGGCCGCTCGACTGGACGCCGCGGACCGACCTGGAGAAGGCCGCGCACAACAACATCGGCTGGCTCTACCACAACGGCGGCCGCTACTGGCACGGCTACAACAGCGCCGTCCGCAAGTACTCGCTGGCCGTGCTGTTCACCAGCTTCATGATGGGGGAGATGGCCGCGTCGACGCTGTTCCGCGGCATGGCGTCCGGCACCCGGCATCCGCTGTTCGGCGAGATGTTCAAGCGGATCGGCCGGGACGAGTCGCGGCACCTGCAGATCTGCATGACGATCCTGGAGAACGAGTGGCCCGGCCTCACCGAGGACGTCAAGGGCCAGATCACCAAGCAGCTGCGGGCCGGCTTCGTGTTCCTGTCGATGATCCTCTGGGAGCCGCCGAAGGGCTTCTGGGACCTGCCGCCCTACTTCCTGCACAACCACCGCGTGCTGATGGACCACGCCCGCGACGCGGGCCTCGGCGTGCTGTCGTTCGACGAGCAGGCGGAGAACTGGCGGGTCGCGATCGCCCGCGTCCGCGCGATCGTGGAGCGCTGGGGCATCGAGTTCCCCGCGATCCCCGAGCTGGACATCTCCGGCGTCGACGTCAGCGGCATCGAGGCTGAGGACATCATCCCGGTCTTCTGAAGGCGGTGCGTTCGGCGCCGGGCGCCCGGCGCCGAACGCACCGCGAAGAGTTCTCGGTCCTTGACGGTTCAGTCTTTGACGATCTGGGCCAGCAGGGTGACGACGCCGACTCCGACCCCGATCGGGATCGCGGCCTGCGGGGCCATCGCGGTCAGAGCGCCGGCGCCGATCGCCACGAGGACGATCAGGAGCGCCCGGGTGCTGAGCAGTGCCTCGCGAGGGGGAACGACTCCCCGTCCCCGGGCCGACTTCGTCGGTAGCAGGGGTCTCGGTTCGGCCTGGTCAGGTCGTGCTCGCATGTCGGTTCGACCTCCATCCCGGTATTTCGGAACAGGATCGGGGCGGCCCCCCATTCGAGACCCAGTCGAGACCGGAAGCCCGGCACCGCTAGGCCGCCTCGTCACCCAAGAATTCCCCCGGTGTCAACGCTTTCCGCACCCGGCGCGCGGTTCGGGGGCAATCATGATCGACCCATGGCCGACGCGTGCCCTCCGGCTTGCCGGACGCGGACCCGGCGGCCTCCACGGCGCCCGAAGTGCCGGATCGATACGCGATCATTGCCGGATGGCGGGGATGAGGCGGTCTGGCAGGATAGGGCGGTCTGGCGGGAGACGGCGCGGAGGCCGGCGCGGCGCGCTGCGGTGGGCGGGCTGGACGGCCGCGTACGTGCTGGGGCTGGTCGCGCTCACCTTCTCCGGCGCGTGGACGTGGTGGCAGTCCGAGCCGGAGGCGCGCGGCACCGAGGCGAACGCGCTGTGGGCCAGGCACCAGTGGGTGGGGGAGCCGCACACCGACGCCGAGTACCGGGCGCTCGCGGAGCTCCTCAAGCAGAACCGCATCACCGACGTGTTCTTCCACTCCGGGCCGTTCGAGGCGGATGGGACGGTCCCCGCGGCCAAGTACCGGTACGCGAAGCGGCTCAACGACGCCGTCCACAAGTACGCGCCGGGCGTGCGGACCCAGGCGTACCTGGGCCAGATCCGCACGGTGGACGGCAAGGGAGTCATCGAGCTCGACGACACCGCCGTTCGGGTGCGCGTCGCGAGCACCGCGGCGGACCTCCTCGACGTCGGCTTCGACGGGATCCACTACGACTTCGAGCCGATCTACCCCGACGACCGGGCGTTCCTCGCGCTGCTGGAGAAGACCCACGAGCTCACCCGCTCCCGCGGCCGCCTGCTGTCGGTGGCGCTGGAGCAGCCGACGCTCGTGGACGCGGCGCAGCCCGTCTACAAGGCGCTGCTCCCGCGCACGGGCCCCTGGCACTATCCGCCGCGTCCCACCGACGCCTTCCTGCGGAAGGTCGCCCGGCGCGTCGACCAGGTGGCGATCATGACCTACGACGTGTCGCTGCCGACGCAGTCGCTCGCGGGCTGGCACTTCGCCCGGCACACCCGCCACACCCTCGAATTGATCGGCGATCAGGTCACGGTCTTCATGGGCGTGCCCACCTATCGGCCCTTGATGGACTGGGCTGAGAATCTCACCGTCGCCCTCCGTGGTGTACGGCGCGGAATCGGCGAGCTCAAACGCCCGCCGAAGCGCCCGTACGGCGTCGGCGTGTACGCGGACTGGACCACATCGCCGGCCGAATGGGCCCGATATCGCGCGACATGGCTGCCCGCGACGACAGAAAAAGTTGGCCGCTGAGAAACCCGGCCGACTACGTACCGATTTCTCCGTATGCCCAGGTAAGAAGGGGTGTATAGCGGGACATGGGCGGGGTACGGATCGGTGCGGTGAAGCGGGCCGTACCGGCGGCTGGCAAGGGAAGCGGAGGACGAGGCCGATGCGCATTCAGCAGACCGCGCGGCATGACGCCGACCGGCTCAGCGAGCTGTCAGCCGAGTTCGCCGGATGGCGGATCGGGCGGGGCGGGTCCGGCCACTGGTGGGCGGTCCGGGGCAACGATCTCGTGCGCACGCCGGACGTCGAGGAACTGCGCGGCCGGCTGCGCGAACTGACCGGAGGGTCACGTTATCCAACCGAGTCCGGGAAGTGGCCGGACTGACCCCGTAACGAGGCATTTGCGTGCCACGATGTCGGGTGTGGGAGCCGCCGCCACGCGTACCCCCGAGCGTGTGGCGGCGGCTTCTTCCATGCCCGCTTCGCGCCCGCCGCCACGCCCGCCCCGAGCCCGGCCCGCGGGGCCGCCGGAGCCCCCGTCCCGACCCGGCCGCCGAACCCCTCGACCTGCGGCTCCAACCCGGCGGCCGGAACGGTACCGTTCGATGCATGGCACCCAGCACATCGACCGACGCCCCGTTCGGGCGGATGCTGACCGCGATGGTCACGCCGTTCCTGCCGGACGGCGGAGTCGACTACGACGGCGCCGCGCGCCTCGCGACCCACCTGGTCGACGAGCGGCGCCACGACGGCCTGGTCGTCAACGGGACGACCGGCGAGTCGCCGACGACGAGCGACGACGAGAAGAGCACGCTTCTGCGCGCGGTCATCGAGGCGGTCGGCGACCGCGCCGTGATCGTCGCCGGTGCCGGAACCAACCACACCGAGCACACCCTGAAACTCGCGCGGCAGGCCGAGGCCGCCGGCGCGCACGGTCTGCTCGTGGTCACCCCGTACTACAACAAGCCGCCGCAGGAGGGCCTGATCCGCCACTTCACGGCGGTGGCCGACGCGACGGGCCTGCCGAACATGCTCTACGACATCCCGGGGCGCGCCGGGGTGCCGATCCAGAACGACACGCTGATCCAGCTCGCCGAGCACCCGCGGATCATCGCCGTCAAGGACGCCAAGGGCGACCTGTTCGGCGCGTCCCGGGTGATGGCGGAGACCGATCTGGTCTGGTACTCCGGCGACGACGTGCTGAACCTGCCCTGGCTGTCGGTCGGCGCCGCCGGGTTCGTCAGCGTGGTCGGCCATGTCGTGGGAACCGAACTCCATGAGATGATCGACGCATACCGCGCCGGTGAGCATGGGCGGGCGCTGGAGATCCACCGGCGGCTGCTGCCCGTGGTCACCGCGATCATGACCCGTACGCAGGGCGCCATCGCCGTCAAGGCAGCGCTGAACCTGCTGGGCCTCCCCGGGGGCGGCGCGCTGCGCGCCCCGCTGGTGGAGGCCACGCCGGAGTTCGCGGCGCGCCTGCGCGAAGACCTCACGATAGGGGGAGTCAAAGTGCCGGAGGTCGTCATTCCGGAGGTCGCCCGGTGAGTCATCCTCACCCGGAGCTCTCGGACCCGCCCGCGCCGCCCGAGGGCGGTCTGCGCATCGTCGCGCTCGGCGGGCTGGGGGAGATCGGCCGCAACATGACGGTCTACGAGTACGGCGGTCGCCTGCTCGTCGTCGACTGCGGTGTGCTCTTCCCCGAGACCGAGCAGCCCGGCATCGACCTGATACTGCCGGACTTCGAGTACATCAGGGACCGCCTCGACGACATCGAGGCCGTCGTCCTCACGCACGGGCACGAGGACCACATCGGCGCGGTCCCGTACCTGCTGCGCGAGCGCCGCGACATCCCGCTGGTCGGCTCGCGGCTCACGCTGGCCCTGCTGGAGGCCAAGCTCACCGAGCACCGCATCAAACCGGTCACCGACGTGGTGGCCGAGGGCGAGCGGCGCACGTTCGGGCCGTTCGAGTGCGAGTTCTTCGCCGTCAACCACTCGATCCCGGACGCCCTCGCGCTCGCCGTCCGCACGTCCGCCGGGCTCGTCCTGCACACCGGCGACTTCAAGATGGACCAGCTGCCGCTGGACGGCCGGCTCACCGACCTGCCCGGGTTCGCCCGGCTCGGCACCGAGGGCATCGACCTGCTGCTGTCGGACTCGACCAACGCCGAGGTCCCGGGCTTCGTCACCAGCGAGCGCAACATCGGCCCGGTCGTCGACGAGGTGTTCCGCACCGCGCAGGAGCGGCTCATCGTCGCCTGCTTCGCCTCCCACGTGCACCGCGTGCAGCAGGTGCTGGACGCGGCCGTCGCCAACGGCCGCAAGGTGTGCTTCGTCGGCCGCTCGATGGTCCGCAACATGGGCGTCGCCCGCGAGCTGGGCTACCTGAACGTCCCCGAGGACGTGATGGTCGACCAGAAGGAGCTGGACGACATCCCCGGCGACCGGCTGGTGCTGGTGTGCACCGGCTCGCAGGGCGAGCCGATGTCGGCGCTGTCGCGGATGGCCAACCGCGACCACTCGATCCGCATCACCGACCGCGACACCGTGATGCTGGCGTCCTCGCTGATCCCGGGCAACGAGAACGCGGTGAACCGCGTGATCAACGGCCTCACCCGGTGGGGCGCGCGGGTCGTGCACAAGGGCAACGCGCTGGTGCACGTGTCGGGGCACGCGTCGGCGGGCGAGCTGCTGTACGTGCTGAACGTGACGAAGCCGAGCAACTTCATGCCGATCCACGGCGAGTGGCGGCACCTGCGGGCGCACGCCAAGCTCGCCGCGCTCACCGGCGTGCCGGACGACAACATCGTCATCGCCGAGGACGGCGTCGTCGTCGACCTGGTGGACGGGCGGGCCCGGATCGTCGGCGCCGTCCCGGCCGGGTACGTGTACGTGGACGGGCTCTCGGTCGGCGAGGTCACCGAGACCTCGCTGAAGGACCGCCGGATCCTCGGCGAGGAGGGCTTCGTCTCCATCGTCGTCGGCATCGACTCGACCTCCGGCAAGCTGGTGGCCGGGCCCGAGGTGCACGCCCGCGGCGCCGGCATCGTCAACGAGGACTTCGACGAGATCATCGAGCGGATCGAGGGCGTGCTGGCCGGCGCGGCCGGCGACGCCGTGAACGACACGCACCAGATCAGCCAGCTGATCCGGCGCACGGTCGGCAAGTGGGTGAGCGACAACTACCGCCGCCGCCCCATGATCATCCCGGTGGTCGTCGAGGTGTAGCCGCCGCCCGGGACGGCCGTGCCGCGCACCGCGCGCGGCCGTCCCGGGCCGCGTCGTGCCCGCTCGTCCGGTATGGGCAACACGCCCGTTCGCCGTCCCGGGAACCCGGACGCTCCTTGGTTACTCTCATGAGCATGGCCACACGTGCGTCCGGGGGAGCGAAGACCACCTCCTCGCGTACCGGGGGCAGCGCGGCTCGCAAACCCGCAGGGCCGACCCCCCGGAAGCGAACGAACGGCAGCGCCAGGAGCGGTGGAGCGAAGGGCGGTGGAGCGAGGAGCGGGGCCAAGGGCGGCGCGGGCCGGGGATCCGGCCGGGGCCGCCCGCCGCAGAAGCCGGACCCGATCTCGCAGGCCGTCCTCGGCTTCTTCAAGCTGCTGTTCAAGCTGTACCTGCTCGCGGCGGTCGCCGTCGGCTCGATCTTCCGCGCCTACGGCGACGGCGCCCGCAACCTCGATCCCGAGCACCGGCGCGACGGGCTCGGGCTCGCGCTGCTCGGCTCGTCGATCGTGCTGGCGTCGGTGACCTGGTTCCGGCCGGACGGCGTCGTCACGATCGCGCTGGAGAAGGTCGTACGCGGCGGCATCGGCATCGTGGCCATGGCGCTGCCGGTGGTGCTGGCGCTGCTGGCGTGGCGGACGCTGCGCCATCCCGAGCAGAACGAGGAGACCGGGCGCGTCGTCATCGGCCTGACCGCGCTCACCGTCGGGGTGCTCGGCATCCTGCACATCGCGGCGGGCATCCCGTCGCCGGCCAAGGACATGGCCGGCGTGCGCGACGCGGGCGGCGTCGTCGGCTGGCTGGTGTCGGCGCCGCTGGACGCCGCGCTCAGCGGCTGGGTGGCGGTGCCGCTGCTGCTCCTGCTGTCGGGGTTCGGGCTGCTGGTCATCACCGCGACCCCGATCGCGAAGGTGCCCGAGCGGGTCGGCGACCTGTGGGCGGTCGCGACGCTGCAGGGCCGCCCGGAGCGCCCGTCCGACGCGTCGGACGAGGAGCCCGAGGCGCCGAAGAAGCGCCGCCGCAAGAAGAAGGCGGACGAGGCCGAGGACGAGCTGGAGGTCGGCGAGCACTCGCGGCCGTACGACACGCCGCTGCTGGAGGACGAGCCGAAGCGCCCGGACCGGCCGAGCCGCGACCTCGCGGACGAGCTGTTCGAGCCGGACCCGTTCGGCGGGGACGTCCCGCCGCCGGCGCCGCCGATCGACGACGTGCCCCCGCCGGCCGACCCGGTCCTGGAGGAGCCCGCGCCGCCCGAAGAGCCCGCGCACGGCGACGTCCCGGACCCGACCCCGGCGCCGCGCAGCTCCGAGCAGCTCCCGCTGTCGTCGTCCGGCGAGATCTACGTCCTGCCGGACCCGGCGGCGCTGCGGCCGGGCAGCGTGGCCAAGCCGCGCACGAAGGCCAACGACACGGTGGTCAACGCGCTCACCGGCGTGCTGGAGCAGTTCGACATCGACGCGCAGGTCACCGGGTTCACCCGGGGGCCGACGATCACCCGGTACGAGATCGAGCTCGGTCCCGCGGTGAAGGTGGAGAAGGTCACCGCGCTGACCAAGAACATCGCGTACGCGGTGAAGAGCGCGGACGTGCGGATCATCTCCCCGATCCCCGGCAAGTCGGCGATCGGGGTGGAGATCCCGAACACCGACAAGGACATCGTCAGCCTCGGCGACGTGCTGCGCTCCCCGGCGGCGACCAACGAGCACCACCCGATGGTGGTGGGGCTCGGCAAGGACGTCGAGGGCCGCACCGTGGTGGCGAACCTCGCGAAGATGCCGCACATCCTGATCGCGGGCGCGACGGGCGCGGGCAAGTCGACCTGCATCAACGGGCTGATCACGTCGGTGCTGATGCGGGCGACGCCGGACGAGGTGCGGATGATCCTGGTCGACCCGAAACGGGTCGAGCTGACCATGTACCAGGGCATTCCCCACCTGATCACCCCGATCATCACGAACCCCAAAAAGGCGGCGGAAGCCCTCGAATGGGTCGTCGGCGAAATGGACCGCCGGTACGACGACCTCGCCGCGTCCGGGTTCCGGCACATCGACGACTTCAACAAGGCGGTGAAGGCGGGCAAGCTCACCGCGCCGCCCGGCAGCGAGCGCGTCTACACCCCCTACCCCTACATGCTGGTGATCGTCGACGAGCTCGCCGACCTGATGATGGTCGCGCCGCGCGACGTCGAGGACTCGGTCGTCCGCATCACCCAGCTCGCCCGCGCCGCCGGAATCCACCTGGTGCTCGCGACGCAGCGCCCGTCCGTCGACGTCGTCACCGGCCTCATCAAGGCCAACGTGCCGTCCCGGCTGGCGTTCGCGACGTCCTCGCTGTCCGACAGCCGCGTCATCCTCGACCAGCCGGGCGCGGAGAAGCTCGTCGGGCAGGGCGACGCGCTGTTCCTGCCGATGGGCGCGAGCAAGCCCATGCGGATCCAGAACGCCTACGTGTCGGAGAAGGAGATCCACTCGGTCGTCGACCACTGCAAGGCGCAGATGGAGGCGAACTACCGGGAGGACGTCGCCGAGTCGTCCGCGCCGAAGAAGGAGATCGACGAGGAGATCGGCGATGACATGGACCTGCTCGTCCAGGCGATCGAGCTGGTGGTGTCGACGCAGTTCGGGTCCACCTCGATGCTGCAGCGCAAGCTGCGCGTCGGCTTCGCCAAGGCGGGCCGGCTGATGGACCTGATGGAGAGCCGCGACATCGTCGGGCCGAGCGAGGGCTCCAAGGCGCGCGACGTCCTCGCCAAGCCCGACGACCTGCCGGGAGTGCTCGCGGAACTGCGCGGCGGGGGCTGACCGGGCGTTCCCCCGCGGCGCACTTACCGCGGGGGAACAACGGAATGTCGGCGCGGTTACCGTCATATGGCCACCGGATACCGGGAACGGCATGGCGGAATGATGCGAAATCTTGCCCTGTTTCGAACGTGTTGGCGCTCGCCGAGCGGGCATTCCCGTTTCTAGACTGGTGTCGCATCAGCGTGGAACCAGCCGCGAACGCGCTCGAAGGAGGCCCGGCGTGAGCATCGGTGAGACCTTGGCCCAGGAGCGTCGGCAGGCGGGTCTCTCGGTGACGCAGGTCAGTCTCCAGACGCGGATCCGCGAGACGGTGATCCGCGGCATGGAGTCCGACGACTTCTCCGCCTGCGGCGGCAACTTCTACGCGCGCGGGCACATCCGCAGCGTCGCGCGGGTCATCGGCATCGATCCGGAACCGCTGGTCAGCGAGTTCGACGCCGCGCACGGCGGCGCGCCGCAGCCGGTGTCGGCGACGGCGGCGTTCGAGCCGGAGCGCCCGATCCCGTTCCGCGAGCGCCGCTCGGCGAACTGGAGCGCGGCGATGGCGCTCGCCCTCGCCGTCGTGGTGATCGCCGGGGTCGTCCAGGCGGTCCGGCACGACGGCGGGCACGAGCGGCACACCGCGCGGCAGGTCGCCGGGACGCCCTCGGCGGGCCCCGCGAAGCCGACCCCCTCCGCGCCGCCCAAGTCCACCGACCCGGTGGCGGCGGCGCCGCGCACCACGGTCGAGGTCGAGGCCGTCGCCAAGCGCACGGTCTGGATCAACGTCCGCGGTGACAAGGGCAAGGCGCTGTACTCCGGCGTGCTGCGCAGCGGCGACCAGAAGAAGTGGACCGCCAAGAAGAAGATCAGCGTGGTGATCGGCATCGGCGGCGGCGTCCGGCTCACCGTGAACGGCAAGGACATCGGCACGCCCGGGAAGGGCAAGGGCGTCCAGCGGCTCAGCTTCGACCGCAACGACCCCTCCGCCGCCTGAGGCCCCGGCCCGCCGGGCCCGCCGGTACCTGACCGCTCGGTCACCCGGGCGGGGCGGCGGTCCACGGCGCTGCCCGGGCCCATTACCTTAGGGGCATGTCGACTCGCCGCAAGGTCTCGCTCATCACCCTCGGCTGCGCCCGCAACGAGGTGGACTCCGAGGAGCTCGCCGCGCGCATCGAGGACGCCGGGTGGGACCTGGCGGACGGCGCGGACGGCGCCGACGTCGTGGTCGTCAACACCTGCGGCTTCATCGAGGCGGCCAAGAAGGACTCCATCGACACGCTGCTCGCGGCGCACGACTCCGGCGCCAAGGTCGTCGCGGCGGGCTGCATGGCCGAGCGGTACGGCCGGGAGCTGGCGGAGGCGCTGCCGGAGGCCGACGCGGTGATCGGCTTCGACGACTACCTGTCGATCGGGGACCGGCTCGACGACGTGATGGAGGGCCGGGCGCGCGAGGCGCACGCCCCGCGCGACCGCCGCACGCTGCTGCCGATCAGCCCGGTCGAGCGGTCCGCGTCCGCGGAGGGCGTCGCGATCCCCGGGCACGGCCCCGCCGGCGAGGCGGGCGACCTGCCGGACGGGGTGGCGCCCGCGTCCGGCCCGCGGGTGCTGCGGCGGCGCCTCGGCGGCGGCCCGGTGGCGCCGCTCAAGCTGGCGTCCGGCTGCGACCGGCGCTGCACGTTCTGCGCGATCCCGGCGTTCCGCGGCGCGTACGTGTCGCGGCCGCCGGCGGAGGTGCTGGAGGAGGCCCGCTGGCTCGCCGGCCACGGCGTCCGGGAACTGGTCCTCGTCAGCGAGAACTCCACGTCCTACGGCAAGGACCTCGGTGATCTGCGCGCGCTGGAGAAGCTGCTGCCCGGCCTGGCGGCGGTGGACGGCATCGAGCGCGTCCGGGTCAGCTACCTGCAGCCGGCGGAGACCCGGCCGGGGCTGATCGAGGCGATCTGCGGCACGCCCGGCGTCGCGCCCTACTTCGACCTGTCCTTCCAGCACGCCAGCGGCCCGGTGCTGCGCTCGATGCGCCGGTTCGGCGACCGCGTCCGGTTCCTGGAGCTGCTCGACCAGATCCGCGCGCAGGCCCCGGAGGCGGGCGTGCGGTCGAACTTCATTGTCGGGTTCCCCGGCGAGACCGAGGACGACTTCGAGGAGCTGGCGGAGTTCCTGTCCGCCGCGCGGCTGGACGCCGTCGGGGTGTTCGGCTACTCCGACGAGGACGGCACCGAGGCCGCGAAGCTCGACGGCAAGGTCGACCCGGACGAGATCGCCCGCCGCGTCGAGGAGCTGACGGAGCTGGCCGAGGAGCTGACCGCGCAGCGCGCCGAGGACCGCGTCGGCTCGGAGATCCACGTGCTGCTGGAGGACAAGGTGGACGACGGGTTCGAGGGCCGCGCCGCGCACCAGGCGCCCGAGGTGGACGGGACGGTGCTGGTCCGCGGCGAGGGCCTGGCCCTCGGCGAGATCGTCGCCGCCCGGGTCACCGGCAGCGAGGGCGTGGACCTCGTCGCGGACGTGTCGTGATCGCGGGCACGCCGGAGCCGGTCGCCGGGTCGCCGGACCCGCCGCCGGCGAGCGTCTACAACATCGCCAACGCGCTGACGCTGCTGCGGATCGTGCTGGTCCCGCTGTTCGTGTGGCTGCTGTTCATGGACGGCACCGGCTGGCGGATCGGCGCGTTCGCGGTGTTCGCGGCCGCCTCCGTCACCGACAAGATCGACGGCGACCTGGCCCGGGCCCGCGGCCTGGTCACCGACTTCGGCAAGATCGCCGACCCGATCGCCGACAAGGCGCTGACCGGGGCGGCGCTGGTCTGCCTGTCGGCGCTGGGCGAGCTGTGGTGGTGGGTGACCGCCGTCATCATGGTCCGCGAGATCGGCATCACGGTGATGCGGTTCGTCGTCATCCGGTACGGGGTGATCCCGGCCAGCAAGGGCGGCAAGCTGAAGACGATGCTGCAGGTCTTCGCGATCGGCTTCTACATCCTGCCCGGCCCGCTGGACTACCTGCGCTGGGTCACGATGGCCGCCGCGCTGATCGTCACCGTGGTCACCGGCGTCGACTACGTCGTCCAGGCGTGGCGCCTGCGGCGCGCTCCCCGCAGCTGACCCTCTCTCGCGTCAGGACGCGGCGAGCTCGTCGCCGACGCGGAGTGTGCCGAGCGCGCGCGGGACGCCGAGGCGTCCGAACACGATCTCGCGGTAGCCGTCGAAGCGCCCGGTGCGGTACGCGGCGAGCGCGCGCAGCGGCGCGGGGGAGCGCTCACCCGTCTCCTGGTCGGTGTTGATGATGACGCAGCGCCCGCACGGCGCGAGCAGCTCGATCTCGGCGGCGCCGCGCAGCCGGGTCACCCCGTCCTCGCCGTAGGGGCCGAGGCCGCTCAGGACGATGTTGGGGCGGAACCGGTTCATCGGGAGCGGCCCGGACATCCGGCGGTTCAGGTCGTCGAGCGACTCCTGCGAGAGCACCGAGACCGGATAGCCGTCGGCGTACGCCAGCGTCCCGCCGCCGCGCTTCGCCGGGCGCGTCCCG
Organism: Actinomadura sp. RB99; assembly: GCF_014706005.1. NCBI lineage: Bacteria > Bacillati > Actinomycetota > Actinomycetes > Streptosporangiales > Thermomonosporaceae > Actinomadura > Actinomadura sp. RB99. The sequence continues at coordinate 141,881 of NZ_JABMCA010000011.1, read as the reverse complement.
GTGAAGCGGACGAGGCGGCAGGAGAGCCCGAGCGCGTCGGAGAACCAGCCGGCGGCGTCGTCCCCCTGGTCGATCCCCCGGCAGGGTCGCCGGTGCACCGTGACGTCGCGGGGCGGGCCGTCGGCCGCCTCGCAGACCAGCGGCGCGTCCGCGAGCGGCGAGGAGACGGTGAGCTTCGCCCCGTCGTAGGCCGGGTGGATCAGCGCCAGCCCGGGCGCCTCCCGCTGGGACAGGTGGCGCCCGTCCGGGCGGACGAGCATGAACGCCCGGTCGTGCCGCAGCCCGTCCGGCGTCATGTCCGCCTCGGCGAGCGGGACGCCGGCCGCGCTCTTGACGGGGTACACGTTCAGTGCGGCGATGACGGCGATCATGAGGCGACGGTAGAGGGGCGCCCGCGCGGGTGGCCAGGAGAAGCGGTGATACTTGACACCGATTGGTCAGTTTGGAGGCCGCACACCGATGAGCGGGCAGGACTTCACCTATCCCGAGGTCGGCGCGACATGGGACGCCGAGCGCCCGGCGGGCTACCGGCACCTGCGGGTGCGGACGCTCGTCGGCACGGGTCCGGCGGTGATGCGCAACGCCTCGGACGCGCTGATGGAGTTCTGGATGCACCGGGCGCTCCCCGTGCGCGTGCGGGCGTCGGCCCCGCGGGCCGAACCGGGCGTGAGCGTGGAGATGGGCCTCGGCCTCGGGCCGTTCCGGCTGAACGCGCCCTGCCGGGTCGTGTGGACGCGCGAGGACGACCGCCGCGCCGGATGGGCCTACGGGACGCTGCCGGGCCATCCGCAATCGGGGGAGGAGGCGTTCGTCGTGCATCGGGACGACGAGGACGAGGTGTGGCTGACCGTCACCTCGTTCAGCCGCCCGGCGACGGCGCCGGCGCGGCTGGCGGGCCCGCTCGGGCCGCTGGCCCAGCGGGCGTACGCGCGCCGCTGCGGGGCCGTCCTGCGGCGCCTGGCGCGCCCCTGACCGCCCGCACCCCCTGACCGCCCGCACCCCCTGACCGCCCGCGCCCCTGCCCGCCCCTGGCGGCCCGGCGACCGGGGGGGCCGGTGACCCGGAGGAGCGGAGACGAGCACGGCCGCCATGACGGGCTACGGGAGCACGCCCACCCCGGTCGTGCCCCGCAGCCCCCTTCATGGCGGCCGCACTGGCAATTATCCCCGTGAATGGGGAGTGGTCGCGACATGCCAAATGAGTTCTGACTCACAAAATGACGGCGCGGTTGGCCGATGGTGGACCGCCCGCCGCAATGGCGCAGGTCGGAGCGGTGCGACGATGCGCGCCCTGGTCGCGTTCCCACTCACGCGCAGTGTGCGGCGCCCGGCGGGTGTGTGACACAATGCACGGCTCGCTTTTTCTTCGGCCAACGAAATGCGATATGCGGGGACCGATCGGGCGAGCAGCTGTTAGTCGGTCAAAGGGGTCTTCGTCCTGATTCGGTCGCCGATGGCGGTCAACCCCGCGGCCCGCGCCGCCGTCGCCCGCGACCGCCCGCCGGCCGCGGCGCGGACCGTCGTCCCCCGCCGGTACATTCGGGTGACCGGCGACGGGGAGGCGGAGGCATGCGGGTCGAACTGCTCACCGTCGGGGACGAGCTGCTCCTCGGCGACACCATCAACGGGAACGCGGCCTGGCTCGGCCGGCGCCTCGCCGAGCACGGCGTGGACGTGACCCGCAGCGTGGTCGTCGGCGACGAGACGGACGTCATCGTCGCGGCGGTGCGGTCCGCGCTGGCCCGCGCCGACGCGGTGATCACCACCGGCGGCCTCGGCCCCACCTACGACGACCTGACCCGGGACGCGCTCGCCGAGGCGGCGGGCGTCGCGCTCGTCTGCGACTCCGCGCTGGAGCGGCGGCTGCACGAGCGGGCCGAGGCGGCGGGCCGGACGCTCCAGCCGATGGCGTTCCGCATGGCCGAGGTCCCCGAGGGCGCCGTGCTGCTGCACAACTCCGCCGGCACCGCCCCCGGCCTGCGCGTCGAGCTGGACGGCGGGATCGTCTACGCGCTGCCCGGCGTCCCGTTCGAGATGCGCACGATCATGGACGAGGTGGTGCTGCCGGAGCTGGCCGGGATCGCCGGGCTGCCCGCGGTCGCCCGCCGGACGCTGCGCACCGCCGGGATCTGGGAGTCGGTCGTCGCGACGCGGCTCGCCGAGGTCGAGGCGATGGACGGGGTGAAGCTCGCCTACCTGCCCGATCCGGCCGAGGTCAAGATCCGGATCACGGTGGCCGGCGCGGACGCCGAGGGCCGGCTCGCGGCGGTCGAGGAGCGCGTCCGCGAGCTGCTCGGCCCGGTCGTCTACGGCGTGGAGGCGGACACGCTGGACCGCGTCGTCCACCGGCTGCTCGCCGAGCGCTCGGCGACCGTTGCGGTCGCCGAGTCCTTGACCGGCGGCGGCATCGGCGCGGAGCTGACCGCGATGCCCGGTTCGTCCGCGACGTACGCGGGCGGGGTGGTGGCGTACGCGACGGAGCTGAAGCACCGCCTGCTCGGCGTCCCCGACGTCCTGCTGGCCGAGCACGGGGCCGTCCACCCGGACGTGGCCGCCGCGATGGCCGAGGGCGTCCGGGACCGGCTCGGCGCCACGTACGGGCTCGCGGTGACGGGCGTCGCGGGTCCCGAGCCGCAGGACGGCCGCCCGGTGGGAACGGTCTATATCGGCGTGACCGGACCCGGGAATACGCGCACCGTGGTCAGGCCGAAACTCCCCGTGCCCGGCACCGGGCCGGAGATCCGCCCGGTGATCCGCCGGATGACCGTCGTGCACGCGCTTGAGCTGCTCAGACGCGTCCTGCTGGGACTTGACGTCGAGGTCGAGACCGGGGACGCTCGGGAAGATCGGGAAGTTAGGGGCTGATTACAGCGTTACGTTCCGAGCGAACACGAAATCAACGGTCTGCCATGGCCACCGTCAAGCCGGGTACGGTGGAACCGGCAGATGGTCCGAACTGAGGGAGGGAGCGAGACGATGGTCCTGCTTCGCCAGCTGCTCGGTGACGTACTGCGGCAGCTGCGGCTGCGCCAGGGACGCACCCTCCGTGAGGTGTCCGCGGCCGCGCGGGTTTCCCTCGGCTACCTGTCCGAGGTCGAACGCGGGCAGAAGGAGGCCTCCTCCGAACTGCTCTCGTCGATCTGCAAGGCGCTGGGCGTTCCGCTGTCGCACGTGCTCAGGGAGGTGGCCGACTCGCTGGCCCTCGCCGAGCTGCAGCACGAGCCGGTCATGGCGGGCGCGCCCGAGCACGAGCGGATCCCCGCCGAGCGCATTCCGGAGACCCCCGAGGAGATCACCGGCGAGTTCCGCGGCGACATGGTCGCCGCCTAGTCACCGGACCGGACCGCGGTGCGAGCCGCGGCGCCGGGTTCATGCCCGACCAGGGGCCGCGGGTGTGCGCGGTCTCACGCATGGGCTCGGCATATGGGGGCAGCCTTCCCCGTTGTAGCGGACACACCGTAACGACGCGGAAGGAGCCCGAACAATGGCGGCCGTCAAGAGCCCGCTCTCGGACGAGGCACTGAAGGTCACCGGGCAGGCCCTGCAGGGCGCCTTGGTGGACCTCATCGATCTTTCGCTCGTGGCGAAGCAGGCGCACTGGAACCTGACCGGGCGCAACTTCAAGGTGGTGCACGAGCACCTGGACGAGGTCGTCGACCTCGCCCGCGCCGGCCAGGACGACGTCGCCGAGCGCGCCGTCGCGATCGGCGTGAACCCCGACGGCCGTGCCCGCACGGTCGCCGACCGCACCGAGATCCCGCAGCTGGAGGCCGGCTACCTGGCCGACGACAAGGTCGTCGCGGCGGTGACCGACGTGCTGGCGCAGATCATCGCGCGGTTCCGCGAGCGGATCGCGGCCACCGACGAGCCGGACCCCGTCACGCAGGACCTGCTCATCGGCATCGCGGCCCAGCTGGAGAAGCAGCACTGGATGTTCCAGGCGCAGACCTGATCGCCATAGAACGCGGATCCCCCGCGCCGCCGCGATCCTCGGCGCCGACCCGGATCCGGACGGAAAAGGCCCGGCCCCTCTCCTGGGGCCGGGCCTTTCCGCGTCCCAGGGTCAGATGCGGAGGTGCGCCAGGACGGTGTCGGCGAACTCGATGGCGAGCGGGCTCAGCGCGTCCCAGCGCCGGGCCGCCCATCCCGCCGTGAGCGGCGGCAGGTCCGGGATCGGGATCAGCCGCACCTCGCCCCGGCCGCCGTCCCAGCCGGGCAGCGCCGGCACGATCGCGTGGCCGAGGCCGAGTTCGGCGAGCAGCAGCGCGGTGTCCCAGTCGGCGACGCTGGTCGTGGACGTCAGCCGGACCCCGTGCCGTTCGAGGTGCGTTTCCAGATGGACGCGGGACGTCGAGTGCGCGGGCAGCTCGATGTGCCGGATGCCCGCCAGGTCGTCGAGGCCGATGGAGTCGCGGCGGGCCAGCGGGTCGTCGACGTGCACGGCGAGCGTCCACGGTAGCGCGCAGGACGCCCGCTGCTCGACGCCCTCCAGCGGCGGGCCGATCGTCACCCACGCGAGGTCGGCGGTGTGCGCCCGCACCGCCTCCAGGCAGCGGCGGCTGGACCCGGCGGTCTCGAACTGCAGCGCCGCCTCCGGATGGCGGGCCCGGAACGCGGCCACGCCGGCGGCCATGAAGTGCCGGACGGTGGTGGCGCCCGTCGCGATCCGGACCGTCCCGCCGACGCCGCGGCGCAGGTCGTCCAGGTGCCGCAGCGCCGCGTCGATCCCGGCGATGCCCTCGGTGGCGGCCTGGTGCAGGATCCGGCCGGCGCGGGTGGGCAGTACCCCGCGCGGGCGCCGCTCCAGCAGCACCAGCCCGGTCTCCCGTTCGAGCCGCTTGACGTGCTGGCTGACCGCGGACTGGCTGCAGGACAGGTCGCGCGCGACGGCGCTCAGGTTGCCGGCCGCGCAGACGGCGACGAACACGCGGAGGTCGTCGAGGGTCACCCGCCCCAAGGTAGACCTGGGAGATCGATAAGAAAACCCGAGAATTGACTTGGAACGATCGCAATCGGAGGATGCTTCTGCGGGCGCAGGATCCGGCGACCCGCTTCCGGCGGCGACCCGTCCGCGACCTCGAGGCGCGGGACGGGCGCCGACCGCATCCGGACGGCCTGCCGGGAGAGGGCCGGGGCGGCTCGGCCGGAGGTCTCCGGCGGCGCAGCCCGCCGCGCGTCGGGACGGCTCGTCCTAGCGGGCCGGCTGGCAGCGGGGGCACCAGAACGCGGTCCGGTCCCCGACGTCGGAGGGCTGGGGAGCGCGCTCCACGCGGGTGCCGCAGCGGCGGCAGGGGCGCCCGGCGCGCCCGTACACCCAGTGCTCCCGGCCGCGCCCCAGGTCTCCCGTGGTGACGTGGCCGTGCCGCGCCTTGTTGGCGTCCAGGAGCCTGTGAGCGAGCTCCACGAGGGCGGGCAGGTCGGGGACGTCGGACACGGGCGTCCAGGGGTGTACGCCCCGCAGGAACAGGACCTCGGCCTTGTAGACGTTGCCGATTCCCGCGAGGCGGGTCTGGTCCAGCAGCGCCTCGCCGATCGCGCGGGACGGCTGCTCCTCCAGCCGCGCGACGGCCTGCGCGGCGAGGCCGCCGTCCCAGCCCGGGTCGAGGAGGTCGGGGCCGAGGTGGCCGACGGCCGCGTCCTCCTCGGCGGTGCGGAGCAGCTCGACCAGGCCGAGCGACTGGCCGACCGCCTGCCGCTCGGTGTTCGCCAGCACGACGCGGACCCGGTGGTCGCGCGGCATCGGACCGGCGGGCCGGATCTGCCAGCGGCCCTCCATGAGCAGGTGGCTGTGGATCGTCAGGCCGCCCTCGACGCGGATGAGCAGGTGCTTGCCCCGCGACACGACCTCCAGGACCGTGCGGCCGCGCAGGTCGGCGGTGGCGAGGCGCGGCACCCGGAACTGGGCGCGGGTCAGCGGCCGCCCGGCGAGCGCCTCGTGCAGGCGCCGGGCGGTCAGCCAGACGACGTCGCCTTCCGGCACGGTGCAGACCCCGCCGCTAGATCAGGGAGGGGCTCTCCCAGGCGGACGGGTCCTCGGTGAGCTTGCGGACGCCCTCGGGCAGCTCGCCGGCGGCGATGTGGGCGAGGGTCACCCGCTCGAGGATGGCCCGCTCGCTGGCGCGCAGGGCGATCCACACCTCCTGGAGCGACCGGGCGGGGCCCTCGTAGCCGACGTGCTCGGGGCGCTCGCCCCGGACGCCGAGCAGCGGGCCGTCGATGGCGCGGATGATGTCGGCGAGGGCGATCTGCTCGGCCGGGCGCGCCAGCCAGTAGCCCCCCTCGGGGCCGCGCTGGCTGCGGACGAGACCGGAACGGCGCAGCTGGCCGAGGATGTTCTCGAGGAATTTGGGCGGAATCTGCTGGGCCTCCGCGAGCTGGACCGCGGTCACCGGGTGACTCCCGGCCACCGCCAGCTCCGCGGCGGCACGCAACGCGTAGTCGACCCTGGCGGACAATCGCATGTAGGTATTATCCCTTGCCGATCGGACTGGTCTGGCTTACCCGCCGATCCGGGGCCCTGAACAGGGCGGCGCGCCCGCCGGCGCGGGGCCTCGGACGGGTGTGGCGCGCCCGCCGGTACCGGGCCTTTTCGACCGGCGGGCGCGCCACGGCTCGTGAGCCGCGATCAGGCGGCGGAGACCAGCCCGAGGATCTCGGCGGCGGCCTGCGCGTTGGCCGCCGCGGCGCCGTAGGTGGCCATGTAGACGGCCGAGCCGGGCCGCCAGACCGGCAGCCCCATCTCCACGATCACCGCGTCCGGACGGGCGGTGAGCAGGGCGGTCGCGAGCGCCCGCTGCGCGGCGTGCCGGTGGGCGTCCCGCAGCACGACCACCAGGCCGCGTCCCCTGGCACGTTCCAGGACACCTTCCGCCTCTCCGGGCGCCCCCGCGGCCCGGACGGCGTCGGGCGCCCAGGGCCGCAGGCCCCAGGGCGTCGGCCCCACCGCGATGTTGCCGGTCGCCTCCGCCTCGACGACCAGCGGCGCGCCGTTCCAGCCGGGCAGCGCCCCGGTCACCCGGACGGCCCGGCGGGCGCCCTCCATCCCTGCGGCGCGGTCCACAGCGGCGGGGCTGCTGCCCGCGAGCCACGCGCGCAGCCGGCGGGTCCGCTCCGCCGCGTCGTGCAGCCGGGACGCGGGCAGCCGCCCGGTCCGCACCGCCTCCTCGATCGCGTCCAGGGTCGCCCGGAGCGTCTCGGCGTGCTCGTTCGGGCCGAGGCACAGCAGGTCCGCGCCCGCGATCAGCGCCCGCACCGACGCCTCCGGGATGCCGATGGCACCGCTGGCGCCCTGCATGTCGAGCGCGTCGGTGACGATCACGCCCTCGTAGCCGAGGTGCTCGCGCAGCAGCCCGGTGATCGCGGCGCGCGACAGCGTCGCCGGGGTCCCGCCGGTGATCGCGGGCAGGTTGAGGTGGCCGGTCATCACCGCGCGGGTGCCGGCCGCGATCGCCGCCCGGAACGGGACCAGCTCGCGGCGGTCCAGCAGCTCCAGGTCGGCGTCGACGATCGGGACGCCGAGATGGGAGTCCTCCACGGTCGCGCCGTGGCCCGGGAAGTGCTTGCAGCAGGCGGCGACCCCCGCCTCCTGCGTGCCGGTCACGGCGGCCGCCGCGTGCCGGGCGACGAGGGCGGGGTCCGCGCCGAACGAGCGCGTCCCGATCACCGGGTTGTCGTCGGCGGTGTTGACGTCGACCGACGGCGCGAAGTTGAGGTTGACGCCGACCTCGGCCAGCTCCGCGCCCAGCGACCGGTAGATCCGCCGGGTGAGCTCCGGGTCGTCGACCGCGCCGAGCGCGGCGTTGCCCGGGTAGGGGCTGCCGGTGGCGTGCCCGCCGAGCCGGGTGACGTCGCCGCCCTCCTCGTCGATGGTCACGAGAGGCTCGCCCGCCTTGCGCATCTGCGCGGTGAGCGCGGCCAACGACTCCGGGCTCGGAACGTTGCCGGTCAGCGCGAACAGCGTCACCCCGCCGAGGCCCCCCTCCAGCTCGTCCAGCACCCAGCGCGGTGCGGACGGGCCCGGGAAGGAGGGCAGCAGGGTGCCCCGCGCCAGCCGGGCGATCTCGCCGGTGGTCGCGATGTCGTCGGTGGTCACCCCTTCACCGCCCCGGCGGTCAGCCCGGACACCATGCGGCGCTGGACGAGCAGGAAGAAGGCGATGACGGGAATGGTGAGCAGCGTCGACGCTGCCATGATGGGCCCCCAGGCGGTGCTGCTGCGGCCGAAGAAGAACTGCAGCATGATCGGCAGGGTGTACTTGTCCTGGTCGTCCAGGAACGTGAAGGCGAAGATGAACTCGTTCCACGCGGTGATGAACGAGAAGATGCTGGTCGCGACCAGGCCGGGCGCGACGAGCGGGAGCATGACGGTGAAGAAGGTGCGGATCGGGCCGGCGCCGTCGATCGCGGCGGCCTCCTCCAGCTCCTTCGGGACGGCGGCGACGAAGCCGCGCAGCATCCAGATCGCGAACGGCACCGCGAACCCGATGTAGACGACCGCGAGGCCCGGCAGCGTGTTCAGCATGTCGAGCCGCTTGAGGTCCAGGAACAGCGGGATGACCAGCGACTCGCACGGCACCATCTGCACGACCAGCAGCATGACCAGGAACGTGGTCCGGAACCGGAAGCGGAACCGGGCCACCGCGGTCGCCGCCAGCAGCGCCAGCAGGCTCGACGCCACGACGGTGATCAGGGCCAGCAGGATGCTGTTGCGGAAGTAGGTCCAGAACGACACCTGCGCGATGCCGCCGTTGAGCACGAAGTCGAAGTGCGTCAGGGTCGGGTGCGTCGGCAGCGGCTTCGGCGTGGTGCTGAAGATCTCGCTGTTCGGCTTGAACGCGGTGGACGCCATCCAGAAGACGGGGAACACCGCCAGCACGAACACCAGCACGCCGAGCCCGTTGAGGCCGATCGTGCGGGCCCGCCTGCGCGCGGCCGGGCGGCCGCGCCGGGAGCGTCCCGCCTTGACGGTTGCCTGGGTCATCGGGTCTCCCCCTGACGCACCATGACCCGCACGTACAGCGCGGTGACGACGAGCAGGATCAGCGTGAGCACCGCCGCGATGGCCGAGCCCATCCCGAGCTTGGGGTTGAGCGCGCCGAACGCCTCGGAGTAGCCGTACAGCGACAGGTTGAACGCGTCGCGGTTGGCCATCCCGGACATGATGAACAGCTGGGTGAACACCTTGAAGTCCCAGATGATCGACATCACCAGGACGACGAGGAAGATCGGCTTGAGCATCGGGTAGGTGAGGCTCCAGAACGTCCGCCACGGGCCCGAGCCGTCCACCCGCGCCGCCTCGTACAGCTCGCGCGGGACGCTCTTCAGGCCGGCCAGCACCGACACCGCCACGAACGGGCACGCCTGCCAGACGACGCAGACCGTCAGCACCGTGTAGGTGGACAGCGGCGTGGCGAACCAGTTGTAGTCGTTCCAGCCGCCGCCGACCAGGGCGTCCGGCAGCTTGTCGAGGAACCAGTTGACCAGGCCGCCGGTCGAGCCGAACAGCCAGCTGAAGATGATCGCGGCGGTGACCGGCGGGGTCGCCCAGGCGACCATCACGCCGCCGGAGACGAAGCTCGACATCCGCTTGCCGAGCCGGTTGAGCAGCAGCCCGACCAGCGTCCCGATCACCATCGTGAGGGTGACCGCCACGATGGCGAACAGCACGGTGTGCCGGAAGGCCGCCCAGAAGAGCGGGTCCTTGAGGATGGTGTCGAAGTTCTCGGTGCCGACCGACTCGGCCGGCTCGCCGCGCAGCTGGCGGTTGCCGACCTTCTGGAACGACATGATCCCGATCTGGATCATCGGCCAGAACATCAGCACGGCGATCACGACGACGGTCGGCGCGATCAGCAGGTAGGGCCCGAAGCGGGGCCGGCGGTGCGGGCGCCCGCGGCCGGACGGTCTCCGGCCCGGCGGCCTGCGCACCGCGGGAGCGGTGTCGAGCATGAACGCTTCCGATCAGCGGGGACGGGTGGCGTGCGGGACCCGGCGGGGCGGGACCGCGGTGCGGCGGGTTCCGGCGGTGCGGAGCCGGGTGCGGCGGGGTCCGGCGGTGCGAGATCCAGCGGTGCGGGATCCGGCGGGCCCGCGGGGACTGCGGTGCGGGCCCGCCGGATGCACGGTGCTCCAGGACGAGCGGCCCGGCTACTGGTTGAGCAGCTCGTTGGCCTGCTCGTTGGCCTTCTTCATCTCGTCGTCGGCGGACTTGCCCTGCATGATCGCCTTCACCGCGTTCGGCAGCACCTTCTTGGACTGCTCGAAGTCGCCCCAGCCGGCGCTGATCGGGGTGAACTTGGTGTTGGCCGCGATCTGGGTGAACGGGGCGAGCGCCGGGTCGGAGAACTGGACGTCCGAGCGCATCGAGGAGAAGCCGCTGATGTCGGCCCACTTCTTGGCGTTCTGGGCGTTGTTGAGGATGGTGATGTAGTCGAACGCGGCCTTCTTGGCCTTGCTGTCCTTCCACACGGCGAGGTCGGAGCCGCCCGCCATGACCGGCGCGTTCCCGCCGTTCTTGGCGGGGATCGGGAAGACCGCCCACTTGTCGGCGTTCTTCGGGGAGATCTTCTTCATCTGCGCCAGCGCCCAGCTGCCGTCGATGTACATGCCGAGCTTGCCGAGCGCGAAGTCGCGCTGCGGGCCGTCCAGCTCGTTCTTGCCGACGTACTTCTCCGGCGCGACCTTGTCCTTGGTGACGAGGCCGGCGTAGAAGTTCACGGCCTCGACGGCCTGCGGCTGGTCGAGCTTGCCGGTCCACTTGCCGCCGTCCTTGACGGCGACCTCGCCGCCGTTGCCCCAGATGAAGCTGACGAGGGCGTTGGTCTGGTCGCTCGGGGCGCCGATGCCGGGCACCTTCTTGGCGTCCTGGACCTTCTTCGCCGCGGTGACCAGGTCCGCCCAGTTCGCCGGCGGCTGGATCTTCAGCTCGTCGAACCAGTCCTTGCGGTACCAGATGGCGCGGACGCCGCCGTACCACGGCACCGCGTAGGTCTTGCCGTCCGCCTGGTCGTTGGCGAGGGCGGTCTTGTTCAGGGTCTTGTTGTCCGCCCAGCCCGACATCTCGTCGGTGACCTCGGCGAGGTTGCCCTGCTCGATGTGCGACTGGACGTCGGTGTTGCCGAGCTCGGTCACGTCCGGGCCCTCGCCGCCGGCGGCCGCCTTCTGGAAGGTGGTGGCGACCTGCGGCCACGGCACGTACTTGATCTGGACGGCCGTGTTCGGGTGCTTCTGCTTGAACTCGGTCTCGACGCCCTTGAGGAAGTCCGTCTGCTCGGTGGTCCCGTCGCCCATCATCCAGACCTTGAGCTGCGCCGGGTCCTTGCCCGCGCCGGAGTCGTCCTTCTTCTTGTCGTCTCCGCCGCCGCAGGCCGTGGCGGCCAGGGCGATCGCGGCCGCCGTGGCCACAACCTTGATGTACTTCACTGGGGGTTCCTTTCCGGCATCGCCTCGCGGGGCCTTGCGGCCTGCGATGCGAGTGGAGCGCGCCCGGACCCTTTAGGGTCCGGGACATGCCCCGCTCGCCGTCGCGTCGCCCGCGGGCGCCCTGCTCGCCAGTCGGCGCTCTGCACGCCCCTCCCCGGATGAGGGGTCGGTCGGCGCTTGCGGGTAAACTAACAAGAAACTTTCCTAAACAAAACCGCCCGTTAGCGGATTGAGACATCGAGGGGTACCAGCATGGCCAGACGCCCGGGAACGCCGCGGCTGCTGCGTGAGCTGAACGACCGCGCGGCGCTGGACCTGCTCGTCGAGCACGGCCCGCTGACGCGCGCGCAGATCGGCGAGCACACCGGGCTCTCCAAGGTCACCGCCTCCCAACTGCTGTCCCGGCTCGAGGAGCGCGGGCTGGTGGCGGTCGTCGGGGAACAGGCCGGGGGGCGCGGGCCGAACGCCGCCCTGTACGCCGTGGTGCCGTCGAGCGCCTACGTCGCGGGTCTGGAGGTGGGGCCGGACGGTGTCACCGCGGGCGTCGCCGACATCACCGGACGCATGGTCGCCCAGGTTACCGTCGATCCGAACGGTGCTGACGAGCCGGTCAAGATGGTCCACAACGCCGTTGTCAAGGCGTGCCGCTCCGCGAAGGTCGCGGTGAACCGGCTGAGCGCCTTCGTCATCGGCACCCCCGGCGTCGTCGACCCGCGCTCCGGCGACGTCCAGTTCTCCTTCGACCTTCCCGCCTGGCACGAGGGCGTGCTCGCCGCACTCCGCACCGACCTGCGCCGTCCCGTGACGATCGAGAACGACGTGAACCTCGCCGCCGTCGCCGAGCGCGCCTACGGCGCGGCGCGCGACGCCGACGACTTCGCGCTGATGTGGTTCGACCGCGGCATGGGCCTGTCGGTGATGCTCGGCGGGCGGCTGCACCGCGGGCGGTCGGGGGGCGCGGGCGAGATCGGGTACCTGCCCGTCCCCGGCGCGCCGCTCCCGTTGAGCACGGCCCGGCGCGTCCCCGAGGAGGAGGGCGGCGTCACCGAGTCGACCTCGTGGGGGATCCCGACCCTCGCCGGCGGTTACGGGGCGCTCGTCGGCGCGGACGGGGTCCGGGCCCTGGCCCACGAGCACGGCATCACCGAGCCGACGGCGGTGGAGTGCGTCCGCGCTGCCGCCGCCGACGAGTCCCGCGGCGGCGCGTTCCTGGACGAGCTCGCCAACCGGTTCTCCTACGGCGTGACCTCGGTCAACATCGTGCTGGACCCGGGGCTGGTGGTGCTGTCGGGCAGCCTCGGCCGGGCCGGCGGGGCGCCGCTCGCCACCCGCATCGAACGGGCCGTCGGGCGGATCAGCCCGACCCGTCCGACCGTCGCGGTGACGGAGGTGGAGGGCAACCCGGTGCTGCGCGGCGCCCTGTACGCCGCTCTGGAGCAGGCCCGCGACGAGGTCTTCTCGGCGGGCGAGGGCTGAGCCGGCCGGGTCCCATGCGGGGCGGGCGCGGGCAGTGCGGGTGCGGCCAGTGCGGGCGTGCCGAAGCGGTGCGGGCAGTGCGGGCGTACCGAAGCGCCCCCGCCGGTGGCGGGGGCGCCCGCCCGCGCGGGGGCGGCCCGCGCGGGCGCTCGTCGCCCGGTTACTTCTCCTGCGCCTCGACGGTCGCGGCCTGGTCGTGGCGGCGCGGGTCGTTGAGAGCGCGGTCGATGAGGGTCTGGCTGATGATCTGACGCTTGCGCCGCTGCGCGGCGGCCCACCGTGCCGTAGGTGTCATGGTGAAACCCCGTTCCGCGGTGGCGCTCTCCCCGTGGCCACCGCAACCCCGTAATGCCTCTATGGTCTCAAACCGGCGGCTCCGGGGGATCCATCTTGGGGATGAATTCGAGGTCAGACCTCGTGCGGAGACCTCCCGGAGATCTTCCGGAGACCTTCCGCGGTGATCATGTGGAACGAGGGATCCGACCCGGCCGTTGGGGGGACCGTGACCGAGCCATCGAGGGGGCGTTATGGCGCTGCTTGACCGATTCCGACGGCTCGTCCAGAAGCCGGGAAGCGTCGATCTCGAGCCCTTCCGCGCCATCGCCGAGGAGGCCGGACGGCGCGAGGAGCGGGTCCGCGCGCTGACCGACGCGGAGCTCACCGCCGCCGCGTCCGTCCCGGACCTGGTCGCCGACCTGCCGGAGTTCTGCGCGATCGGCCGCGAGGCCGCCCGCCGCGCGATCGGCGAGCGGCCCTTCGACGTCCAGCTCACCGGCACCCTGGCGCTGCTGTCCGGGCACGTCGCCGAGATGGCGACCGGCGAGGGCAAGACCCTGGCCGGCGCCCTCGCCGCCGCCGGGTACGCGCTGCGCGGCGAACGCGTCCACGTGATGTCGGTGAACGACTACCTCGCCCGCCGCGACGCCGAGTGGATGGGGCCGCTGTACGCCCTGCTCGGGGTGTCCGTCGACGCGATCGGGCAGGCGTCCACGCCGGACGAGCGGCGCGCGGCCTACGGGGCCGACGTCGTGTACGCGCCCGTCAGCGAGATCGGCTTCGACCTCCTGCGCGACCGGCTCGTCACCGACCCCGCCGACGCCGTCCAGCGGGCCGCGTCCGTCGCGCTGGTCGACGAGGCCGACTCGGTGCTGGTGGACGAGGCGATGGTGCCGCTGGTGCTGGCCGGCGCCGCCGACCTCGACCCCGCCGACCCGCGGTACGCCGACCTCGTCCGGCGGCTGCGGCCCGGCCTGCACTACGCCACCGACGAGGAGGCCCGCAACGTCCAGCTGACCGCCGCGGGCTCGCGCGAGGTCGAGCGCGTCCTCGGCCTCGACCTGTACGCTCCCGAGAACCTCGCGACGCTGACCGCCGTGAACGTCGCGCTGCACGCCGAGGTGCTGCTGCGCCGCGACGTCGACTACATCGTCCGGGACGGCGCGGTGAAGCTGATCAGCGAGTCGCGGGGCCGGGTCGCGCTGCTGCAGCGCTGGCCGGACGGCCTGCAGGCGGCCGTCGAGGCGAAGGAGGAGCTGGCGGCGTCGCCGTCCGGGGAGATCCTCGACTCGATCACCGTGCAGGAGCTGGTCGGCCGCTACCCGGTCCGCTGCGGGATGACCGGCACCGCGATGGCCGTCGCGGGGCAGCTCACCGAGTTCTACGGGCTGCAGATCGCCGTCGTCCCGCCGAACCGGCCCCGCGTCCGCGACGACGAGCCGGACCGCCTCTACGCCACCACCGCCGACAAGGAGGTAGCGGTCGTCGAGGAGATCGTCGCGGCGCACGCCGCCGGGCGGCCCGTCCTGGTCGGCACCGGCGACGTCGCCGAGTCCGAGCGGCTCGCCCGCCGGCTCGTCCGCGCGGGCGTCGACCCCGTCGTGCTCAACGCCAAGAACGACGCCGAGGAGGCCGCGATCATCGCCGAGGCGGGCGCGCCGGGCGCGGTCACCGTCTCCACCCAGATGGCGGGCCGGGGCACCGACATCCGGCTCGGCGGGGGGCCCGGCGCGCCGGTCCCCGGCACCGCGCCCGCCGAGCAGGAGGGGGCGCGGCGCGACCAGGTCGCCGCCGCGGGCGGCCTGCTGGTGATCGGCACCGGCCGCTACCACAGCAGCCGGCTCGACGACCAGCTCCGCGGCCGCGCCGGCCGGCAGGGCGACCCCGGCGGGTCGGTGTTCTTCACGAGCCTCCAGGACGACCTCGTCACCCGCTACGCGCCCGACGAGACCTACCGGGGCCCGATCGGCGACGAGGGCCGCGTCGAGGACAAGGGCGCGCACTGGATCGTCGGCCACGCGCAGCGGGTCGCCGAAGGCGTCGACCTCGAACTGCACCGCAACACCTGGCGCTACAACCAGCTGATCGGGTTGCAGCGCCGCGAGGTGCTCACCGAACGCGACGCCGTCCTGACCGGCGACGCCGCCGACACGGCGATGGCCGCGGACGCGCCCGCCAAGCACGCCGAGCTGGTGAAGGTCGCCGGCGCCGAGGCGGTCGCGGAGGCCGCGCGGCAGGTCGTCCTGTACCAGCTGGACCGCTGCTGGGCCGAGCACCTGGCCTTCCTCGCCGAGCTGCGCGAGGGCATCCACCTGCGCTCGCTCGGCCGCGGCCTGGACCCGCTGGTCGAGTTCAACCGGGAGGCCGTCCCGGCGGGCAAGCGCCTCCTCGGCGACGCCCGCCGGCGGTCGGTGGCCGCGTTCGAGGAGCTCACCGCGACCGCGGAAGGCGTCGACCTCGACGCGGCGGGCCTCAAGCGGCCGTCCGCGACGTGGACCTACCTCGTCCACGACAACCCGTTCGGCTCCCTCGACGAGCGGGCCCTCCGCGGGCTGATCTCCATGTTCAAGGGCCGCCGCCGCTGACCTTCCCGGGCAGGAGCGCGTCGGCCGCGGCGCGGGCCTTGGCGGTGGCGTCGCGGACGCCGGCGACGCTGAACGCGACGACCGCGCCCTCGTGCAGGATGAGGAGCTGGTCGGCCAGCGTGGCGTCGGCGACGAGACCGGCGTACAGGTCCCTGACCCACGCCTTCTGCTCCGCGGCCACCGCGTGGACGGGGTGGCGGGGGTCGGGGAGCTCGGCGCAGGCGTTCACCATCGAGCAGCCGCGCCCGCATTCGGTGGACAGCCATTCCCCGAGGGCGTCGAAGGTCGCGAGGGCGCGGTCGCGGGCGCCGGGAACCGGGTCGATCCACCTGGTGAGGAAGGCCCGCCAGCGCTCGTCGCGGGCGCGCAGGTAGGCCAGGACGAGCGCCTCCTTGGAGCCGAACCGGTCGTAGACGGTCTTCTTGGTCACCCCGGCCTCGGCCGCGACGAGCTCCATGCCGACCGAGCCGATGCCGCGCTCGTAGAACAGCTCGCCCGCGACCTGGAGCACCCGCCGCGCGGCGGGGGTGAGCGGGCGTTCCCCTGCTGTGGCCGGCATCGGCGGCTCCTTCGCTCCTGGCCTCATCCCTCTGGTGCGCCAAGTTTACATACCGGTGTGGATACAGGGTAACTATACCGGTATGTATACCTCCCGAGGGATCGCCGCCGTCCCGCACCGCGACGCCCTGCTCGGCGCCGCCATCGGCACCGTCTTCGTCGTGACCTGGAGCTCCGGCTTCATCGGCGCGCAGCTCGGCGCCGGCGCCGCACCGGCGAGCACCCTGCTGGCCTGGCGGTTCATCGTCGCGGGAGGGCTGCTCCTGGCCTGGGCCGCATGGCGGCGCCCCCGCATCCCGCGCCGCGACCTCGTCCTGCACCTGATCATCGGCGCCCTCGGGCAGGGCGGCTACCTGTACGGCGTCTTCGCGGCCGCCGAGCACGGCGTCAGCGCCGGCGTCGACAACCTGATCACCGCGCTGCAGCCGCTGCTCGCCGCCGTCCTCGCCGTGCCCGTGCTCGGCGAGCGGATCACCCGGCGGCAGCTGGCCGGATTCGCCGCCGGACTCGGCGGCGTCGCGCTCGTGGTCGGCGGCGACCTGCGCGGCGGTGCGCCGCCCTGGGCCTACGCGCTCCCGCTCGCCGCGACGCTCTGCCTCGTCGGCGCGACCCTCCTCGAACGCCGCACCCGGCCGTCCATCGGACTCGTGGACGCCCTCACCGTCCAGGCCGGGATCAGCGCCCTGCTCTTCACCGCCCTCGCCGGCGCCACGGGCGACCTGGCCCCGCCGGCGGACCCGGCGTTCTGGACCGCCGTCGCCGTCCTCGTGGTGATGGCGATGTTCGGCGGCTACGGCCTGTACTGGGTGAACGTCCGGCGCAGCGGCGTCGGCCGCGCCTCCGCCCTGCTCTACCTCACCCCGCCCGCCACCATGCTCGGCGCGTGGGCCCTGTTCGGCAGCACGCTGGCCCCGCTCTCGCTCGCGGGCGTCCTGGCGTGCGCCGCCGCCGTGGCCGTCGTGCTGCGCGCGCCGGCCGCCGGTGCCCGGCGGAGCGGCGACGGCCGCCGGGCGTCAGGGCGGTCGCGGGGCAGGCGCGCAGTCGCGGCGCGGGTCAGGGGCGCAGCCGCGCGGGTCAGGCGCGCAGCCGCAGGCCCCGAGGAGTGGGGTGGAACCCCGCCGACTCCAGAGCGGCGGCGAGCGGCGAGTCGTTGATCGCCGCGCCGTCGGCGCGTTCGACGGTCAGCTTGCCGAGCGCGCCCTCGCGGACAGCGAGCGCGAGCGCGTCGACCGCCGGCTGCAGCACATCCGGGTCGTCGTCCCAGGTCAGCAGCGTCTTGCCGCCGCGCTCCACGTACAGGACGAGGCGCCCCTCGACCAGCACGACCAGCGCGCCCGCCTTGCGGCCCGGCTTGTGGCCGCTCGCGACCTCGTCGTCGCGGTCCGGCCACGGCAGCGCGGCGCCGTACGGGTTCGCCGGGTCGGCGGCGGCGAGCACCAGCGCGCGCACGTCCGGTTTGCGCGGCGCCTCCCAGAGCGCCGAGAGGTCGTCCGGCGCGGTGCCCGACGGGCGCAGCGCGCGGAGCCGGTCGACCGCCCCGGGCAGCGCGAACTGCGCGGCGCCGAGGCCCTCGACGAAGTACCCGCGGCGGCACCGGCCGCTCTCCTCGAACGCGCGCAGCACCGGATACACCGCGGAGAACCCGCCGGGCGTGCGCTCGGCCGCCACCGCGCCGCGGATGACGATGCCGTACCGCTCCAGCAGCGCCTCCGCCAGCGCGTGCGAGCGCAGCGTCGCGGCGGTCTCGCGCGCCGGCAGCGGCCACCAGCGGCCCGCGACCGTGGGCGGGCCCGTCCTGGACGGCAGGACGGGACGGCCGCGCCGGGTCGTCCGCGACCGGTGCGTGGGACGCCCCGAGCCGAGCGCCGCCCGCAGCGGGGCGAGGGTGTCGTTGGTGAGGCGCCCCGCCCAGACCAGGTCCCACACGGCGGTGGCGAGGTCGGCGTCGGCTGTGGTGACCTGCGCGTTCACCCGGTCGGAGAGGGTGCGGAAGAACAGCGCGCCGCCGCCGTCGAGGGCGTCCAGGACGGCCTGGTGGGCGGGCGTGAGGGTGATGTCGGCGGGCTCCGGCATGAGCAGCGGCGCGGTGTCGGCCAGGTACAGCGAGACCCAGCCGTCGCCGCCGGGCAGCCCGCCCTGCCCGGCCCAGACCACCTCGCCCGCGGACGTCAGCTCGTCCAGCATGGCGGGGGAGTAGCCCGCCACCCGCGACGGCAGGACCAGCGACTCCAGCGCCGACGCCGGGACCGCCGCGCCCTGCAGCTGCTCGACCGCCTGGACGAGCGCGTCGATGCCGCGCAGCCGGGACCCGCCCGCGATGCCGTGCCAGGCCGGCAGGAACCGGCCGAGCGACTCCGGCGGGGACGGCTCGACCTCGGCGCGCAGCCGGGCCAGCGACCGGCGGCGCAGCGTCCGCAGCACCCCGGCGTCGCACCACTCGCTGGTCAGCGGGCCCGTGACGGCCTCGACGGGCAGGAACTCGCCTTCGGCGACGCGACCCGCGCCCGCCAGCCGCCGGAGCGTCTCGGCGACCACGGCGGCGCCGAGCCCGAACCTGGTGGCGACGTCCCCGGTCCGGAACGGCCCGTGTGTGCGCGCGTAGCGGGACACCAGGTCGCCGAGCGGATCGTCCACCGGTTCGAGGAACGCCTCGGGGACCCCGACGGGCAGCGGCGCGCCGAGCGCGTCGCGGAGCCGCGCCGCGTCCTCGATCGCGGCCCACCGCTCCTCCCCGGCGACGCGGACGCGGATCGCCCGGCGCGTGGCCTCGAGGTCCTCCAGCCAGCGCGACGCCGCGACCAGCACCTCCCGCGCCGGGCCCGGTTCGCCCGCCGCTTCGGGATCGGCGCCCTCGTCGCCGGGGGCCAGGGTCGTCCTGAGGGCGACCTCGGCGGTCGTCATCGGGCCGAGGGCGCGCAGCAGGTCCGCGACGCCTTCGAGGTCGCGGGCGCGGCGGTCCGGGACGAGGCGCTGCAGCTCGCGCTCGATGTCGGCGACCGCGTCCGGGTCGAGCAGCTCCCGCAGGTCGGCCTGGCCGAGCAGCTCGGCGAGCAGCGCCGAGTCGAGCGCCAGGGCCTGGGCGCGGCGCTCCGCGAGCGGCGAGTCGCCCTCGTACATGAACGCGCCGACGTAGTGGAACAGCAGGGAGCGCGCGTAGGGCGACGGCTCCGGCGTCTCGACCTCGACCAGGCGGACCTTGCGGCCGGACATGTCGCGCATCAGCTGGACGAGGCCGGGGACGTCGAACACGTCCTGCAGGCACTCGCGCATCGTCTCCAGCACGATCGGGAACGAAGGGTACTTGCTCGCGACCGCCAAAAGCTGCGCGGCGCGCTGGCGCTGCTGCCACAGCGGCATCCGCTTGTCGGGGCGGCGGCGCGGCAGCAGCAGGGAGCGCGCCGCGCACTCGCGGAACCGCGCCGCGAACAGCGCCGAGCCGCCCAGCTCGTCCACCACGATCCGCTCGATGTCGTCGGCGTCGAACACCGCGAGGTCGAGGCTCGGGGGCTCGTCCATGTCGGGGATGCGGATGACGATGCCGTCGTCGGCGTGCATGGCCTGCGCGTCGACGCCGTACCGTTCGCGGAGCCTGCCCGCGATGGCCAGCGCCCACGGGGCGTGCACGCGCGCGCCCAGCGGGGAGTGGACGACCATGCGCCAGTCGCCGAGCTCGTCGCGGAACCGTTCGACGACCATCGTCCGGTCGTCGGGGACGTGCCCGGTGGCCTCCCGCTGCTCGCCCAGGTACGACACGAGGTTCCCGGCGGCCCAGTCGTCGAGGCCCGCCGAGGTGACGCGCTCGCGGGCCGCCTCGGCGGGCAGCTCCGCCAGCTCGCGGGTGAACGCGCCCAGCGCGCGGCCCAGCTCGGCGGGTCGGCCCAGCGCGTCGCCGTGCCAGAACGGCAGCTTGCCGGGCTGGCCGGGGGCGGGCGAGACCAGGACGCGGTCGGGGGTGATGTCCTCGATCCGCCACGAGCTGGCGCCCAGCACGAACACGTCGCCCACCCGCGACTCGTAGACCATCTCCTCGTCGAGCTCGCCGACGCGGGACGACTTCTCGCCCACCAGGAACACCCCGAACAGGCCGCGGTCGGGGATGGTCCCGCCGCTGGTCACGGCGAGGCGCTGCGCGCCGGGGCGGTCGTGCAGGACGCCGGTGACGCGGTCCCAGACCAGGCGCGGGCGCAGCTCGCCGAACTCGTCGCTGGGGTAGCGCCCGGCGAGCATGTCGAGGGTCGCCTCCAGCGCCGACCTCGGCAGCGTCGCGTACGGGGCGGCGCGCTTGACGAGGGTCTCCAGGTCGTCGACGGTCCACTCGTCCATGGAGACCATCGCGACGATCTGCTGTGCGAGCACGTCGAGGGGATTGCGCGGGTAGTGCAGCTCCTCGATCTCGCCGCCGCGCATCCGCTCGGCCACCACGGCCGTCTGTACGAGGTCGCCCCGGTACTTGGGGAAGATGACGCCCTTGGACACCGCCCCGACCTGGTGCCCGGCGCGGCCGACCCGCTGCAGGCCGCTGGCCACCGACGGCGGCGACTCCACCTGGACGACCAGGTCGACCGCGCCCATGTCGATGCCCAGCTCCAGGCTGGAGGTGGCGACGACGGCCGGGAGGCGGCCCTCCTTGAGCGCGTTCTCGATTCCGGCCCGCTCCTCCTTGGAGACGGACCCGTGGTGCGCGCGCGCGATCTCCTGCGGCGCGCCCCGCGCGGAGCCCGCCTCGGCCATCAGCTCGGCGGGGGAGTGGTTCTCCGGCAGCGGCTCGCCGGTCGCGCGCTCGTAGGCGAGCTCGTTGAGGCGCCCGCAGAGGCGTTCGGCCAGGCGGCGCGAGTTGGCGAACACCAGCGTCGAGCGGTGCGCCTGGATCAGGTCGAGGAGCCGGTCCTCCACATGGGGCCAGATGCTGCGCTGCCGCGGGTCGGCGGTGCCGGACTCCGCGACGAACTGCCCCATCTCGCCCATGTCCTCGACCGGGACGACGATGTCGAGGTCGAACACCTTGTCCGAGCCCGGCTGCACGACCGACGCGGGGCGCGTCCCGCCGAGGAACGCCGCGACCTCCTCCGGCGGGCGGACGGTCGCCGACAGGCCGATCCGCTGCGCGGGCCGGTCCAGCAGGGCGTCCAGGCGCTCCAGGGACAGCGCCAGGTGCGCGCCGCGCTTGGTGCCCGCGACGGCGTGCACCTCGTCGACGATCACCGTCTCGACGCCGCGCAGCGACTCGCGGGCGCGCGAGGTGAGGATCAGGAACAGCGACTCCGGCGTGGTGATCAGGATGTCCGGCGGCTTCACGGCGAGCCGGCGGCGCTCGTCGGCCGGGGTGTCGCCGGAGCGCATCCCGACCCGGACGTCCGGTTCGGGCAGGCCGAGCCGGCGGGCGGCGTGCCGGATGCCGGTGAGCGGCGCGCGCAGGTTGCGCTCCACGTCGACGGCCAGGGCCTTCAGCGGCGAGACGTACAGCACGCGGCAGCGGCGCAGCGGGTCGGCGGCCGGGGCGGACCGGCCCTCCGGCGCGGCCTCGCCGGCCTCGTCCGCGCCGCCGGCCGGCGGCGGGCCGGCGGTGAGGCGGTCGAGCGACCACAGGAACGCGGCGAGGGTCTTGCCGGACCCCGTCGGCGCCACCACCAGGGTGTTGTCGCCGCCGGCGATCGACTCCCACGCGCCGGCCTGCGCGGGGGTGGGTGCGGCGAAGGCCCCGGCGAACCAGGCACGGGTCGCCGGGGAGAAGCGTTCGAGCACGTCACCGCCCATGGCGCCATACTGCCTCGCGGGTCCGACAGAATGCGCCCACGTGGCGCGCGTCACGTTGTAAGCAAGCGCTTGTATGGGCATGGTCTACCGGAAGGACGCATGCCGCCAAGGAGTCGCGATGCCCTACCTGCTGCTGGCCCTCGGGATCCTGTTCGCCCTTCTCGCGGCCAACGCGCACGCCCCCCGGCACAGCGCGCTCCTGCTGGTGCCGAGCTTCTTCTCCGGCTGGCTCACCATCGAGATGGCCCCGCACCTGCTCGTCACCGAGATCGCCGCGCTCTCCCTCACCGCCGCGTACGGCGGACTGGACGGCTGGGCCGGCTGGGCGGGCCTCGCCCTCGGCGTCCTCGGCGCCGCCGGGACCGTCGCCATCATCCTTGCGTCCCGCCGTACCGTCGTCACGCTCCGGGAGAGCGGGGCGCCCCTCGACCTCGACCCGGACGGCGCACCGCGCTTCCCCTTGGCGCCCCTGATCGTCCCGCCGCTGTGCCTGATCCCGCGCAAGGGCGTGAAGGTGCAGCGCAACGTCGTCTACCACCAGGACGGGCGACTGCGCCTGAAGCTGGACGTCTACAGCCCTGCCGGAGACGGCCCGGCGGACGGGCTGCGCCCGGGGCTGATGCAGATCCACGGCGGCGCGTGGGTCATCGGCGACAAGCGCGAACAAGGGCTGCCCCTGCTCAACCACATGGCCGTCCAGGGATGGGTCGGCTTCAACGTCAACTACCGCCTCAGCCCGCGCGCCACCTGGCCGGAGCACCTGATCGACCTCAAGCGCTTCCTGGCCTGGTACAAGGAACACGCCGAGGAGTACGGCGCCGACCCCGACTTCCTGTGCGTGACGGGCGGCTCGGCGGGCGGCCACCTCACCGCGATGGTGGCGCTCACCGCGAACGTGCCCGACTTCCAGCCGGGCTTCGAGGACGCCGACACCTCCGTCCAGGGCGCCGTCCCCTTCTACGGCGTCTACAACTTCGTGGACGCCGGCCCATGGCCGGTCCCCATGGGCTCCACCCGGCTGGTGGAGAAGATGGTCGTCAAACTGCCCTTCGAGGAGAACCGCGAGGCGTACGCCAAGGCCTCGCCCGTCACCTACATCCGCAAGGACGCCCCGCCCTTCTTCGTCATCCACGGCACCCACGACTCGCTCATCCCCGTCCTGGAGGCGCGCCGCTTCGTCGAACGGCTGCGGGACGTCTCCGAGGCGCCGGTCGTCTACGCCGAGATGAAGGGCGGGCAGCACGCCTTCGACGTCTTCCCCTCCTACCGGACGGCCCGCGTCGTCGAAGGCGTCGAGCGCTACCTGACCGGCCTGCACCGCCAGTACCGCCAAGGGGCCGGCCCCGCCGTCCCCGGCGAGATCGCGCGGTCCTTGGACGGCCCGCCCGTCGGATAGCGTGGACGCGTGCGTCTAACAGTCTTCTGGGATCGGATGAACCAGCAGTTCGGTGAGGCCTACGCCCAGAGCGTGGCCAAGGACTACGTCATGGCCGAACTGGGCGGGCGCACCATCGAGCAGGCGCTCGCGGACGGCGAGTCCGCCAAGCGGGTCTGGCAGGCCGTCGTCGCCACCTTCGACGTCCCCTCCAGGCTCCAGTAACGCCGCACCGCGCCTCGGAGAGCGCCGCAGGCCGCTACAGGGCGATGCGGTGCGGGACGAACGACGACGTGTCATCGGTGATGAGCCCCGACGTCTCGCGGATGCCCACGCCCGCCGACTCGTCCTCGATCACCCATGCGCCGAGCACCGGGTGCTCGCCGTCGAAGTCCGGCAGCGCGGAGAACTCCTGGAAGACGAACCCCTCCGCGCCGTAGTCGCCCTGGGTGCGCTGCTCGCTGCCGTCCGGCGCGACGATCCGCATGCTCGCGCCCTCCCGCCCCAGGAGCGGCTTCTGCACGTAAGAGGTCAGGCCCGAAGGCGTGTTCAGGTACGCCGGCAGCAGGTTCGGATGCCCGGGGAACAGCTCCCACAGCAGCACCAGCAGCGCCTTGTTCGACAGGACCATCTTCCAGATCGGCTCTATCCAGGACGTCGGCGCGCCAGGGATCTCCCGCCCGAACGGTTCCGCCACGATCCATTCCCACGGGTAGAGCTTGCAGAGCGTGCGGATCTCCTGCTCGTCCATGTCGACGAACCGGCGCCGCGACCGATCCCAGCCGATGTCCTCCATCGCGATCGCCACGCCCGGCAGGCCCGCCTCCTCGGCGGTCTCCTGCATGTAGGCGATCGTCATGACCTCCTCGCCGGTCTCGTCCTCCGTGGTCCACGCGAAGTGCACCGGCCCGCCGCCGAGCTTCGGCACGAGGTCCTTCCACCGGGCGACCATCCGCTCGTGGATGGAGTTCCACTGGTCGTCATTGGGATACACGTCCTGCAGCCAGTACCACTGCACCACCGAGCTCTCGACGAGCGCGGTCGGCGTATCGGCGTTGTACTCCAGCAGCTTGGCGGGACCGTGGCCGTCATAGCGGAGGTCGAACCGTCCGTACAGGTGCGGGTCGCGCCGCCGCCACGACTCCTCGACGAGGGGCGCCACCCAGTCGGGTATGCCGAGCACGTGGTAGCGGCCCGTGCTGACGACGTGCTCCACCACCTGCAGGCACATCTCGTGCAGTTCCTCGACGACGGCCTCTAGCGCCAGCACCTCGTCCATGTCGAAGACGTAGTGGACGGACTCGTCCCAGTAGGGACGGGTCAGGTGCTCGGGGTGCGCGGTCCGGTGGAACGCCAGTCCGTGCGCCTCGACCTTCTCGGCCCACCCGTCCCTCGGCGTCGAACGCATCCGGCGCACGTCAGCTCCCGCTCTTGCCGCTGCCGCCGAAGCCGCCCCGGCTCAGCGTCTTCCCGCTACCGGACTTGATCTTCCCCTTGCTCGGCCGGTACTGGCTGCCGCCCGAGACGAAGCCGTTCGAGCTGCGCTTGCCGCCGTAATACCAGAAGTAGCGGTTGTAGGAACCGGTCCCCCCGCCGTCGATGTCGTCGACGTCGCAGTACCGGTCAGGGACCACCTTGTAGCCGCCCTTGCCGGACGGCGCGTTGCGGTCGACGCACCGCGCCGTGGTGGAACTGGAACCGCAGGCGACCAGGGTCAGCGACAGCGCGCTCACCATTCCCACCTTGACGGTGCGGGAACTGAGCCGGCGACGGGGCTCCTGAGGAGGCAAGGGGAACACGTCCTTCGCGAAGGGGCTGAACAGCGGCCACAGCCTAGAGGCGGCCCAACATGGGACGGAAGAGGGCATATGCCGGTTCCGTCACGCCCCGGACACGCGCCGTGCGTCAGTCCGGGACCGGCAGGTGCGCGTACAGGTCCATCGCGTCCACCGACGCGGGCAGGTCGCTGACCTGGCCGTCGCCGACCTCCACGACCCGCCACTCGCCGTCGGTGCGGCGCGCCAGGTCGGTCGTGATGAAGCGGCAGCCCAGCGCCCGGACCGCGTGCGCGACCGCGTCCAGCTCCGGATCGGGCTCCAGGCCCGGCGTGTCCGGATGCGGCCCCACGAGGGCGGGCTCCCCGTCCACCCACCACACGCGCGCCTCGCCCTCGCCGTCGTAGGACTCGAACTCGCGCACCACGAGGCCGCCCGCCAAGTACTCGTCCTGCAGGGCGATCATCTTGGCGGCCACGTCGCGCAGCCGCGCGAGGTTCTTCACGTCCGGGACGAAGCACGCCTCGTCCCACTCGTGCTTGCGCGACTTCACGTAGTCCTTGACCACCCCGGGGCCGCCGCGCAGCGGCCGGACCAGCTCGGCGAGCGCGTTCGGGTCGCCCGGGTCCTGCCCGGGGGAGAGAGGGCGCCACACGCTGTTCGGTGTCAGCCCGGCGAACGTGTCGTGCCAGCCGGGCAGCTCGTGCGCGCGCGTGTAGTCGTCGGGATGCGTCAGCAGCACCGTCCCGCGTTGCTTCAGGGCGGCGGCCATCGCGGCGTACTCCGGGCCGGTGACCATCCAGCCGCGATACCAGACGGGGCCCAGGTCGGCGGGGACCGCGCGGATCGCCGCCTCCACGTCCCCGCGCCGCAGCGCGTCGTGGTCCAGCAGCGCCGTCTCGCCGTAGTGGTCCCGCACGGCCGCGGCCTCGCGTGCATAGTGGGGGTCAACGCGCCGGGGGTGGATCGGATCGACGCAGAAGAGGACGGTCAGCGTCATGATGGAACCCTCCGTTGACGGCGCCAGCGTACGGGGTCCGGACCACGGCGCGCACGGTGATTCCCACCCGAATCGGTGCACCGGGCGATGATCGAACGAGTGTTCGGTAAGCTGGCCCCGGCCGGTGTCGTCGTCCACAACCGCGCCCGCATCTCGAAAGTGTCGGTGGCCCGCCGTAACGTCGCCCTCGACATCGCAGACCAGCGGCCGAGAGCCGACAAGTCACAACGAGAAGGACATCTCACATGGCAGCGAACGACCGGGAGAAGGCTCTCGAGACCGCACTCGCCCAGATCGAGCGGCAGTTCGGCAAGGGCTCGGTCATGCGGATGGGCGAGGAGGCGCGGGCACCCGTCGAGGTGATCCCGACCGGCGCGATCTCCCTCGACATCGCGCTCGGCATCGGCGGCCTGCCCCGCGGCCGGGTCGTCGAGGTGTACGGCCCCGAGGGCTCCGGCAAGACCTCCATCGCCCTGCACGCGGTGGCCAGCGTGCAGAAGAAGGGCGGCATCGCCGCGTTCGTCGACGCCGAGCACGCCCTCGACCCCGAGTACGCCGCCAAGCTCGGCGTCGACATCGACGCCCTGCTCGTCTCCCAGCCCGACACCGGCGAGCAGGCCCTGGAGATCACCGACATGCTGATCCGCTCCGGCGCGATCGACATCGTCGTCATCGACTCCGTCGCCGCGCTCGTCCCGCGCGCCGAGATCGAGGGCGAGATGGGCGACAGCCACGTCGGCCTCCAGGCCCGCCTCATGTCGCAGGCGCTGCGCAAGCTCACCGGCGCGATCAACCAGACCAAGACCACCGCCATCTTCATCAACCAGCTGCGCGAGAAGGTCGGCGTCATGTTCGGCTCGCCGGAGACCACCACCGGCGGCCGCGCGCTGAAGTTCTACGCCTCCGTCCGGCTCGACGTGCGCCGCATCGAGACCCTCAAGGACGGCACCGAGGCCGTCGGCAACCGGGTCCGCGTCAAGGTCGTCAAGAACAAGATGGCCCCGCCGTTCCGGGTCGCCGACTTCGACCTGCTCTACGGCCAGGGCATCAGCCGCGAGGGCGGCCTCATCGACCTCGGCGTGGAGCACGGCTTCGTCCGCAAGTCCGGCGCCTGGTACACCTACGACGGCGACCAGCTCGGCCAGGGCAAGGAGAACGCGCGCAACTTCCTCAAGGCCAACCCGGACATGGCCGACGGGATCGAGAAGAAGATCAAGGAGAAGCTCGGCATCGGGCCGAAGGTCGACAAGGAGGCCGAGCCGGCCGCCGTGCCGGTGGACGGCGCTCCCGCGCCCGCCGCCGCGCCCGCCGCGCCCGTCACGGCCGCCGCCACCGGCCGCGCCGCCGCCGGGAAGAAGGCCAAGGCGGGCAAGGCCGCGGGCGATTCCTGACGGCGAATCCCCCGTTCCGGGTGACTCTTGACGAAGAGTGAGCGATGATCTCGTATGCAGGGCGGCGGCGCCCCACCGCGCACCGGCGCGCCGATGCGCGGACCTTCCCCAACGGCGCCGTCGCTCTATTCATTGCCTTGCCCTTGGCGTCAGGCCGCTAGACGGCCTTCCTTCGGCGGGCAATGCGTGCGATCGCTGCATCGCTCCGACTCGCCCTGGGGGCTCGCTGCGCGATCGGATTCTCGCTTCGCTTGAATCCGGCTTCGCTCGCGATCGCGACGGCCGAGGTCGCCGCGTGGCCGGGCACAAACCCTGTCGCCGGTTGCGGCGGGCGGTCCCGGCCCGGGCGTGGGCGCGACGGTCGAGGTGGTCGAGGTGGTCGAGGCGGCCCAGGTCGCCGCGTGACCGGGCACAAAGCCTGGGCGGTTGCGGTCGGCGGTCCTCGTTCGGCAGTGCGGCGGTCGGAGTCGGCTCGTGGCCGGGCGAAAACCTTCGTCGGTTGCGGCGGGTGGTCCTGGTCCGATCATGGGCGCGACGGTCGAGGCGGTCGGTCGTCGCGTGGCCGAGCAGAAAGCCTGTCGCCGGTTGCGGTGGGCGAGCCTTCACTCGTCAGCGCGACGGGCGGGGGCGTTGCGGGGCGGGCATGCTCTGACAATGGTCGTGAACGATTCTTGGCGCTCGTGAGCGCGACGGGCGGGACGCCGCGTGAAGCGGCGCGCCGCCGGCGTCGAGCGCTTCCAGCCGGTCTTGATCGGGGCGGTCGAGGCGCGGGGCTGGGTGATGGGCCCGGCGGTGGTGCGACGGGGGTGGACGCGGCAGGTGAGCGGTCTGGAGGGGCAGGGCATGGACGGGCGTGGTGGGCGGCGCCGGGGCGGGGCGCGTGAGAAGGCGGAGTCCGCCCGGCGGGCGCCCGCGGACCCCGAGGCCGCGGCACGGGAGGTGTGCCTGCGGCTGCTGACGTCCTCGCCGCGCACCCGCGCGCAGCTCGCGGACGCCCTGCGGCGCAAGGACGTCCCCGACGACGTGGCCGAGAAGGTCCTCGGCCGGTTCACCGACGTCGGCCTCATCGACGACGAGGCGTTCGCCCGCGCCTGGGTGCAGTCCCGGCACGCCGGGCGCGGCCTGGCCAAGCGCGCGCTCGCCGCGGAGCTGCGCCGGCGCGGCGTCGCGGACGAGACCGTCAGCGACGCGGTCGAGGCCCTCGACCCGGGCCAGGAGGAGACGACCGCGCGGGCCCTGGTCGACCGCAAGCTGCCCGGCACCCGCGGCGTCGACCCCGCCAAGCGCATGCGCCGCCTCGTCGGGATGCTCGCCCGCAAGGGCTACCCGCCGGGCCTGTCCTACCGGGTCGTCAAGGAGGCCCTCGCCGACGAGGGCACCGACCCGGACGCCTTCCCCGACGAGCCGCCACCGCTCGACTGACTCTGCCCGATCTGTTCCGGTCGGTGGGCGACACGCCGGAGATGACGGAAGGGCTGACCGCGCGCCGCCCCCTCCCTGACTCCGGGGCCGGAAGATCGGGCAGGTGGCGCGGGGTGCGGGCGGTCGGATGGACCGGTAAGGGAGGACTCACGCCGACGTTCGGTTAGTCCGGAATGCCCGGCGTTTGCTTGCTCATTACCTCCATGCCGCTTACCGTTACGGCAGTGAGGAGTTACTCCGCGTCTCGCGGATTGCCATACGACCGAGCACGTTCCAGCAGCTGAGAGGCATACAGGACACGTTCGTCGACCGGAACCGGCCGTAACGCCCGGGCGCACCGCGCGGCCCGGCGGTGCCGTGTACCCGGCCGTCGGCCTGGCGCGAGTAAATCCTCGCTAGTCAGGGCCCCGATCCCGGGCGGGCCCGCGGCGAGGAAGGATCTGCCTCATGGAGAGCGTCCTGCTGGGTGCAGCGTTGCTGGTGACCCTGGTCGCTCTCGTCATCGTCATCCTGTGGCGTCCCGGCGTGCCCGGTAAGGCCGCCGCGGAGATGGCGCGCGCGCGGGGCGAGGCGGACGAGATCCGGGGACGGGCCAAGCAGGAGGCCCGCGAGGCGCGCGAGCGGGCCGAGGCGCAGGCGGAGCGGATCGCCGCGTCGGCGCGCGCGGACGCCGAGGAGGAGGCCCGGGCCCTCCGCGACGACCTGCGGACCGCCAGGGAGGACCTGGAGCGCCGGGAGACCCGGCTCGCGGAGCGGGAGCAGCGCCTGGACGGCGAGATGCGCCGGCTCCAGGAGTGGGCGGACCGGCTCGCCGAGACCAAGCGGACCCTGGAGGCGCGCAAGAAGGAGCTCGCCGAGGTCGAGGACGAGCGCCGCAAGGTGCTGGAGCGCGCGGCCGGACTGACCGCCGAGCAGGCCAAGGGCGAGCTGGTGGCGGCGATCGAGAACCAGGCCAAGCGGGAGGCCATCCCGATCACCCGGGAGATCGAGAACGCGGCGCGGGCGGAGGGCGACAAGCGCGCCCGCAAGATCGTGACGCTGGCGATCCAGCGGGTGGCCAGCGAGCAGACCGCCGAGTCGGTCGTGTCGGTCCTGCACCTGCCGAGCGACGAGATGAAGGGCCGGATCATCGGGCGCGAGGGCCGCAACATCCGCGCGTTCGAGACCACCACCGGGGTGAACCTCATCATCGACGACACGCCCGAGGCGGTGCTGCTGAGCTGCTTCGACCCGGTGCGCAGGGAGGTCGGCCGGCTGACCCTGGAGAAGCTCGTGCTGGACGGGCGGATCCACCCGCAGCGGATCGAGGAGGTCTACGAGCGCAGCCGCAGCGACGTCGAGCAGCGGTGCGTGCGGGCCGGCGAGGACGCGCTCGTGGAGGTCGGCATCGCCGACATGCACCCGGAGCTGATCGCGCTGCTCGGCCGGCTGCGGTACCGGACGTCCTACGGGCAGAACGTGCTGAAGCACCTCATCGAGTCCGCGCACATCGCCGGGATCATGGCGAGCGAGCTGCGGCTGCCGGCGGACGTCGCCAAGCGGTGCACGCTGCTGCACGACATCGGCAAGGCGCTCACGCACGAGGTGGAGGGCAGCCACGCGCTCATCGGGGCGGAGATAGCGCGCCGGTACGGCGAGGACGAGGACGTGGTGCACGCGATCGAGGCGCACCACAACGAGGTCGAGGTCCGCACGGTGGAGGCGGTGCTGACGCAGGCGGCGGACGCGGTGAGCGGCAGCCGCCCGGGGGCGCGCCGGGAGTCGCTGGAGGCCTACGTCAAGCGGCTCGAGCGGCTGGAGCAGATCGCCCGGGAGAAGCACGAGGGCGTGGAGAAGGTCTTCGCGATGCAGGCGGGCCGGGAGATCCGGGTGATGGTGAAGCCGGACTCGGTGGACGACATCCAGGCGCAGGTCATCGCGCGCGACATCGCCAAGCAGGTGGAGGACGAGCTCACCTATCCCGGGCAGATCCGGGTGACCGTGGTGCGCGAGTCCCGGGCGATCGAGTTCGCGCGCTGACCGGTGTGATCGTTCCCGTTGTGCGGGGGCGGGGAGATCGGTAGTTTTGCGCGATGCGCAATCGGTGGATGCGGTGGACGGCCGCGGGCGGCGCCTGCGCCGGCATCGTCGCGGCGGGCGCCGTCACGGTCTGGTACTCGGCGGGCGACGCCCAAGGGCGCACGGTGGCCGACACGTCCGCGAGCATGCGGATCAGCGCGGCCGACGCCGGTGACGCGTCCCGCTACTGGACGGCGAACCGGATGGCCGCGGCGACGCCCATCGACCGCCCGAACGGCGGCGCGTCCGGGCGGTCGCTGTCGGCGCAGTCGATCGTGCAGTCCAAGGCGTTCGCCGGGGTGCCGACGATCGGCGCGCTGTTCTTCAACAACGGCCAGGGCGACCACTTCTGCACCGCGAGCGTCGTGCAGAGCTCGTCGCAGCGGCTGCTGATCACGGCGGCGCACTGCCTGCACGGCGGCAAGGGCAAGCAGTACGCCACGAAGGTGGCGTTCGTTCCGAAGTACGACCGGGGGAAGCGGCCCTACGGCACGTGGACGGCCAAGATGCTGCTGGTCGACCAGCGCTGGATCACCAGCACCGACCCCGACCTGGACTTCGGGTTCATCGCGCTGAACGACCGGAGCGGCAAGACGATCCAGAAGGCGGTCGGCTACAACAAGCTCGCGATCAACCAGGGCGCCGGTAAGACGGTGAACGTGGCCGGCTACCCGAAGATCGCCTTCGACCCGCGCGACCGGCCCATCTACTGCCGGACGAAGACGGCGCAGCAGGCCAAGTTCCAGATCCGGATGGACTGCACGGGCTTCTACGGCGGCACGAGCGGCAGCCCGTGGCTGCTGAACTACAGCTACACGACGCAGAAGGGCGACATCAACGGCGTCATCGGCGGCTACCAGGGCGGCGGCTACACGGCGTCCCGGTCGTACTCGGCGTACTTCGACAGTGACGTCTACAACCTGCGCGCCGCCGCCGACAAGCGCGCCGTCTGACCCGCCCCCCGACGGTCCTGCCCCGTCCGCCGCGACCTGCCGGCGGACGGGACGGTGAAGGGGCTCAGGCCACCGTCAGGTCGATGGGGGCGACACCCCGCGGCTCGAACCCGAGGGTCTGGCCGTAGAACGCGAGCTCGGCCTCCAGGCACGCGATGACGGTGTCGGCGCGGCGGAAGCCGTGCGACTCGCCCTCGAACGTCAGGTAGGCGTACGGCATCTTCTTGTTGGCGAGCGCGACCGCGAACCGCTCGGACTGGTCCGGCGGCACCACCGGGTCGTTCAGGCCCTGCAGGAGCAGCACCGGGCAGGCCGTCCGGTCGGCCCGGTTGAGCGGCGAGCGCTCCTCGTAGGCCCGCTCGAAGCCGGGCAGCGGGCCGATCAGCCCGAACAGGTAGTGCGACTCGAAGTCGTGCGTGGCCGCGGCGAAGCTCTGCAGGTCGCTGATCCCGAAGTAGGACGTGGCGGCCTTGAACAGGTCGGTCTGGGTGGCGGCGGCGAGCGTCGTCCAGCCGCCCGCGGAGCCGCCCCGGATGGCCAGCCGCGCCGGGTCCGCTATGCCGCCGTCGACGAGCGCCTGAGCGGCGGCTATGGCGTCCTCGACGTCCACCACGCCCCATTGGCGGCGCAGCCGCTCGCGGTAGGCGCGCCCGTACCCGGTCGAACCGCCGTAGTTGACGTCGATGACGCCGATGCCGCGGCTGGTGAAGTAGCACCGTTCCAGGTCGAGGTCCTTGGAGACCCGGCCGGTCGGGCCGCCGTGCACGAACACCACGTAGGGCGGCAGCTCGCCCTCGGGCGCGGCGGCCTCCGGGTTGGTCGGCGGGAACACGTAGGCGTGGACGGGGCGCCCGAACGGGCCTTCGAGGCGCTCGGTGCGCGGCTTCGACAGGTACGCCACGTCGGGCAGCTCGGCGAGCTCCCGGCGGAGCCCCTCGACGCGGCCCGTGGTGGTGTCGACGCGCACCACCGACGTCGGCAGGTCGGGGCCGCCCGCGATGCCGACGATCGTGGTGCCGTCGGCCGACAGCTGCGGGTGCCAGTCCTCGTACGGCACCTCGACGTCGACCAGGTCGAGCGTCTCGGGGTCGTAGATGCCCAGCCGCATGTCGCCCTCGCCGTGCAGGACGGCGAGGCGCCCGTCGTCCAGCAGCGCGTACGGCATGCCGCCGAGCTGCCAGAGCGCCCCGGTGAACTCCTCCTCGGCCGGGTACAGCGCCTGCGGGGACTCGCCGTGCAGGCCGACCTGGTAGATGTTCCACCAGCCGGGCCAGTCGGAGATGACGTAGAGGGACTCGTCGTCGCGCCACAGCGGCGCGACGACCGACTCGGTGAGGCCGCCCTTGACGGTGCGCGGCGCGACCGTGGTGCCGTCCTCGATGGCCGCCACGCGCAGCTCGGTGCCGTCCCAGGGCATGCGGGGGTGGTTCCACTGCACCCAGGCGAGGTGCCCGCCGCTCGGGGACGGGGCCGGCGACGCGTAGAAGTGCGCGCCGGTCACCAGCTCGCGAATGGCCCCGGCGTCGTCGGCGGCGCTCCCGTCCAGGGGGACGGCGACGATCGCGCGGCGGATCCCAGCGGCGGTGCCCCCGCCCTCGGGCGGCTCGGCGATGTGCCCCTCGCACACGCACCAGATCTCGGTGCCGTCGGGGGAGAGCACGTAGTCGGCGTAGCGCAGCCCCGCCTGGACGGCGGGCTCCGGGGTGAGCGGGTACGGCTTGGGGTCGCCCTCGTCCAGCCGGTGGAGGCGCTGGTCCTCGTAGTTGGAGAACACCAGCGACACGCCCTCGGCGGTACGGACCGGCAGGTATGACCGCCCGCCGTACTCGTGGACGCGCGTGCGGGCGTCCCATGGAGCCTGGAGCACCTCGGTGCGATGCCCGCCCTTGAGATGGATGACCGTCGTCCGCCCGCCCTCCTCGGGTCGGGTCTCCTGCCACCACACGTCATCACCCGCGACGGTGGGGAAACTGAGGCGCAGCCGGGCGCGGGCCACATCGGCCGCGGAGATGGGGGAAGGCCAGGAGCCGTAGGGGAGGGTCACACGAGCGGTCATACCAGGAATCGTCCCGCATACGGGGATCGGTTGGGGCCATGACGGGCGCTTTGACTTCGGAAAGATATGTGCCGGTCACGGGTGATCGGCGCCCCTTCGCCGCGCGGGCGGTCCGGGGCCGGGAAAGCGGAGGGCGCCACCGGAGACCGGTGGCGCCCCGCGAGGCGGCCGGGAGCGGTCGGGCCCGCTCCCGGCGCAGGTCAGATCGCCGCGGACCCCATCTCGCCCGCGGTCACGTCCTTGACCGACATGCCGGGCGCCGGTGGTGTGCCGCCCCCCGCGCCGAGCGTCGTTCCGCCGGTCTTGCGGTTGCGGCGGCCGCGGCCCTCCAGCCACGTCGCGAACCGGCTCACCGCCATGTTGATCGCGATGTAGATGACCGCGATGACGATCCCGGCCTGGATCTTGTTGTTGTGGTAGTTCGCCGGGATCAGGTTGAAGCCCGCGTTGAGCAGCTCGCTGTAGGCGATGATGAACCCGAGCGCGGTGTCCTTGAGCAGGACGACGATCTGGCTCACGATCGCCGGCATCATCACCCGGATGGCCTGCGGCAGCAGCACCAGCCGCATGACGCCGTTCTTGCGCAGGCCGATGGAGTAGGCGGCCTCCGCCTGCCCCTTCGGGATGGACAGCACGCCCGCCCGCACGACCTCCGCGAGCACCGAGCCGTTGTACAGCACGAGGCCGAACACGACCGCGGCGAAGGCCGGCACGACGATGACGCCGGCGTTGATCTTCACGCCGAAGAGCGAGAAGAAGTCGTCCACCAGGAGCCGCTGGAGCGTGCCGAACTGCGAGTCGGCGATCGACGGGCTGATCTTGTTCGGCACGAAGAACGCCAGGAAGATCAGGATCAGCAGCGGGATCGCGCGGAAGAACTCGACCACCGCTCCCGCCGGGATCCGGATCCACCAGTGGTCCGACAGCCGGCCGAGGCCGAACACGATCCCGAACAGCATCGCCAGCACGGCGGCGACCGCGGCGGCCTTCAGCGTGTTGCCGAGGCCCGGCAGGATCAGCTCTTTCCACACCGTCCACTTCAGGAACGGGCTCCACAGCTCGCCCGCGAACTGGCCCTTCTCCTTGAAGCGCCAGACGAGGGCGGCGAAGATCGCCAGCAGGACGACCGCCGAGACGACGGTCATCACCCGGTTGCGCGCCTGCGCCCGCGGGCCGGGGGCGTCGAAGAGGACCGTCGCTTCCTTGCTCATCGCGCCACCGCCATCCGCTTGGCCAGCCAGCCGAAGAAGAACCCGGTCGGCAGGATCAGGATCATGAAGCCGACGGCCACCCCGATGAACAGCGGGATCGCGCCGCCGGTGAAGGTCGGCGCGTCCAGCAGCGTCTTGCTGACCAGCGCCGCCTCGGCGTAGCTGGCCGCGGCCGCCACCGTCGTGTTCTTGATCATCGCGATGAGGATGCTGCCCATCGGCGCGATCACCGAGCGGAACGCCTGCGGGAGGATGATCATCCGCAGCGACTGGGTGAAGGTCAGCCCGATCGACCGCGCCGCCTCGGCCTGGCCGAGCGGCACCGTGTTGATGCCCGAGCGCAGCGTCTCGCAGACGAACGCGCCGGTGTAGCCCGACAGGCCCAGGACCGCCCACCAGTAGTACGTCGTCGAGGAGTTCGACGAGAACGTCAGGTGCAGCGTGTCGTTGAGCCCCTGGGCGCACAGCAGCAGCACCAGGGTCAGGGGGGTGTTGCGGACGATGTTGACGTAGCCCGCGCCGAAGGACCGCAGCACCGGCACCGGGGAGACCCGGAAGCTCGCGAGGAGCGTGCCGATGATGAGGGACAGGACCGCCGACGCCGCGGCCAGGCGGATCGTCGCCCAGAACCCCTGGAGGATCTCGTCGAAGTGGTCGAAGAAGGCGCTGAAGTCAAACATTGCTTAGCTGTTCCATAGCGTTCCAGCCGGTCGAGTCCACGCCGGTGCCTCCCCGGGAGCGCGTCTCCGGGGAGGCACCGGCCGAGGGGGAGCCTCAGCCTGGGATCAGGCGCAGCCTTCCATCTGCGGGACGGTCGTGGCGAGCTTCAGGCCCGTGCCCGTGAAGTTCTTCTCCAGGTACGTCTTCGCGCTGCCGTCGGTGTACATCTTCTGGATGGCGGCGTTGACGGCCTCGCAGGTCTCCTTGTCGCCCTTCTTGATGCCGACGCCGTACTTCTCGTCGGTGAAGGGGTCGTTGATGACCTTGAACTGGCCGGGCTGCTGCGCGGCGAAGCCGGCGAGGATCAGGTCGTCGGTGCTGACCGCGTCCAGGGCGCCGGCCTTCAGCTTGCTCACGCAGTCGGAGTAGCTGTTGGCGTCGACCAGCGTGACGCCCTTGATGTTGAGCTTGCCGTCCGGCGGCGGCTCGGTGACGCGGCGGAACGAGTTCGACCCGGCGGCGCGGCACAGCTTCTTGCCCTTGAGGTCCTGGGCCTTCTTGATGCTGGTGTTGCTCGCCTTGACCATCGTGTCCTGGTGCGCGACGTAGTACGGACCACCGAAGGTGATCTGCTGCTTGCGCGCGTCGGTGATGGAGTAGGTCGCCACCACCAGGTCGACCTGGCCGCCGCCGAGGAACGACTCGCGGTTCGCGGAGGTCGTCTCCTTGAAGGTGATGCCGCTCTCGGGGACGCCGAGCTGCTTGGCGATGTACCGGGCGACGTCGACGTCGAAGCCGGCGAACGTGCCGTCCGGCTTCTTCAGCCCGAGCGAGGGCTGGTCGAACTTGATGCCGATCGTCAGCTTCTTGTCCTCTTTGGCCTTCTGGACGACCGTCTTGGCCTCGGTCTTCTCCTTGTCACTGCCGCAGGCCGACACGGCCAGCGACAGGGCCAGGCCCGCGCCGATCAGAGCGCCGAAACGCTTGAATCGCATTGCTCGTCACACCTCTGCTTCTCTGCCGGAGCCCCGCGGCTCAGTGCGTGAGGATCTTGGAAAGGAAGTCCTTCGCGCGGTCGGTGCGCGCGTTGGTGAAGAACTCGTCGGGAGTGTTCTCCTCCACGATCTGCCCGTCCGCCATGAACACGACCTTCTGCGCGGCCCGGCGGGCGAAGCCCATCTCGTGGGTCACCACGATCATCGTCATGCCCTCCCGGGCCAGGCCGGTCATGACGTCGAGCACCTCGTTGACCATCTCGGGGTCGAGCGCCGAGGTCGGCTCGTCGAAGAGCATCACCTTGGGCCGCATCGCGAGGGAGCGGGCGATCGCGGCGCGCTGCTGCTGCCCGCCCGAGAGCTGGGCGGGGTACTTGGCCGCCTGGTTCGCGATGCCGACGCGCTCCAGGAGCTCCATCGCGTGCTTCTCGGACTCCTGCTTGCCCTGCTTGCGGACCTTCACCGGGCCGAGCGTGACGTTCTCGAGGATCGTCTTGTGGGCGAACAGGTTGAACGACTGGAACACCATGCCCACGTCGGCGCGGAGCCGCGCCAGCTCCTTGCCCTCCTTGGGCAGTTCCTTGCCGTCGACGAGGATCCGGCCGCCGTCGATGGGCTCCAGCCGGTTGATCGACCGGCAGAGGGTCGACTTGCCGCCGCCCGAGGGGCCGATGACGACGACGACCTCGCCGCGGTCCACGGTGAGGTTGATGTCCTTGAGCACGTGCAGCTCGCCGAAGTGCTTGTGGACGTGCTCGACCACGACGAGCGGTCCCGTGCCGGTTGCGGCGGCCTGCGTGATGGCGTCCTCCGGCCCTTGCCCCTTGGTCAGGTCGGGCCCGCCTTCGCTGTCCGTCATGCGGTCGGACTCTACGTCATCCCATTGCGCCCGTTGGTTCCGTAGCGGTACCGATCCGATCACGACTGCGCAGTTCGGCGGGTAGATGACGCGTCGCAGAGTGATCATCCGTGCCCGGCGCGCACCCTCCGGCGCGTACGCTTGGGGACTGTCATGAGTGCGCCTATGGAGACGAGCCCCCGCACGTACGAGATCCGTACCTACGGGTGCCAGATGAACGTCCACGACTCCGAGCGGCTGTCCGGGCTGCTGGAGGCGGCCGGCTACGTGCGCGCGGGCGAGGCGGAGCCCGACGTGGTGGTGTTCAACACCTGCGCGGTGCGGGAGAACGCCGACAACCGGCTCTACGGGAACCTGGGCCATCTCCGGCCCGTCAAGGACGGTCACCCGGGCATGCAGATCGCCGTGGGCGGCTGCCTGGCGCAGAAGGACCGCGACACGATCGTCAAGCGCGCCCCCTGGGTGGACGTGGTGTTCGGGACCCACAACATCGGGTCGCTGCCCGCGCTGCTGGAGCGGTCGCGCGTGCAGAGCGAGGCGCAGGTCGAGATCGAAGAGTCGCTGGTGACCTTCCCCTCGACGCTGCCGACGCGCCGCGAGTCCCCCTACGCCGCGTGGGTGTCGATCTCGGTCGGCTGCAACAACACCTGCACGTTCTGCATCGTCCCGTCGCTGCGCGGCAAGGAGAGGGACCGCCGGCCCGGCGAGATCCTCGCCGAGGTCGAGGCGCTGGTGGGCGAGGGCGTGCTGGAGATCACGCTGCTGGGGCAGAACGTCAACGCCTACGGCTCGGGGTTCGGCGCCCTGGCGGCGGCGCCGGACGAGGTGCGCGCCATGACGGAGGGCGGCCAGTCCGCCTTCGCGGGCCTGCTGCGCGCATGCGGGAACGTCGACGGCCTGGAGCGGGTCCGGTTCACCTCGCCGCACCCCAAGGACTTCACCGACGACGTGATCGCGGCGATGGCCGAGACCCCCAACGTCATGCCGTCGCTGCACATGCCGCTGCAGTCCGGATCGGACGCGGTGCTGCGTGCGATGCGCCGGTCCTACCGGCAGGAGCGCTACCTGGGCATCATCGAGAAGGTGCGCGCCGCCATCCCGGACGCCGCGATCACGACGGACATCATCGTGGGCTTCCCGGGCGAGACCGAGGCGGACTTCGAGCAGACCCTGCACGTGGTGCGCGAGGCGCGGTTCTCCTCGGCGTTCACGTTCCAGTACTCCAAGCGGCCGGGGACGCCGGCGGCCACCATGGACGGGCAGCTGCCCAAGGAGGTCGTCCAGGAGCGGTACGAGCGGCTGGTCGCCCTCCAGGAGGAGATCTCCTGGGCGGAGAACAAGAAGCAGCTCGGCCGCACTCTCGAGGTCCTCGTGGCCGAGGGGGAGGGCCGCAAGGACGAGGAGACCCGCCGCCTGTCGGGCCGCGCGCCCGACAACCGCCTGGTCCATTTCCGGGCGCCGGACGAGCCCGTCCGTCCCGGCGACATGGTCACCGTGGAGGTGACCTACGCGGCGTCCCACCATCTGGTGGCCGACAAGCCGGTCCAGGGCGTCCGACGTACGCGGGCGGGCGACGCGTGGGAGGCGCGCCAGGGCGAGGGCCCGAAGGGCGTCTCGCTGGGCATGCCGACGATCGGCCGTCCGGCGCAGAGCCAGGCCGCCGCACCCGGCTGCGCCGCCCCGACGCCCGCATGACCGCTCGGGACCCGGAGCGCCGAGCCGCCGGGCGAGGCCGCTGGTCCGAGGGCGCGGGAACGCGGTGCTGATCTCGGCGGCGGTGTGCCCGCACCCGCCCATCCTGGTGCCCGACCTGGCGGCGGGGGCCGCGCCGGAACTGGACGATGTGCGCGCGGCCTGTGACGAGGCGGTCATCCGGCTCGGGGCGCAGGACGCGGACGCGCTGATCGTCGTGGGCGGTGCTCAGGACACGCGGACCTACGGCGCCGGCGCCTACGCCACGCTCCGCCCGTACGGGCTGGACTGGACGAGCCCGGTCGATCCGGCGGTCGGGTACGGCGGTGAGGCGCTGCCGCTGTCCCTCACCATCGGGTGCTGGCTGCTCCAGCGGCACGGCCTCGCGGCGGATGCGCGCTACGAGTCGGTCGCGTTCGACGCCGATCCGGACGCCTGCCTGCGCCTGGGCGCCGAACTCGCCGGTTCGGCGGAACGCGTCGCGCTCCTCGTGATGGGCGACGGGTCCGCGTGCAGGACCGAGAAGGCGCCCGGATACCTCGACGAGCGCGCTCAGGGCTATGACGAGGGCGTCGCGCATGCCCTCGGCAAGGCCGACGCCGCCGCGCTCGCCGCCCTGGATCCCGTCGTCTCCAGCGAACTCCAGGTGGCCGGGCGCGCGGCATGGCAGGTGCTCGCGGGCGCCGCCACGTCTAGCACCTCCACCAGCACGGCCGCCGGCCCGGCGAGCGCCCCGTCCGCCGGGGCCGCGTCGGCGGCGGCTCTGCTGGCGGACGAGGCGCCCTACGGAGTCGGCTACTTCGTGGCGAGCTGGTCCATGGAGAGCGGTAGGACGCGCTAGCGGGGCTCGTTCGGGCCCTGCTGGCCGCCGGTGCCGCCCTCGTCGCCGCGGTCGATGTAGTCGTCCGCCTTGTCCTGGACCTTGTCGACCTTGTCGGCGTACTTGCCGCCGGTCTTCTGGTCGAACATGTCGCCGCCCTTGTCCACGCCCTTCTTGGCCTGGTCGGAGTGCTGGCCCAGCATTTCCTTGACCTTGTCGACGAAGGACATCGCGATTCCCCCCGGATCCCTCGGCTCGGCGGCCCCCGGAGGCCTGGTAGCGGCCTCGCGCGGAGCCCGTACAAGCAGGGCCATACCCAATCTGTTGCCACAATTGCAGGCGTGACCTCTCCAGATGTGATCGCGGTCGTGGGGGCGACGGCCGCGGGAAAGTCCGATCTCGCCGTGGAACTGGCGCTCCGCCTCGGCGGGGAGGCCGTCAACGCCGACTCGATGCAGCTCTACCGCGGCATGGACATCGGCACGGCGAAGCTGACGCCGGCCGAGATGCGCGGGGTCCCGCACCACCTGCTGGACGTCTGGGACGTCACGGAGACGGCGAGCGTCGCCGAGTACCAGCGGCTCAGCGCCGACGCCATCGCCGAGATCCGCGGGCGCGGGCGCCTTCCCGTCCTGGTCGGCGGATCCGGCCTCTACGTGCGGGCCGCGCTGGACCGCCTGGAGTTCCCCGGGACCGACCCGGCCGTCAGGGCGCGCCTCGAAGGGGAGCTGGAACGCGAGGGGAGCGCCGCGCTGCACGCCCGCCTCCGCGAACGGGATCCCGCGGCGGCGGAGGCGATCCTGCCGAGCAACGGCCGCCGGATCGTCCGCGCCCTGGAGGTCATCGAGATCTCCGGCCGCCCGTTCACCGCCACCCTGCCCGAGCACGTCTACCGCTACGGCTCCGTCGTCCAGATCGGGCTGGGCGTCCCCCGCGAGACGCTGGACGAGCGGATCGCGCTGCGCGTGCGGCGGATGTGGGACGCGGGCCTGGTGGACGAGGTCCGGGCCCTGGAGAAGCGGGGGCTGCGCGACGGCCTGACCGCCGGCCGCGCCCTCGGCTACGCGCAGGTCCTGCGGTTCCTCGCCGGGGAGTGGACGGAGGAGCAGGCGATGGAGGAGACCGTCCGGACGACGCGCCGCTTCGCCCGCCGCCAGGAGTCGTGGTTCCGCCGCGACCCCCGCGTCCACTGGCTTCCCCACGACGCCCCCGACCTGGTCGAGCGGGCCCTCGGCCTGGTCGGATGAGCGGTCCGGGTTAGGCCATACGATCGAGAAATGCGGTTTGTTAAGGGGCACGGCACCGAGAACGACTTCGTGATCCTGCCCGACCCGGACGGCGCGCTGGATCTCACGCCGGAGGCGGTGGCGCGGCTGTGCGACCGGCGCGCCGGCATCGGGGCGGACGGCGTGCTGCGGGTCGTCCGGACGAAGGCGATGGACCTCGGCGGCGCCAGGGGGCTCGGCGGCGCTGAGGGGCTCGACGGCGCGGAGTGGTTCATGGACTACCGCAACGCCGACGGCAGCGTCGCCGAGATGTGCGGCAACGGCACCCGCGTGTTCGCCCGCTACCTCGTCGACGCCGGCCTGGCCGCCCCGGGCGAGTGGGACATCGCCACGCGGGCCGGGCTCAAGCGGGTGACGCTCGGGGCGTCCGGGGACGTCAGCGTCGACATGGGCGCCCCCGTCGCGCTCGGCTCCGGGGAGGCGTCCCTCGCGGGCGCCGTGTTCCGCGGCGAGCGCGTCTCCATGGGCAACCCGCACCTCGCGTGCCGCGTCGACCGGCCCGTCGCCGCGCTGGACCTGACGCGCGCCCCGGACTTCGATCCCGAGGTCTTCCCGGAGGGCGTGAACGTCGAGTTCTACCGTCCCGTCGGGGACCGGCACCTGGAGATGCGGGTGTACGAGCGCGGCTCGGGCGAGACCCGCTCCTGCGGCACCGGGACCGTGGCGGTGGCCGCGGCGGCCGCGGCCGGCACGGACGGGCCCAGCGAGTGGACCGTGGACGTGCCCGGCGGGCGGCTGACCGTCGTCCTCGACGGCGCGACCAGCCATCTGCGCGGCCCGGCCGTCTTGGTCGCCGAGGGGGAGACCCGGCCGGGCTGGATCTGACGAAGTCAGGTCTGACCAGGGCAGACGGTATTTCCGGCGCGGTCCCGGATCG
Source organism: Actinomadura sp. RB99 (assembly GCF_014706005.1). Taxonomy (NCBI): domain Bacteria; kingdom Bacillati; phylum Actinomycetota; class Actinomycetes; order Streptosporangiales; family Thermomonosporaceae; genus Actinomadura; species Actinomadura sp. RB99. The sequence continues at coordinate 99,383 of NZ_JABMCA010000011.1, read as the reverse complement.
ATCGGGACAAGTGTCCCTCCGCAACGGGACCGTGCACCGCGTAATTTCTTTCTTGCACACCCTCTGGTGAATGGCCCGTATGGACCGGGATGGGAGCCCCGGCGCCGTACGGAGCCCGAGGGCCGGTGGCGACCTTCTTGGCGGGGGGCGGTCACCGGCCCTCCCACCAGGAGAGGTCCGGCGGGAACCGCGGACTCCGGTGCGAGGACTCAGGATCGGGCGCCGTTGACGGGCAGCCGGGCGCGGACCAGCGTCCCGCCCTTGGGCCCCGGCCCCACCGTGCAGGAACCGCCGAGTTCGGCCGCGCGCTCGCGCATGGACGACATCCCGATCCCCGAGCGCATCTGCGCGGGCAGCCCCACGCCGTCGTCGCCGACGGTCACGTGCAGATCGCCGTTCAGGTACAGCCGCACCACCGCCGAGTCCGCTCTGGCGTGCCGGTGCACGTTCGTCAGCGCCTCCTGGACGATCCGGTACGCGGCGACCTCGGCGGCGGCGGGGAGCCGCTCCAGGTCGCCCTCGACGTGGACGTCCACCCGCGGGCCGTCGCCCGTCGCGACGACGCCGCCGAGCGCCTGGATCGCGCCCGCGAGCCCGAGGTCGTCCAGCGCGGGCGGGCGCAGCCCGTAGACCAGCTCGCGGATGTCGCCGATGGTGCGGCCCATCATCGTCCGCAGGTTCTCCAGCAGCGCGTCGGCGGCCTCGGGGTCGGTCTTCAGGGTGATGCGCGCCGCGTCCACCGTCATGGCGAGGCTGGCGAGCGTCGGGCCGAGCCCGTCGTGCAGGTCGCGGCGCAGGCGGCGGCGCTCCTCCTCCCGGGTGCGCAGGATGCGCTCGCGGGAGCGCGCCACGTCCGCCGTGAGCCGGGCGGCGTTCGCCAGCTCGGCGAGGTTGCGGGCGAGGATGCCCGACATCCGGGCGTCCGGCGGCCGGGAGACGCCGAACAGCAGCCGGCCCACCGGCTCGCCGTGCCAGACCAGCGGGATCAGCTGCGGGCGGTCGCCGAGCACGCCGTCCTCCGCCGAGACCGTCCGGCCGTCGCGGTCCAGCACCTCGATCACGACGCCGGTGGCGTGCAGCGCCGAGCGGGCGACCTCCGCGGCGACGGCGAGCGCCGCGGCGGGGTCGACGGCCGTCTGCAGCCGGCGGTTCAGCCGGTCCGCGATCCGGTACGGGTCGCGCTCGCCGTGGATCAGCCCGTCCACGGCGCGCTGGAGCCGCCGCCGGACCGGCTCGAACACCGCGCCGGCCACGATCGCGCCCGCGAGGCCGGCCAGCGTCCCGTAGCCGTGCGCGAGCAGGCCCGCCGCGCCGACCAGCGCGAAGTACACGCCGGTGATCACCACGACCAGCCCGGCGTACACCAGCGTCCGGCTGACCACCAGGTCGATGTCGTACAGCCGGTAGCGGCGGATCGCGATCCCGATGCAGATCGGCACGGCCGCGATGCTGAGATCGCGCAGCGGGTCGCCGATCCGGCTGTTCTCCCCGACGAAGATGACGGCCTGCGCGATCACGCCGGGGTAGACGACCCACGCGATCTGCCGCCGCACGTCCGGCGACGACCGCGCGAACCGGACCACCAGCGACAGCAGGCCCCCGGCGAGCGTGCCGAGGATCAGGGCGCTGATCGGGACCGGGATCTTCTCGAACGGGTAGACGGACACGCCGTTGTGGAACCGCCGGGCGCCCGGGTCGAGCGTCAGGTGCGCGCACACGACCACCGGGACCAGCCAGGCCAGCCACAGCACGGGCCGGAACCAGCGGGTCACCACCCGGCCGTCCGGGAAGATCAGCGGCAGGACCAGGGTGAGCGCGTAGGTGTCGACGGCCCACAGCCACGTGGCGAGCCAGCGGAGGAACGCGGCCCCGGCCCAGCCGTGCAGCGTGAACCACGGCGCGAGGTTGAGGACCAGGACGTACACCGCCGCGCTGAACCCGGCCCCGAGCATCAGCCAGCCGACCCGGAGCCCGGACCGCTTGCGCAGCAGCGCGGCGGCCACCGGCGTCCAGAAGATCGCGATGACGATCTCCGGATGCCACCAGACGAGCCGCTCGCCGGCGGGCAGGAAGGTGCCGAGCAGGAGCGACGCGGTGACGGCCAGGACCGCCGCCAGGGCGAGCGGGACCGCCGCGCGTGCCGCGAGCCCGCGGCCGTGCTCGGCGGTCTCCATGGATGCCCCCCGAATCAAAAGTAATGGAATGTTAAAACGTCCGGCCCGTCCTGCTGCACTACCGGCGGCGTCCGCCTCAGGACAGCGGGTCCGCGAGGGCGGCCGGCGGCGTCGCGCGTGCCGTGATGGTAGCCGCGGAACCCGGCATACGGAACAGATGTCCCAGCTCAGGGCACTCTGGGCGAAGGCGGGTGGGAACGAGGGGGTACCGCCGGGAGCGGCGCGGCCGTCGGGCCACGGAAACGGGAACCGTCGGCGTTTCCCCCGCGCATCGCGTGATCGATCCATGACATTCTGTGATCGGCGCATGCGGCGGGAGGAGGGACATGGCGGCGTTCCTGCTGCGGCGGCTCGCGAACTACGCGGTGCTGGTCGTGGCGGCCACGAGCCTTGCCTACCTGCTCGCCGCCGCCGCGCTCGACCCCCGGTCGAACTTCGACGACCGCGCTCCCCGCCCGCCGGAGTCGGTCGTGGACGCGCGGCTCACCCGGCTCAACCTGAACGACCGCACGTCCCTGGCCGTGCGGTACGGCACCTGGGCCGCGGGCGTCCTGCACGGCGACTTCGGGCGCACGTGGGAGGGGCGGCCCGTCAACGCGGAACTGTGGCGGCGGCTCGGAGTGAGCCTGCGCCTGCTGTCCCCGGGCGCGTTCCTGGGGTCCGCCCTGGGCGTCCTGCTGGGCGCCTACGCGGCGATACGGCAGGGACGCGCGGCGGACCGCTTCATCACGTTCGGCTCGTACCTGCTGCTAGCCGTGCCGGTGTTCGTGCTGGCGGTGCTGCTGCAGATCGTCGCGGCCGAGGCCAACGACGCGCTGGGGATGCACCTGTTCGCCTGGGTGGGGGAGACCACGCCGGGAGCGGCCTACGGGACGTTCGGTGCGCTCGGCGGCCTGGCGGACCATGTACGGCACCTGCTCCTTCCCACCGTCACCATCGCCACCACGCAGGTCGCGTTCTACAGCCGCTACCAGCGCGGCCTCATGCTGGACGTCCTGCACGCCGACTTCGTGCGCACCGCCCGGGCGAAGGGGCTGCGCCGCCGCACGGCCCTGCTGAGGCACGGCCTGCGGACCGCGCTGATACCGATGACCACCTACTTCGCCTACTCGTTCGGGTTCCTCGTGCTGGGCGGCATGTTCTGCGAGCAGGCGTTCGGCTGGCACGGCATGGGCGAATGGCTGGTCGAGGCGATCTCGCGAGGCGACGTCAACGTGGTCGCGGCGATCAGCTGCCTCGCGGCGTGCGGGGTCCTGTCCGCCGGGCTGGCGTCGGACGTCCTGCACGGGGCCCTCGACCCCCGCGTCCGGACCGGGGCGGCCGCATGACCACCGGACTCGCCGCCCGCACCGCGCCCGAGCGGCCGGCCGCCGCCGCGCCGCCGCCTCCCGCCGGCCCGCCCTCGCTGCCGCGCCGGCTCGCCCGCAGCAGGCGGGCCGTCGCGGGGCTGGTCCTGCTCGCGGCCCTGTTCGCGGTCGCGTTCGGCGCGCCGCTGCTGTCCCGCTGGGGCTGGGACGACACCGACTTCACCGCGTTCCGGCAGGGACCGTCCGCGCGGCACTGGCTCGGCACCACGCAGAGCGGCCGGGACGTCCTCGCCCTCACCCTGCGCGGGACCCGGCGGTCGCTGGTCATCGGCCTGTCCGCGGCCGTGCTGTCGACCGGGCTGGCGGGGCTGGTCGGCGCCGTCGCCGGGTTCGCCGGCGGGCGGCTCGACCGGATCCTGATGTGGGGCACCGACCTGCTGCTGGTCCTGCCGTCGTTCCTGCTCGTCGCCGTGCTGGCGCCGGCGCTCGGCGGCGGCGCGCTGGTGCCGCTGCTCGCGGCGGTCCTGTGGATGGTCACCGCGCGGGCCGTGCGGGGCATGACGGCCTCGCTGCGCGAGCGCGAGTACGTGCTCGCCGCCCGGTTCCTCGGCGCGGGCCCGGTGCGGGTGATCGTCCGGCACGTGCTGCCGCACCTGGCGTCGCTGCTGGTGGTGGACGCGAGCGTGAACGTCAGCGTCGCGGTCATCGCCGAGAGCGGGCTGTCCTGCCTCGGGCTCGGCGTGCGCCCGCCGGACGTCTCGCTGGGCACGCTGGTCGCCGAGGGGCAGGGCGCCGCGACCGCCTACCCGTGGCCGTTCGCGGCGGCCGCGGCGATGCTCGTGCTGATCGTCCTCGCGGTGAACCTGCTCGGGGACGGGCTGCGCGACGTCCTGGACCCGGAGGCCGGGCCGCGGCGGGGCGGCCGATGACGGTCCTCGCGGTGCGGGACCTGACGGTCCGGTACTCCTCGGGCGTGCACGCGGTCCGCGGTGTGGGCTTCGACGTCGGCGCGGGCGAGGTCCTCGGCGTCGTCGGCGAGTCCGGCTCGGGCAAGACCGCGCTGGCGCTGGCGATGGTGGGGCTGCTGCCGCCGGACGCGCGCGTGACGGGCTCGGTCCGGCTGCGCGGCGAGGAGCTGGTCGGACGGTCCGACGCCGAGCTGTCCCGGGTCCGCGGCAAGGACCTCGCGATGGTGTTCCAGGATCCGCTGTCGGCGCTGACGCCCGTCCATCCGGTCGGCGACCAGATCGCCGAGGCCGTGCGCGTCCACTCGGGCGCCACGCGCGCGGCGGCGCGGGCGCGGGCCGTCGAACTGCTCGACCTCGTCGGCATCCCCGGGGCGGCGCGGCGGGCGCGCGCCCACCCGCACGAGTTCTCCGGCGGCATGCGGCAGCGCGTGATGATCGCGATGGCGATCGCCAACGACCCGGTCGCGATCGTCGCGGACGAGCCGACGACGGCGCTGGACGTGACCGTGCAGGCGCAGGTCCTGGACGTGCTGAAGGCGGCGAAGGAGGCCACCGGCGCCGCGATCGTGCTGATCACCCACGATCTCGGGGTCGTCGCCGGGTTCGCCGACCGGATCATGGTGATGTACGCGGGCCGGGCGGTGGAGTCCGGGCCGGTGGAGGAGGTCTACCGGCGCCCGCGGATGCCCTACACGATCGGGCTGCTGCAGTCGCTGCCTCGCATGGGGACCGGCGGCGCCCGTGCCGCGGCGATCGACGGGGCGCCGGCCCCGGCGGCGGCGGGCGGCGCGTGCGCGTTCCTTCCGCGGTGCCCCGTCGCGGTGGACGCGTGCCGCGACCGCGATCCGGAGCCGGTCCTGGTCGGGCCGTCGGGGCACACGGCCGCGTGCGTCAACACCGAGGCGACCGCCGATGCCGACGCGGTGTTCCCGCTGCCCGACGCGGTGCCGCGGCCCACCCGTCCGCCCCGGCGCGAGCGTCCCGTCGTCCTGGAGGTGGACGGCCTGGTCCGCCACCACCCGCTGTACCGGGGGACGCTGTTCAGGCGGCGCGCGGGCACCGTGCACGCGGTGGACGGCATCGGGTTCGACGTCCGGGAGGCCGAGACGCTCGCGCTCGTGGGGGAGTCGGGCTGCGGGAAGACGACGGCGCTGATGGAGATCCTGCGGCTGGCGCGCCCGCAGGGCGGCCGCGTCGCCGTGCTCGGCCAGGACACCGCCGCGCTGCGCCCGTCCCGCCGCAAGGCGCTGCGGCGCGACGTCCAGGTCGTCTTCCAGGACCCGTTCACGTCCCTCGATCCCCGGATGCGCGTCGCCGACATCATCGCGGAGCCGCTCGCCGTGCACGGCGAGCGCGCGCCGGACGGGCGCGTCCGGGAGCTGCTCGAACTGGTGGGGCTGGAACCGGTCCACGCCGGGCGGTACCCGCACGGGCTGTCGGGCGGGCAGCGGCAGCGCGTCGGCATCGCGCGGGCGCTGGCGCTGGAGCCGCGGCTCCTGCTGCTGGACGAGCCCGTGGCGGCGCTGGACGTGTCGGTGCAGGCGGGCGTCATGGACCTGCTCGAAGGGCTGCGCGCCCGGCTCGGCATCGCGTACCTGTTCGTGGCGCACGATCTGGCGGTCGTGCACCGCATCGCCGACCGCGTCGCCGTCATGTACATGGGGCGCATCGTGGAGATCGGCTCCGTGGACGAGGTGTACGGAAGGCCCGCCCACCCGTACACGCGCGCGCTGCTGGACGCGGTGCCGCTGCCCGATCCGCGCCTGGAACGCCGCCGGCGGCGCGTCCCCCTGCGCGGGGACCTGCCCGACCCCACGGCCCCGCCGACGGGATGCCGTTTCCGCTCGCGCTGCCCCCGGTACACGGCGCTGGGCGAGGCGGACGCCCGCCGGTGCGAAGAGCACGACCCCCTGCCCCGTCCCATGAGCACCGACCGAGAGAGCGACCAATGGGCCGCCTGCCATCATCCCCTCGTCGAGGCCGGAGCCGGCCTGTGAGGCGCCTGCTGGGCGCCCTGCTCCTCCTCGCCGCGACCACGGCCGCCGGCGGCTGCGGCGGTCCGGGGCCGGGGGAGGCGACGACCCGCGCGGCCGGGCGGCTGCCCGCGTCGGACGTCAACCCGACGCCGCGCGACCACGTCCGCAACGGCGGCACGCTCCGCTGGCCGCTCCCCGAGTTCCCCTCGCAGTGGAACTTCAACGACGTCAACGGGACGAAGGGGTCGGTCGAGCAGGTGATCCAGGGCGCGCTGCCGCACCTCATGCGCGCCGACGAGAAGGCCGTCCCGCATCCGGTGCCCGAGTACCTCCGCTCGGCCGAGCTGCGGCGCAGCGGACGCGGGCAGGTCGTCACCTACCGGCTCAACCCCGACGCGCACTGGTCCGACGGCCGGCCACTCAGTTATCGCGACTTCGAGGCGCAGGCGCGCGCGCTGTCGGGCCGCGACCCGCGCTACGAGGTCTCCACCGTCACCGGCTACAAGCAGATCGAGCGCGTCGAGCAAGGCGCGGACCCTCACACCGTCGAGGTGACCTTCGCGGGGACGTACGCGGACTGGCGCAGCCTGTTCAGCCCCCTCTATCCGGCGGTGGCCTACTCGACGCCCGCCGCGTTCAACACGGGCTGGATGGACCGCATGCCCGTCACGGCGGGCCCGTTCAAGCTCGGGAGGATCGACCAGACGGCCAAGACGGTCACGATGGTGCGCGACCCCGGATGGTGGGGCCCGCCCGCCAAGCTCGACCGGATCGTCTACCGGGCGATGGACACCAGCGCGATGCCGGGCGCGTTCGCCGCCAACGAGATCGACCTGATGGACGTCGGCCTGGACGCGGGCGCCCTGCACCGCGCCGAGGCCGTCCCGGGGGCCGCCGTGCGGAGGGCGGGCGGCCCCGACTGGCGGCACTTCACGTTCAACGCGGCCGGGCCGATCCTGTCCGACCTGCGGGTGCGTCGCGCCGTCATGCTCGGCATCGACCGCCGCGCCATCGCCCGCTCCGACCTGTCCGGGCTGGGCGTGCCGATCCAGACGCTCGGCAACCACTTCTACGTCAACACGCAGGACGGCTACCAGGACGACTCCGCGGACCTCGGCGGCTACGACCCGGTGGCCGCGCGGCGCATCCTGGACCATGCGGGCTGGACCCCCCACGGCCGGTACCGGAAGAAGGACGGCAGGACGCTCGCGCTGCGGTTCGTCATCCCGTCCGGCGTCCCGATCAGCGAGCAGGAGGGGGAGCTCACGCGCGCGCTACTGCGGCGCATCGGCGCCCGGGTCGACATCGACGCCGTCCCCGCCGACGACGTGTTCGACCACTACGTCACCCCCGGGAACTTCGACATCGTCCCGTTCTCCTGGCTGGGCACCTCGTTCCCGGTGTCGCCCATGAAGGCCGTGTTCGCGCGGCCACGCGGGGACCGCATCCAGCAGAACTATTCGCGCACGGGAACGGCCGCCATCGACGCGGCCATGGACCGCGCGATCGCGGAGGTCGATCCCGCGAGGATTCACGTCCTTGTGAACGAGGCGGACCGGCTCGTCTGGCAGCAGGCCGTCGTCCTGCCCCTGTACCAGCGTCCCCAGCTCGTCGCGGTCCGCGCCGACCTGGCCAACATCGGCGCCCGCGGCTTCTACGAGCCGGGCTACCAGGACATCGGCTTCACGAGCCCGGGCTGACCCTGGGCGCCCGGCTACGGGAAGGCGATCTCGACGCCCTTGCGGTCGCTGGTGTAGCGGGCGTTCCACACGTACATCTTCAGGTCGCCGGCGGACAGGCCGTCCTTCACCGGCAGATCGGTCGCGATCCGCACCAGGTACGTCGCGCCCGCGGGCATCATCTGGTCGCCGTTGTCGTCGACCGGCGCCTTCGACCCGCCGAGCCGGGCGGTGATCTCGCTGTGGTTGGGGAGGGTGCACAGGTCGTCGGGGATGCCCGGCTGCGGCATGCAGCGGTCCTGCGCGTCGGAGGGGACCTGCGACTTCGGCATGAACAGGTCCGCGGGGAAGTCCAGCAGGACGGGCCTGCGCTGGCTGTTGGTGAGGACGTAGTCGGCGTAGGCGTACGTCGTGCCGGACGGCGGCGCCTCGGTCGCGCCCAGCGGCTGCCGGTCCGTCCCGGCCTTCACCGCGGCGAGGCTGTAGCCGTAGCCCTCGGGGGTGGTGAAGTTGACGGGCGGCCCGGTCTTCGGCAGCGGCGCGGTGCTCTGCGCCCCGGTCTCGCCCTGGCTGGCGAGCGACGGCCGGCCGCCGCCGCCCGCGGTGCCGTCCGGGCGGAAGTAGACGATCCCGGCGGCGACGGCGGCGATGCCGACGATGCCCGTGAGGGCGCCGGCGAGGCCGAGCCGGCCCGCGCCGCTCTTCCTTCTTCGGCGGTGTGAGTGGTAGCTGTTCGACACGTTTCTCGTGCTCCCTCGGGCCCGTTTCGTGCCCAGTAAGCGGGTCCTGCCTGCAGGGGCCAGACACGATACAGGACGGCCGGAACGACGGCGGCCGGGCCTCCCTCACCGGGGAAGCGGCGGAACCACCTGGTCAGGGCCTTACGAAGTGCGTCCGACAAGGGCGTCGCGGCCGAGCCCGCGCAGCGAGGCGTCCAGCACCTGCGCGGTGTGCGCGACCGCGATGGGGGCGCCGCGGCGTTGCAGCGCGGTGGCGATCTGCATGGAGCAGCCGGGGTTGGCGGCGACGAGTAGTTCGGCTCCGGTGGCGTCCACGTTCACCGCCTTGCGGTCGCCCAATGCGGAGGCGGCCTCCGGCTGAAGCAGATTGTAGGTGCCGGCGGAGCCGCAGCAGAGGTCGGGTTCGGCTATCTCCCTGACGGTCAGCTCCGGGATCCCGGCCAGCAGGGCCCGCGGCTGGGCGCGGACGCCCTGCGCGTGGGACAGGTGGCACGCGTCGTGGTAGGCGAGGGTGACCGGAAGTGGCCGCCGTTCCGCGCGGGGCCCGAGTTCCACGAGGAACTCGGCGAGGTCCCTGGTCTTCGCCGACAGCGCCTCGGCGCGCGCCGCCCAGGCCGGGTCGCCTGCGAGCAGCGCCCGGTACTCCTTCATCGCCGAGCCGCAGCCCGCCGAGTTCACGACGATGACGTCGGCGGACTCGAAGGTCTCGACGGTCCGGCGGGCGAAGGCGCGGGCCTCGTCCTCGCGGCCGGAGTGCAGCGACAGCGCCCCGCAGCAGCCCTGGTTCGCGGGGATGACCACGTCGCAGCCCTCCAGAGCCAGCACGCGCGCGGTGGCCGCGTTGACGCCGGGGAAGAACTCGCCTTGGACGCAGCCCGTCAGCATTCCGACCGTCGCGCGGCGCTTCCCGCGCGCGGCGACGAACTCGGGAAGGCGCGGCGCCTTGCCCAGGGGCGGTGCGAGGCGCTCCATCGCCGCGATGGACGGCGAGATGCGTTCCAGCACGCCGCTGCGCCGCACTAGGCGGTCCAGACCCGACTTCTGGTAGGCGCGCAGCGGGCCGCGCAGCGCGCGGAGCCGACGCTTGTAGGGGAACAGGCGGAAGATGGCCTCGCGTATGGCCCGCTCCTTCAGCGAACGGGGATGCTCGCGTTCCACTTCCGCCCGGGTGGTCTCGATGAGCCGGTCGTACTGCACGCCCGACGGGCATGCCGTCACGCACGCCATGCATCCGAGGCACTGGTCGAAGTGCTGCACCATCGGCGCGTTGAGGGGTGCGCCCTCGAGGTGCTGCTGCATGAGGTGGATGCGGCCGCGCGGGGAGTCCATCTCCTCGCCCCACAGCACATAGGTGGGGCACGTCGGCAGGCAGAAACCGCAGTGCACGCAGTCGCCGAGAAGCTTCGGGAGGTCGTCCTGGGCGCTCATCTAGATTCCTCCCACGAAGCGGCCGGGGGACAGCCGGTGATCCGGATCGAACTGGTCCTTCACCCGGCGCATAAGGGAGAGAGCCGGCACGGGCCCCCACAGGTCGATCTCACCGCGCACTTCCTGCGGCGCATAGCGGACGACGGCGGCGCCCTTGTATCGGCCCAGGACGTCGCGCAGCGCGCCGAGCGCCGCGGCCACCTCCTCGGACGTGGTGCCGGAGGGGAGGCCGATCTGCCCGTGTCCGCTGCCGCTCCATGTCATCGCCACGCCGGGCCGTAGGCCGTCGACGAGGCCGACGAGTTCGCGGAGGGACGGCGGTGGTGCGGTGACGTCGATGAGGGTGGTGCCGTCCGGGTACAGGCCCCAGCCGTCCGGCGCGTTCTCGGTGATCTGGGCGTCGCCGCCGAGGAGCTTCACGAGCTGCCCAGCGCGCGCGGCGACACCGTCCGGGACGCCTTCCAGCAGCGCCGCGACCGTCCCGGGGCCGATGAATTCGAGGGCGCTCGGAGCCGTGGGGGAGTGCAGGACGGTCTGGAGGGCCTCGTGCGCCTCGTCCGGGCCGCCGACCCTGCGCGCGACCCACGCCGTGGCGGCCGGCACCGGATGCAGGCGGAACGTCGCCTCCACGATGAGCCCGAGGGTGCCGTACGAGCCGGAGAACAGCCGCCCCAGGTCGTATCCCGCGACGTTCTTGACGACCTTCCCGCCGGAACGCGCGATCTTCCCGTCCGCCCGGACGACCGTGAGCCCGATGACGAGGTCGCGCGGCGTGCCGAACAGCGTCCGGAGCGGGCCGGCGGCCGCGGTGGCGATCGTCCCGCCGACCGTGGAGCCGGGCAGCGGGACGTCCAGGGACAGCCGCTGCCCCTCCTCCGCGAGCCGCTCGGCCAGCGCCTCCAGCGGCAGCCCGGCCTCTGCGGTCGCGACGAGGTCGCCCGCAGCGTGCTCGACGAGCCTGTTCAGCCGGTGCGTGTCCACGAGCAGATCGCAGCGCTCCGGGGGCGTCCCCCAGTCCAGCCGCGTCTCGGCGCCGCGCGGGACCACGGACAGGCCCTGCTCGGCGGCGACGCGCATCACCTCCGCGGCCTCCGCGACGGACGCCGGCGCCGCCACCAGCGCGGGCTGCACGCCCAGCACGCCCTCCTCGGGCTCACCGGCGCGGACGTCGCCGCAGACCTTCGCCAGAGCCTCCAACGGCCGCATCAGAAGATGTCCGCCTTTCCCTCGTACGGGTGCGGGCCCTTGCGCACGCCCGGGACCTCGCCGCACAGCCGCGGCGTGGGGAACACCTTCCCCGGGTTGCACAGTCCAGCGGGATCGAACCCGCAGCGGACCATCTGCATCGTGTCCAGATCGGTGTCGGTGAACATCCGCGGCATGTAGCGGGACTTGTCGACACCGACGCCGTGCTCGCCGGTGATGGACCCGCCGTGCTCGATGCACAGGTCGAGGATCGCGCCCGACACCTCCTCGGCGCGCTCCGCGGCGCCCGGCTCGGCGTCGTCGAACAGCACCAGCGGATGCAGGTTGCCGTCCCCGGCGTGGAACACGTTCGCCACCCGCACGCCCGACTCGGCCGACAGCGCGTCGATCCGCGCCAGCACCCGCGGCAGCGCCGTGCGCGGGATCACGCCGTCCTGGACGAGGTAGGCGGGGCTGATCCGGCCGACGGCGGCGAACGCCGACTTGCGGCCCGTCCAGATCAGCGCGCGCTCCGCGTCGTCCGCGGCGATCCGGATCTCGAACGCGCCCGCGTCCCGGCACAGCCGCTCCACCTCGGCGAACTGCGCGGCGACCTCCGCGTCCGGGCCGTCCAGCTCCACGATCAGCACCGCGCCCGCGCCCGGCGGGTACTCGCAGCGCACCGCCGCCTCGGCCGCCTCGATCGACAGGGCGTCCATCATCTCGATCGCCGCCGGCACCATCCCGGCGCCGATGATCGCCGACACCGCCGTCCCGCCCGCCTCGATCGAGTCGAACGCCGCCAGCAGCGTCTGCACGGTCTCCGGCACCCGGGTCAGCCGCACCGTGATCCTGGTGGCGATGCCGAGCGTGCCCTCCGCCCCGACGAACACGCCGAGCAGGTCGTAGCCGGGGCCGTCCGCCGCCAGCTCCACCAGCTCGCCGTCCGGCGTCACGACCTCGCACGCGAGCACGTGGTGCGCGGTGAAGCCGTACTTCAGGCAGTGCGCGCCGCCGGAGTTCTCCGCCACGTTCCCGCCGACCGAGCAGATCTGCTGGCTCGACGGGTCGGGCGCGAAGTAGTACCCGTACGGGCGCACCGCGCGGGTCACGTCCAGGTTGATCACGCCGGGCTCCACCACGGCGCGCTGCCCCGGGATGTCGATCTCCAGGATCCGCCGCATCCGGGACGTGACGATCAGCACCCCGTCCGCGCGGGGGAGCGCGCCGCCCGACAGGCCCGTCCCGGACCCGCGCGCCACGTAGGGGACGCCCGCCTCCGCGCACGCGCGCACGATCGCCGCGATCTCCTCCGCGCTGTCGGGCAGCACGACGATCCCGGGCGTCGAACGGTGGTTGGTGAGGCCGTCGCATTCGTACGTGCGCAGCCGCACCGGGTCGGTGATCACCCGGTCGGGTCCGAGCAGCGCGTCCAGCTTCAGGGCCAGCGACGTGAGTACCGGTTCCATCCCCTCCACCATCCTCCGGGTCCCGTGCGGACGGCAAGATCGGACCGCCCCGCCGACGGCGGGACCGGGCCGACCCGCGCGGGGCGGCCCGGTCCCGTCATCACATCACGGGAACTGCTGGTAGGCGGGGGTGGTGAGGAACTCGGAGTACTCGTCGGCGAGCGTGACCTCCTTGAAGAGGGTCACGGCCTGCTCGTAGCGCGGCTCGTTGTAGGCGTCGCCGAGCTCGGCGCGGATCTTGGCCAGCTCCTCGTCCAGGAGCCGCTCCACCCACTCCTTGGTGATCTTCTGGCCCTCGGCGGTGGAGACGCCGTTGTAGATCCACTGCCACACCTGCGAGCGGGAGATCTCCGCGGTGGCGGCGTCCTCCATGAGGTTGTGGATGGCGACGGCGCCGGAGCCGTTGAGCCAGGTGGCCAGGTAGCGCAGGGCGACGTCGATGTTGTTGCGCAGGCCGGCCTCGGTGATGTCGCCCGGGGTGGCCTTGACGTTGAGCAGGTCGGCGGCGGTGACGCTGACGTCCACGCGGAGCCGGTCGCGCTGGTTGGGCTTGTCGCCCAGCACGCCGTCGAAGACCTCGCGGCAGACCGGGACGAGGTCGGGGTGGGCGACCCAGGAGCCGTCGAAGCCGTCGCCGGACTCGCGGGTCTTGTCGGCCCGGACCTTCTCCAGCGCGACCTTGTTGACCTCCTCGTCCTTGCGGGACGGGATGAACGCGGCCATGCCGCCGATGGCGTGCGCGCCGCGCTTGTGGCAGGTGCGGACCAGCAGCTCGGTGTAGGCGCGCATGAACGGCGCGGTCATCGTGATCGCGTTGCGCTCGGGCAGCACGAAGTCGGCGCCGCGGTCCCGGAACTTCTTGATCACCGAGAACAGGTAGTCCCAGCGGCCGGCGTTCAGGCCCGCGGAGTGGTCGCGCAGCTCGTAGAGGATCTCCTCCATCTCGAACGCGGCCGGGATCGTCTCGATCAGCACGGTGGCGCGGATGGTGCCGCGCGGGATCCCCAGGCGGTCCTGGGCGAGGTTGAAGGCGTCGTTCCACAGCCGCGCCTCGAGGTGGCCCTCCATCTTCGGCAGGTAGAAGTACGGGCCCTTGCCCTTGTCCAGCTGCCGGCGCGCGCTGTGGAAGAAGTAGAGGCCGAAGTCGAACAGCGAGCCCGACATCGGCTCGCCGTCGACGAGGAGGTGCTTCTCCTCCATGTGCCAGCCGCGCGGGCGGACCACGATGGTGGCGAGCTCCGCGTCGTCCTTGAGCGCGTAGGACTTGCCGGACTTGGCGTCGGTGAAGTCGATGGTGCGGTCGAGGGCGTCGCGCAGGTTCAGCTGCCCCTCGATCATGTTGTTCCACAGCGGGGTGTTGGCGTCCTCGAAGTCGGCCAGCCACACCTTCGCGCCCGAGTTGAGCGCGTTGATGGTCATCTTCCGGTCCGTCGGGCCGGTGATCTCGACGCGGCGGTCCTCCAGGCCCGGCGCCGGGTCGGCGACCCGCCAGGTCGCGTCCTCGCGGACGGACGCGGTCTCGGGCAGGAAGTCCAGCGTGCCGCCCTCGGACAGCCGGCGCTGCCGCTCCGCGCGGGCCGCCAGCAGCTCCTTGCGGCGGCCGCCCAGCTCACGCTGCAGTGCGGCGAGCAGGCCGAGCGCCTCGGGCGTCAGGATCTCCTCGTACCGCTCCCCGAGAGGCCCGTTGACCTCGACACCTTCCAGTTCGGCCATCTGCTCGCCCTTTCGTATCGTGAAATTCCACTTCTGTCTTACGGAGTAACGCTACTCGGCGGTACGGAGCCCGGTCAAAGCGGGGGCGCCCCGCCGGCCGTGCCGTTGACCTCCCCGCGCGCGCGGCGGGTACGCACCTGATAACCACGTGACCCCCGAGGACGGCCCGTGAGACGATCCCGGGGAAGACACAGCCGCGCCGCGGCGTTCTACCGAGGACATATGACTCTTCCTTTCTCTGCAGACCAGACCCACGAAGACCGGACCTACGACGAGTTCGAAGCCGAGCCCATGACCGGCGAGCTCGACCTCGAGGACCGGCGGGCACTGCGCCGCGTCGCGGGACTGTCCACCGAGCTCACCGACGTCACCGAGGTCGAGTACCGCGCCCTGCGGCTGGAGCGGGTCGTCCTCGTCGGCGTGTGGACGGAGGGCACCGCGGCCGACGCCGAGAACTCGCTGCGCGAACTGGCGCTGCTCGCCGAGACCGCGGGCTCCCAGGTGCTCGAGGGGCTCGTCCAGCGCCGGTCCCGGCCCGACCCGGCCACCTACATCGGCTCCGGCAAGGCCGCCGAGCTGCGCGACGTCGTCATCTCGACGGGCGCCGACACCGTCATCTGCGACGGCGAGCTGGCGCCCAGCCAGCTGCGGCACCTGGAGGAGACCGTCCAGGTCAAGGTCATCGACCGGACCGCGCTGATCCTCGACATCTTCGCCCAGCACGCCAAGAGCCGCGAGGGCAAGGCGCAGGTCGAGCTCGCGCAGCTCAACTACCTGCTGCCGCGCCTGCGCGGCTGGGGCGGCAACCTGTCCCGGCAGGTCGGCGGGCGCGCGGCCGGCGGCGTCGGCATCGGCGGCCGCGGCCCCGGCGAGACCAAGATCGAGCTGGACCGGCGGCGGATCCGCACCCGGATGGCCAAGCTGCGCCGGCAGATCGCCGAGATGTCCAAGGCCCGCGACACCAAGCGCGGCGAGCGGCGCCGCAACGAGGTGCCCGCCGTCGCCATCGCCGGGTACACCAACGCAGGCAAGTCGTCCCTGCTCAACCGGCTCACCGGCGCCGGGGTGCTGGTGGAGAACGCGCTGTTCGCCACCCTCGACCCCACCGTCCGGCGGGCCGAGACGCCGGGCGGCCGCGCCTACACCCTCGCCGACACCGTCGGGTTCGTCCGGCACCTGCCCCACCAGCTCGTCGAGGCGTTCCGCTCGACGCTGGAGGAGGTCACCGACGCCGGGCTGATCCTGCACGTCGTGGACGGCTCCGACGCCGACCCGGAGGCGCAGATCGACGCCGTCCGGGAGGTGCTCCGCGAGATCGGCGCCGACGCGATCCCCGAGATCATCGTCATCAACAAGGCGGACGCCGCCGACGACCTGGCCATCGCCCGCCTCCAGCGGCGCGAACCGCACAGCGTCGTCGTCTCCGCCCGCACCGGGTTCGGCATGGAGGACCTGCGGGAGGCCATCGAGGCCGACCTGCCGGGCCTGGAGGCCGAGCTGCGCGCGCTGGTGCCGTACGAGCGCGGCGACCTGGTCGCGCGGGTGCACGACCGCGGCGAGGTGCTCAAGCAGGAGCACGTCGCCGAGGGCACGCTGCTGCACGCGCGCGTCCCCGAGGACGTCGCGGGCGAGCTGTCCCGGTACGAGATCGCGGCGCAGATCGTCTGACCGCGCCGGCCTCCCGGCCGCGCACGCGTTCGCACGGGCCCGGGCCGTCCGAAAGGGCGGTCCGGGCCCGTCCGAATATCGTCCCCGGGCGGATCCTGGTCGCCGAACGGTGACAGCTTCCCCAATCGGCTTGACGGTTCAGTTGAAATCCGTACGGTCGAAGGGCTAGGGGGCGGGTGATGGCTGTCGATGGGCTGCGAACGCACACAACGAGGTGCACGGACGGGCGTGCGGGCCGTGTCCGGTCGACCGGCCGGGCCCGCTCAGAGCTTGTCGGGCGGGCCTTCAGTGCACTACCGTGACGAAACCGATATCTCCGGTCTCGTTGCCAGTGGTGGTCGCCCGATCACCCGACCCTCCAACGGTGAATCGCCGGCACCCAGTCGGCGTTTCGGATCGAGAGCAGGTGGCCCCATCGATGGCAGGTGCGAACACCGGACGGCGAGCAGGCGGCCCGTTCCGTCCCTCCCTGCTCCTTGCACACGGAGCGTCCGGTACCGCGCCCGGCGGCGCGTCGTCCCAAGCAGGTCGGTGACCCTATGACGGTACGGCTGTTGACGAACATCGGCAGGCTCTGGACGGGCACCGACGTCTGCAGCAACGCCGCCGTGCTGATCCACGACGACCGGATCGTCTGGGCCGGTCCCGCCTCGGACCTCCCGCAGAGCGTCCCGGGGATCATCGACGACATCGTCGACGTCGACCACGTGGAGAACCTCGGCGGCGGCCTGGTCACCCCCGGCCTCATCGACGCCCACTCCCACCCCGTCTACGCGGGCAACCGGTGGGCCGAGCTCGCGATGCGCACCAGCGGCTCCTCGCACTCGGCCATCGCGGCGGCGGGCGGCGGCGTCAACTCCACCGTCACCGTGACCCGCGGCACCGACCCGTGGACGCTGTGCAACGGCGTCCGGGAACGGCTGCGCCAGTGGATCCTCGCCGGGACCACCACCGTCGAGGCCAAGACCGGCTACCACCTCACCCGCGACGGGGAGCTCGCCGACATCCGGATGCTGCGGTCGCTGGAGGGCGAGCCGTCCATGCCGCGCATCCACGCGACGTTCCTGGCCGCCCACATCCTCCCGCCGGAGTTCTTCGGCCGCCGCCGCGACTACATCGAGGCCGTCCGCCTGTGGGCCGGCGACGCCGCCGTGGCCGGCGCCGACTCGATCGACGTCTACTGCGACGAGGGCCACTTCACCGCCGAGGAGGCCCGCGCCCTCCTGCTCACCGGCAAGCGCGCCGGGCTGAAGGCCCGCATGCACGCCTGCGCCAACGAGCGCATCGGCGCCGCGCAGGTCGCCGCCGAGGTCGGCTGCGCGTCCGCCGACCTGCTCACCCAGGCCAACGACGACGACATCAAGGCCCTCGCGCACGCCGGCGTCACCGCCACCGTCTGCCCCGGCAGCGCCCTCAACAGCAGCCGCGCCCCCGCGCCCGTCCGGCAGATGCTCGACCGCGGCGTCACCGTCGCGCTCGGCACCGACCACAACCCGGGCCAGTGCGGCATCACCTCGATGCCGCTCGTCATCGGCCTGTCCGTCGCGATGTTCGGGCTGAGCGTCACCGAGGCGCTGCGCGCCGCCACCCTCGGCGGAGCCGCCGCCCTGCGCGTCGGCGACCGCGGCTCCCTCGCCCCGGGCATGCTCGCCGACATCGTGCTGTGGGACGCCGACCACGAGGGCGCGTTCGCGTGGGCGTTCGGCCTGCGCGCCCTGCGGGTGTGGCGCGGCGGCGTCCCGGTCCAGCCCTGACGGCCGGGGGGTAATGTCCCGTTCATGGGCAGCGCCGTCGCGGTCGTCACGGATTCCACCGCCTACCTTCCGCCGGGGCTCGCCGAACGGCACGGGCTGACCGTCGTCCCCATGCAGATCTCCTTGGGCGGCCCCATGCGCGACGAAGGCGACATCGGCGGCGACGAGGCGGTCCGTGCGCTCCGTGACCGGCGGCCCGTCACCACGTCCCGCCCCTCACCCGGACGGTTCGCCCAGGCCTATGAGAGCGCGGCGGAGGCCGGTGCGGGAGCGGTGGTGTCCGTACACCTTTCCGCCGCCATGTCCGGGACGCTCGCGGCCGCCCGCCTCGCCGCCGCGGACGCGCCCGTTCCCGTCCACGTCGTCGACAGCGGCACCATCGGCATGGGACTCGGGCTCGCCGCCCTCTCCGCGGCCGCCGCCGCGATGGCGGGCGCGGACGCCGAGACGGCCGCGCGCGTCGCGTCGCGCCGTGCCGGGATGTCCCGGTCCCTGCTCTACGTCGACACGCTCGAGCACCTGCGCCGCGGCGGCCGGATCGGCGCCGCCGGGGCGCTGCTCGGCTCCGCGCTCATGGTCAAGCCCCTCCTGGACATCGCGGGCGGGCGGATCGTGCCGCTGGAGAAGGTCCGCACGTCCGCGCGGGCCCTGGCCCGGCTGGAGGAGATCGCCGTCGAGCAGGCGGGCTCCCGCCGGGTCGACCTCGGCGTCCAGCACCTCGCCGCCGCCGCCCGCGCCGACGCCCTCGCCGCCCGGCTGCGCGACCGCATCCCGCACGTCGAGGACGTCTACGTCGGCGAGGTCGGCCCCGTCATCGGCGCCCACGTCGGCCCCGGGATGCTCGGCGTGGTGATCGCCCCGCACCTCTGACCTGTTCGCCATAACCCCTGGTCAGGCGGGGTGCGTCGCGGGTTATCCACATTTTCCGCAGGCCCTGCTCGCGGGCGGGCGCCGCGCCTAGCGTCGGCGTCATGACAGCCAACGACCGCCTCCAGAGCCTCGCCGACCGGCTCAGACCGTCCGCGCAGCCGCCGTCCGCCCGCCTGCGCTCCGGACCCGAGAGGGCGAACGTCCGCGTCCTGGCCGTCATCGCGGTGATCGCCGCGCTCGTCGCCGGCGGCTACCTCTGGCTGGCCCGCCCCCGCCCCGACCCGGCCCCCTCCACCGCGGACGCCGCCGCGACCGAGGTCTCCGCCGCGGCCCCGTCCCCGGGACCGTCACCCGGCGCCGTCCCCGCCGGTGCCACGAACCCGGCGTCCGTGGTCGTCCACGTCCTCGGCAAGGTCAAGCACCCCGGGGTGGTCACCCTCCCGTCCGGGTCCCGCGTCGAAGAGGCCATCAAGGCCGCGGGCGGCGTGCGTCCCGGCGCCGGTACCGGCACCCTCAACCTCGCCCGCAAGCTCGTCGACGGCGAGCAGATCCCGGTCGGCGTCCGCCTTCCCTCGCCCGCGCCCGGCACCCCGCCACCGGGCCAGCCGCCACCCGGCTCCGCCGCGCCGGGCACGCCCGTCGACCTCAACACCGCCACCGCCG
This sequence comes from Actinomadura sp. RB99, assembly GCF_014706005.1. Taxonomy (NCBI): domain Bacteria; kingdom Bacillati; phylum Actinomycetota; class Actinomycetes; order Streptosporangiales; family Thermomonosporaceae; genus Actinomadura; species Actinomadura sp. RB99. Next base: position 79,789 of record NZ_JABMCA010000011.1, on the reverse strand, counting down.
AACAGCTCGACCAGCTCCCCGGCGTCGGCCCCGTCCTCGCCCAGCGCATCGTCGACTACCGCACCCAGCACGGCGGCTTCCGCTCCGTCGACCAGCTCCAGGATGTCGACGGCATCGGCGCTCGCCGCTTCGCCGACCTGAAACCGATGGTGCGCGTATGACCCGCGACCTTCGCCTGGCCGCTCCCGCCCTCGCCACCTGGATCACCGCCGCCCTGACGATCGGCTTTCCACCCGCCCTCACCTGGACCGTGGCCGCCACCACGACCGCCACCGCCATCTACCTCCTCGCCACCCACCGCCCACCCCCGACCGCCCCTCCGGCACGACCTCCCCAGCCCGAGACCGGCCAGCACTCCGACAGCTTCCAACCGCGGACGTCACCGGAGACGGTGCGCAGAAGCGGGCTTCCGGCCGCTGAGGACTGGCCCTTGCCGTCGGACGCGGTGGTGCGATCGCGGCAGGCTGGGGGCAGCGTCGAGCTCTCCCGCGACATTGGCCACCAGCCGGAGAGCCGTGTGCGCGGGACAGCGCCAGTGTCGGCATTCAGGACTGAACGTTCGGCCGTCGAGAACCGGCCCTTGTCGTCGGACGCGGCGGGGAGAGGGGCGCCTTGGTCGGAGGAGGCCAATCGGTTCTCGTCTGGGAGCGGACAGGGGCGGAGCGGACAAGGGCAGGGTGGCGGAGAGCAGTGGACGCCGCCGGAACGAGGGTTCAGGCGCGGAGGGGCGGCCGCCGCCCGCGATCAGCCCTTGCTGGCGGATAGGGCGGTCGAGGGAGCGCGGCACACGGCTGCGGGACCTGCGGTCGAGCAGCGGGCGTTAGGGCGGTCGGCGGCCGATGAAGAGCGCTTGGGCCCAGCGCTCTTCCAGAGGGTCCGGAACTGGGCTGGCGCAGGCGGGGTTTCACACGTCCTCAACCGGCGGCTGCTGGGAATGGTGCTGGTCTGTATCGCCGCGTCCGCGACGGGTGTGGCGTTCCGTGCGACGGCTGTCGGTACCGGGCCGGTGCGGGCGCTCGCGCAGGTCGGAGGGGCAGCAGCGGCCGAGGCGGTGCTGACAGGGGACCCGCAGGCCAGGAAGGCCGGCGGGCGGCCCATGGTGATCGTCCGGGCGCGGGTCGAAGCGGTGGCGCGGGACCGGGTGCGCGTGCCGGTGCTGCTGATCGCGCACGACCCGCGGTGGCTCGGGCTGCTGCCGAGCCAGCGGGTGCGGCTGCGCGGCCGGTTCGAGAAGCCGCGCGGCGCCGAGCTGCTCGCCGCCGTGGTGATCGTGCGGGGCCCGCCCGCGCCGCTCGGCGGCCCGTCCGCCGTCCAGCGGGCCGCCGAATCCGTCCGGGCGCGGTTGCGCGCGGCGGTTGCCCGGCTCCCGCCCGACCAGCGGGGCGTCCTGCCCGGCATGGTCGACGGCGACACCTCCCGGCTCGATCCGGCCCTCGCCGAGGACTTCCGCACCGCGGGCCTGAGCCACCTGCTGGTCGTCTCCGGCGCCAACCTCGCGATCGTCATCGGCGCGGTGCTCTGGCTGTGCCGCGTCGCCGGGCTCGGGCGGAGGCGAGCCCCGCCGGTCGCGGCCGTCGCGGTGGCCGCGTTCGTACTGGTCGCGCGCCCGGACCCGAGTGTCCTGCGGGCCACGGTCATGGGCCTGGTGGCGCTCCTCGCGCTGTTCACCGGCCGGTCACGGCAGGGCGTGCCCGCGCTCTGCGCGGCGGTGCTCCTCCTCGTCCTGATCGACCCGGAGCTGGCGCGGTCGTACGGCTTCGCGCTGTCCGTGCTGGCGACAGCGGGCCTGCTCGTCCTGGCGCCGCCGTGGCGGGAGCGGCTCGCGCGCCGCCTGCCCGGCCCGCTCGCGGACGCCCTCGCCGTCGCGGCGGCCGCCGAGATCGCCGTCGCGCCCGTCCTGGTGATGCTCTCCGGAGAGGTCGGTGTGGTGTCCCTGTTCGCGAACCTGCTCGCCGCGCCGGCCGTGGCGCCCGCGACGCTGCTCGGCGCGCTCGGGACCGCGATCGCGCCCGTGTCCCTGCCGCTCGCCCGCCTGGCGGTCCGGCCCGCCGGCCTGGCCGTGGGCTGGATCAATTGGATCGCACGGACCGCCGCCGCGCTCCCGTACGCCACCATCCCGTGGACGGGCGGCGGCCTCGGCGCGGTGACGCTGCTGCTGGCCGGCGGGGTCGCCGTCCTGATCCTGCGTCACCCGGGGCTCCGCACGGCCGCCGTCGCGGCGATGGCCGGGGTTCTGATCGCCGTCGTCGTGCTGCGAATCACGGCCCCGGGCTGGCCGCCGCCGGGCTGGCAGATGGTCGCCTGCGACGTCGGTCAGGGCGACGCCCTCGCGCTCGCCGCCGGACCCGGCCGCGCCGTCGTGGTAGACAGCGGCCCCGCCCCCGCCCCGGTCGACCGCTGCCTCTCCGGCCTGCACGTGAAGGACGTTCCGCTGCTGGTCCTGACCCACCCGCACGCCGACCACATCGGCGGAACGTCCGGCGTCCGGCACGGGCGCACCGTCCACGAGGTGGTGAGGACGTCCCTGACCGACGGCGCCGAGAACCGCTTCATCGCCGGCCTTCCGTCCCGTCCCGCGCTCGCCGGACGGCAATGGCGCGTCGGCGACCTCACCCTCGTGATCATCGCCCCTCTGGCCACCGGCCCCGCCCTGTCACCGCAGGACGATGGCACCACGATCAACAACGCCAGCGTCGTCCTCGTGGCCCGCCGCCCGGGATTCAGCGCCCTGCTGGCCGGTGACGTCGAGACCGAAGCACAGCGCGTTCTGGAGACGAGCGTTCCCCGCGTCCAGGTGCTCAAGGTCCCGCACCACGGCTCGCGCAGCCAGGACCCGCGCTTCCTGGCCGCCGCCCATGCGGCGATCTCCTTGGTCTCGGTCGGACGGGACAACGACTACGGCCACCCGGCCCCCTCGACCCTCGGCCTCCTGCACCGCCTTCGCACCCAGGTCCACCGCACCGACCAGGACGGCGACATCGCCATAGTCCGCACCCGAACCGGCATCGCCGCCGTCCCCCACCACTGATCCGCCCGCCTGGCGGCGGGCGGTGATGCCCGGTGAGGGCGTCTGCTGGGAGGCCGGGACACGGGGAGCGGATTCGCGGAAGCGGCGGTGGCGGGGGAGCGGGAGGTGGCGCGGGGAGGGGGCGGGGCGTGGCATGCTGCAAGGGTGTCCGAGGCCATCATCCTGATCGTGGGAGACGAAGAGCTGCTCGTGGAGCGGGCGATCGGCGAGGTCGCCGCGTCCGTGCGGGCGAAGGACCCGGACGCCGAGGTCATCGACCTCGCGCCGGGCGGGCTGGAGCCCGGGCGGATCTCAGAGCTGACGTCGCCGTCGCTGTTCGGGGGCGGGAAGGTGCTCGTGATCCGGTCCGCACAGGACCTCGGCAAGGACCTCACCGCCGAGGTGCTCAAGTACGCCAAGGACCCGGCGGACGACGTGGTGCTCGTGGCCGTCCACCACGGCGGGGCCAAGGGCAAGGCCCTGGTGGACGGGCTGACGAAGCTGAAGGCGCGCAAGATCGCCTGCCCCAAGGTGACCAAGATGGGGGAGCGCGTCGACTTCGTGCGGACGGAGATCCGCCGGTCCGGCGGGAAGATCTCGCCGGACGCGGCGCGCGGGCTGCTGGACGCCGTCGGCAACGACCTGCGCGAGCTGGCGGCCGCGTGCAGCCAGCTCGTCGCCGACACCGGCGGGAAGGTCGACGACGCGGCCGTCGCGCGCTACTACCGGGGGCGCGCCGAGGTCAGCGGGTTCACCGTCGCGGACAAGGCGATCGAAGGGCAGCTCGCGGAGGCGCTGGAGCAGCTGCGGTGGGCGCTCGCGACCGGCGTGGCGCCCGTGCTGATCGTCAGCGCGCTCGCCCAGGGCGTGCGGGGGTTGGCGAAGGTCGGCGGCGCGCCCAGGGGCGCCCGTGGCGCCGCGCTGGCCAAGGACCTCGGGATGCCCCCGTGGAAGATCGAGCGCGTGCAGAAGCAGTTGCGCGGCTGGTCGGGCGACGGGGTGGCGCGCGCCCTCACCGCGGTGGCGGAGGCCGACGCGCAGGTGAAGGGCGGCGCGGCCGACCCCGCCTACGCGCTGGAGAAGACCGTCGCCGACATCGTCGCCGCCCGCAACTGACCGCCCTCCACGGCCCGCAGTTGACCGCCCGGCGTCACCCATGGGTAACTGCCCCGCCTCCCCGTAGGTGACCGTCCTGCCTCGCCCCTGGCGCCCCCTGCGCCGCCCGTGGGTGACCGCCCTCCGTCGCCCGTCGGACACGCCCTACGCCGCCTGCGGGTGACTGCCCCGCCTCTCCGTAGGTGACCGAACTGCGTCGCCCCTGGCGCCCCCTGCGTTGCCCGTCGCACACGCCCCACGCGCCTGCGGGTGACTTCTCCGCGTCGCCCCTGGGCGACCCCCTGCGTCGCCTGCGGCTGATCATTGTCCGCCGCCCACGGCTGACCGTCCGGCGTCACCCGTGGGTAACTGCCCCGCCTCGCCCGTAGGTGATCGCCCTGCGTCGCCTGCGGCTGATCGTCGTCCGTCGTCCGTTGCCCGTGTGTGACTGCCGTACGTCGTCCGTTTGATTGCCCTGCGTGGCCATCGACATGATCGCCCGTCCCCAGCCCGCGGCTGGCCGCTCTGCGCCGCCCCCAGTTGACTGCTGTCCGTCCTCCGTGGGTGACTGCCCTGGGGCGTCCGCGGGTGGTCGCCGTTCGTAGCGCGAGTGTGATCGACGTCCGGCGTTGTGAGGGATCGCTTTGCGCCGTCCGCGGATGACCGTCTTGCGTCGTCTCGCGTGGGTGACCGTTGTTCGGCGGGTGTTCGGTGGTGAGCGTGGCGCTGGGCGTGTGGCGTCAGGGCACAGCGGCTTGGAAGCGGGTTGGCGCTTGGCGGGTGAGTGGCGGCTCCGTTGAGTGGGTCAACGCCGCGAGGCGGTGCTGCGCGGGGCGGTGTGGCCGCTTGGTGCGGGGTGCGGGTCAGGGGGACTCGGCGGCGGTCTTGAGGCCGTTGGCCTCCATGGTGACGTAGCGGCGGGTCCGCGAACCCATGAGGAGGGCGATCAGCGGGGCGAGGGGGCCGGTCTGGTCGAGGGTGAGGCGGAGGGTGCTGCCGCCCGACGGGCGGGGGAGGACCTCGTGGCCGCCGGTCGTGGTGACGCCGGGGGACGAGGATCGCCAGGTGAAGTTCTCGTTCTCGGTGAACGTGGTGACCGTCCACACCGCGGCGGGCATTCCGGGCTGGTGGACGCGGGCGCGGGCGCCTTCGCGGAGAGGGGCGTCGAGGAGGTCGACGCGGTTCATCGAGGCGGTCAGGTCGGGCCAGCGCTCGACGTCCTTCAGCAGGTTCCAGACGGTCTCGGGGGCGGCGTCGATGTCGACGGCGATCTCGAAGTGCACGGTGGGCTCCCGGTGGTGGTCAGCGCGGTGCGGATCCTGGTCAGCAGGCCGGTGACGAGGGGGTCGGCGTCGCGGCCCGGCAGGTGGACGGCGTAGTAGGGGACGGCGGGCAGGTCGATGATCTCGCGGAGGACGACCCCCGGCGGCGGGACGACGCAGCCGTTCACGACGGCGAGACCGGCGCGCAGGGACACGAAGTGCAGCAGGAGCGGCCAGCCCTCCGCCTCGACGGCGGCCGTCCACGGCACGCCGGCGGCGCGGAGCGCGCGTTCGAGGGCGACGCGGTGCGGGCCGGCCGGCGGCGGGACGACCAGGGACGCGCCGGCGAGGTCGGCGAGGGCGAGGGACGGGCGGGCGGCGAGCGGATGGTCGTCCGGGATCGCGAGCGCCTGCGGGTACGCGGCCAGCGGGACGGTCGCGAGGTCGGCGGGCAGGACGTCCAGGACGGCGACGCCGAGGTCGGCGCGGCCGGTGCGGACGGCGGTGAGGGTGCGCGCGCGGTCGCCGTTGATCAGCCGGACGCCGTGCCGGACGGCGTCGCCGAGCAGGTAAAGGTAGGCGCCCTCGCCGGCGGCGAGGACGGGGAGCCGGGACGGCGCGGTGCCGTCGAGGTCGGCGAGGAACGCGGAGACGCGGGCGTCGAGGTCGCGGGCGAGGCGGGCGACGGCCTCGCCGGTGGGGGTGAGGGCGATGCGGCGGCCGTGCCGGGTGTAGAGGGGGCGGCCGAGCGTCTCGGCGAGCTTGCGGATCTTGACGTGCAGGGCCGGCTGGGAGATGTGCAGGTCCTCGGCGGCGCGGGTGAAGTTGAGGCGCTCGGCGAACGCGGCGAAGGAGGCGAGCGCGTCGGTGGACACGCGGCTCAGCTCCATAGACGAGAACTATAGACCGCCGAGCATTCGATAGTTCAGTTCTAGCGGTGGCGCGGCCAGGCTCAAGGCATGGAACCTCGTCTCGGCATCGATTTCGGCCGCGTGATCCAGGGCGTCTCGGCTCCGGGGACGGCGGACACGGCGTTCCTCGGCGGGTCCTTCGCGGAGGCGCTGGCATCGCCCGCGGCGGACGGCGTGTACGACGTGCTGCCGGGGCTCGTGGACGCGTTCGGCGGGCGCGCGTGGATCATCTCCAAGTGCGGCGACCGGGTCCGCGAGCGGACGCTGGCGTGGCTCGACCACCACGACTTCTACGGCAGGACCGGGCTGGCCAGGGGGAACGTGCGGTTCTGCCGGAAGCGGCCCGAGAAGGCGCTGCACTGCGCGGAGCTCGGGATCACCCACATGATCGACGACCGGCTTGACGTGCACCGGGCGATCCGCGACGTCGTCCCGTACCGGTACCTGTTCGGGCCGCAGAACGGCGAGGTCCCGGACTGGGTGCGGCACGTCCCGTCGTGGGCGGACGCCGCGGCGATCAGCGAAGATATTCCGGCGGGACGGCGTCGGCCAGCCACACGCCGTTCGCGCTGACGCGGAACTCGTGGCCGTCGGCGGCCATCCGCCCGGCCTCGACGACCAGCACGACAGGCCGCCCGCGGCGGGCGCCGACGTGCCGCGCCGTCTCGGTGTCGGGCGACAGGTGGACGGCGTGCCGGTCCATGCGCCGCAGGCCCTCGCGCCGGATCGCGGGGGCGGCGGCCTCGGTGGTGCCGTGGTACAGCAGCTCGGGCGGCGGGACGGCGGGGAGCCCGAGGTCGACGTCGATGCTGTGGCCCTGGACGGCCCGGATCCGGTCGCCGTCGAGGGCGTAGCGCCGCTTGTCGTTGACGGCGACGACGTGCTCGAGCTCGGCGCGGGTGAACGGGAAGCCGTGCCGGGCGGCGGCGTCGAGCAGGTCGGGGACGCTCGCCCAGCCGCCGGCGTCGAGGGTGAGGCCGATCCGCTCGGGGCGGTGCCGCAGGTGCTTGGCGAGGTACTTGGAGATCTTCACCGTACGGCGAGCGTCCATGGGTCCCCGACCGCCTTCCCGCCCGGGCATGCGTCAGGGCCGGTCGCGATGGACCGGCCCCGGGCGTGCGCGTCTACCTGAGCGCCGTGCTCACTTCGCCTGCAGGGCGGCGGCCTGCTTGGCGATCGCCGACTTGCGGTTGGCGGCCTGGTTCTTGTGGATGACGCCCTTGCTGACGGCCTTGTCCAGCTTGCGGGCGGCGGCGCGCTGCGCGGCGACGGCGGCCTCGATCTCGCCGGACTCCGCGGCCTCGCGGAACTTGCGGATCGCGGTCTTCAGCTCCGACTTGACGGCCTTGTTGCGCAGCCGCGCCTTCTCGTTCTGCTTGTTCCGCTTGATCTGGGACTTGATGTTAGCCACGTCGTAGTGCCTCAGCCTTGGTTGCGATCATGGCCTGCCGTCTCGGCAGGCGCGAACAGGATGTCTGACGGGGGCGGACGGTGCCCCCGGGGCACGACGCTACGCCACACGCAGTCGCACAGCCTACCAATCGGGCCCGTCCGCCGCGAACCGGCCGGGTCCGGCGGGCCCGGGGGGCGCCGCGGAGGCCGTGCACGGAGCATCAGGTCCGGCATGGGACTATGGATGTACAGATCCATTGTCCACCTGTGAGTTTGCGAACGGACCCCGGTGCCAGCGCCTGAGCCTGACAAGACCGATCCCGCGATCATCCGCAACTTCTGCATCATCGCGCACATCGACCATGGCAAGTCGACGCTCGCGGACCGCATGCTGCAGTTGACCGGTGTGGTCGAGGAGCGCCAGATGCGCGCCCAGTACCTCGACCGGATGGACATCGAGCGCGAGCGCGGCATCACGATCAAGAGCCAGGCGGTGCGGCTGCCGTGGAGCTCCGGCGGCACCGACTACGTGCTCAACCTGATCGACACCCCCGGCCACGTCGACTTCTCCTACGAGGTGTCGCGGTCGCTGGCGGCGTGCGAGGGCGCGGTGCTGCTGGTGGACGCGGCGCAGGGCATCGAGGCGCAGACGCTAGCGAACCTGTACCTGGCGCTCGAGGCGGACCTGCACCTGATCCCGGTGCTGAACAAGATCGACCTGCCCGCGGCGCAGCCGGAGAAGTACGCCGAGGAGCTGGCCGGGATCATCGGCTGCGACCCGTCCGACGTGCTGCGGGTGTCCGGCAAGACCGGCGAGGGCGTGCGCGAGCTGCTCGACAAGATCGTCGCGGACGTGCCGGCGCCGGTCGGCGACCCGGACGGCCCGGCCCGCGCGCTGATCTTCGACTCGGTGTACGACACCTACCGCGGCGTGGTCACCTACGTCCGGATCGTGGACGGCCACCTGTCGCGCCGCGAGAAGAGCCTGATGATGTCGACGGGCGCGGCGCACGACACGCTGGAGGTCGGCGTGATCTCCCCGGAGCCGAAGCCCGTCCAGGGGCTCGGCGTCGGCGAGGTCGGCTACCTGATCACCGGGGTGAAGGACGTCCGGCAGGCGCGGGTCGGCGACACGGTGACCGTCGCGGGCCGCCCGGCGCCGGACGCGCTCGGCGGCTACCAGGACCCGAAGCCGATGGTGTTCTCGGGCCTGTACCCGGTGGACGGCGACGAGTACCCCGAGCTGCGCGACGCCCTCGACAAGCTGCGGCTGAACGACGCGGCGCTGATCTACGAGCCGGAGACGTCGGCGGCGCTCGGCTTCGGGTTCCGCTGCGGGTTCCTCGGGCTGCTGCACATGGAGATCGTCCGGGAGCGGCTGGAGCGCGAGTTCGGCCTGTCGCTGATCTCGACGGCGCCGAACGTCGTCTACCGGGTGGTCATGGAGGACGGGTCGGAGCACACCGTCACCAACCCCAGCGAGTTCCCCGAGGGCAAGATCGGCGCGGTGTACGAGCCGGTGGTGAAGGCGACGCTGCTGTCGCCGTCCGACCACATCGGCGCGATCATGGAGCTGTGCCAGGGGCGCCGCGGGGTGCTGCTCGGCATGGACTACCTGTCGGAGGACCGGGTCGAGATCCGCTACACGCTGCCCCTCGCCGAGATCATCTTCGACTTCTTCGACCAGCTGAAGTCGCGGACCCGCGGGTACGCCTCGCTGGACTACGAGCCGAGCGGCGAGCAGGAGTCCGACCTGGTGAAGGTCGACATCCTGCTGCAGGGCGAGTCGGTGGACGCCTTCAGCCAGATCGTCCACAAGGACAAGTCCCGCGAGTACGGCCTGATGATGACGGCCAAGCTCAAGGAGCTGATCCCGCGGCAGCAGTACGAGGTGCCCATCCAGGCCGCGATCGGGGCGCGCATCATCGCGCGCGAGAACATCCGCGCCATCCGCAAGGACGTCCTCGCCAAGTGCTACGGCGGCGACATCTCCCGCAAGCGCAAGCTGCTGGAGAAGCAGAAGGAGGGCAAGAAGCGGATGAAGACGATCGGGCGGGTGGACGTCCCGCAGGAGGCGTTCGTCGCCGCGCTGTCCACCGGCGGCGAGTCCACCGACAAGGGACGCAAGTAGCGACCCCCGCGGCCGGGCGGCGCTCCGCCCGGCCGGGTTCTCCGGCGACCGGCTACGTGCCGACCGGCTACGTGACGACCGCTACTTCACGATCGGCTACTTGACGATCGGCCAGGCGACGACGACCGGGACCTCCCGGAACTCGCCGCGGTTGGCGGCGCGCGCCGCGTAGACGAGGAAGAACAGCACGACCGCGGTGAACACCAGCGGCACCCAGATCAGGACGTCGACGGCGAGCGCGAGCAGGCCGCCGACGATCCAGACGGCGATCGCCGCGATGCCCATGTTCAGGCCCTGCGCGGCGTGCCGGCGGACGAACGGCGACCGCGCCTTGCCGAGGTAGACGATGGCGGGCGCGATGGCGCCGACGAGGAACTGGCCGAGGTAGGCCATCAGCGACCAGGTCTTGTCGTCGTCGCTGACGGGACCGAAATGGCCGGGCATCTGCGCGGTGCCGCGCCCCTGGGCCGGCTGCTGCCAGCCCTGGCCCGGGCCGTCCTGCGGCGGCTGCTGCCACGCGCCACCGGGCTGCGGGGGCTGCTGCGGCTGCTGCCAGGCCGATCCGGGCTGCTGCCAGGGGCTCTGCTGCTGGGGCGGCTGCTGCCATCCAGGCTGCTGTCCCTGGCCGGGCGACGGGGGAGGCCCGTAGGCCATGGCGGGTGTCCTCTCCGGGTTCGCTGAGCGAGCTTTGGCGAATAGTACGACTCCTAGGACGCATCCGGAGTTCGCCCGGTTTCCCGTCTTTCCTGCCCCCGCCGCCCGGCGGACGGCCCGTAACGGCCGGCGCCGGCCGTCAGGGACGCCAGAGGACGCCCGACGGGCTCTGCGGCGTGAGCGCGACCGAGCCCTTCCACGTCAGGAACGAGCTCTCCGGCAGGTACGACGAGTCCAGGAAGAAGCCACGGTTGACGGCGGTGACGGTGGCGGGCGCGCCGTTGTCGCCGAGCCCGGTGGGACGCCGGATCGCCTCGACGCTCGCGATGTCGGACGGCCGCGTGCCCTCGGGCAGCTCGACCGTCGTCGCGACCGGCCCGTCCCGGTCGATCGACCAGGTCGGCTGGTCGTGGTCGGACCGGTACAGCCGCGACGGGTCGGACTTCAGCCGCACCCCGAGCGCGACGCCCGGCACGGACCCGGTCCCGGTGGCGGCGCCGGTGGTCTTGGCGAACTCGGCGAACAGGTACGTGCGCTGGTCGCCGACCGCCGTCGTCGCGGGGTCGGACGGGTTCTCGATCTTGCCTTCGCGGAGCATCTCCTGCGCCATGACCCGGTAGGTCCACGGCTGCTGGTCCATCACGTACTCGCGGGTGCGGTCCTGCGGGCGCGTGGCGGTGACGTCCGGCATGAAGCGCAGCGGCGAGTCCGGCGTGACGGCGTCGCACATGTTGTTGTTCACCGTGCACGTCTGGAGGACCGGGTGATCGGCCTCGTACTTGCCCGTGAACTGCAACGTGGCGTGGTTGGGCGCCTGGTAGACGCCGGTGCCGTCCACGCGGTTCCCCTTGGCGTCGACCTCGACGCGGTAGATCCACTCGATGTCGGTGGTGCGTCCCCAGCGGGCCATGAGGGCGGGCGTGTCCGTCCCGCCGTCCTCGTTGCTCCAGACGACCGAGTATTCGAGGATCTGGTGGCCGTGGGTGGTGGCGGGCCTGGTCTCGTGCCACGCGATCAGCGGGGTGTCGGTCGTGGCGTTCTGGTACGCGTCGCCGGTCACCGCGAGGGTCCGTCCCACCACGACGGGCGCGTAGCGCAGGACGAGCTGGTCGGCGGCGGGCATCCGGACGCCGGTGCGGGCGAGCCGCACCCGCTGCGCGGCGGGGGCGCTGCCCTTGGCGAACCGCAGGGTGACCTTGTGCCGGCCCCGGCCGACGCGGCCGAGGGCGAGGCTGCGGGGCGTCGGGTCGGATGACGGGACGACGAGGTCGGTGACGTGCCGGCCGTCCACCGCGATGGACACCACGGCGGACTCGGCGCCCTTCTTCGCCCACGACACCCCGGGCGCGGACGCGGTGAAGCCGATCAGGGCCTCCCCGGCGCGGCCGGCGGTGAAGGCGAACGAGCGGGCGGGACCGCCCCGCTGGACGTTGATCGTCCGCGCGGCGGCGGTGTCGGCGGAGGGAGCGGTGTCGGCGGAGGGAGCGGCTTCGGCGGGGGCGGCGAGGGCGAGGGGAGCGGCGGCGAGGGCGGCGGCGGACAGGGCGAGGGCTGTGTGACGCGCACGGCTTCTCATGATCGGGAAACCTAGGGCGGCCGGATTGCGCGCCGGTGACGGGCCGGTCCCCGGTGGATGTCGGGATCGTTGCCGCAAGGACGATCTTCGGAACGCCCCCGCGCGCCCCCGGCTCCGGGCGGTACGGCTCAGGCGCCGGTCCAGAGCGGGGCGAACGGCGCCGGATGCTGCATCGACACGGCCGCGAACCGCTCCTCCCCGTCGGCGGACCGCCGGGCGGGGCGCGGCGACCGGCCGTCGGGCCCGTACAGGGTGAGGCCCAGCCCGGGCAGCCGCACGGCCCGCCCGCGCCGCACCACCTCGTGGCCCAGCTCGGCGAGGAGCGCGGTCACGTCGTCGGCGGGCTCGTCCAGCAGGTCGATCCCGTCGAGCCGGAACCGCATCTCCGGGTTCCCGCTCCAGCCGGGCCGCCGCGTCCCGCAGATCTCCGCGACCCGCTCGGCCCCCGTCTCGGACCGGTCCGTCGACAGCGACAGCACCCCGCGCCCGACCTGCACGCTGCGGTGGTCGGCCCACCCGCACAGGAACTGCGCCCTCGGCGGCGGCGTGCCGCACCGCTCCGCGACGGCGTCGAGCGTCGCCCAGGCGTCCGACGCCGGGGTGCTGAACAGCAGGTGGGCGTCCGGGAGCAGCGCGCCGCGGCCCGGCTCCAGCGTGATCACGAACGGGGCGACGCGGCCCGGGAACCGCGCCGGGTCCGCCTCCCGGAGCGTGACCAGGCCCTCCCACTCGACCGGGTCGTCCACCGCGAACCAGGTGATCGCGGCCTCCGCGCCGAGGTCGCCGAAGGTCGCGTCGGTGAGCCGCTCGGCGATCACGGCGCGCATCCCCTCGGCGGTCTCGGCGAGCCTGCGCCGCCACCACGGCGGCTCGGGATCGGAGCGCCCGCCGGTCTGCCAGAGGGTGCCGGGGCCGTCGAACTCGGTGCGCCGCTCCGCGCCCTTGTCGTCCACGACGACGTAGTGCCATCCGCCGGGGCCGCCGCGCAGCAGCACGCGCGCGGGCACACGCCCCCAGTCCACCGGCCCCTCGTTCCGCATTCGGACGACCCTATCCGCCCAAGAGGGGCGGCACGCATCATTGCGGCCCGTGCCGCCCGCGTTCCGCCCGGCTCGACCAAGATCGTCCCGCCCGGGCGGCGATCGCGGCCGGCGGTTTCGCCGCGACACGGCCGGCGCTCCTCGATCCGGGCCCGGATGTCGGTACCGTCGGGGGGCAGTGCGTCGACGGTACCGGAGGTTCGAGCGTGACCCACTCCGAGCAGGTCCTGCGTTCCCCGGAGGAGCGCGAGACCGTGAACGGCGCCGTGCGCGCGCTGCGCTCGGCCGCGCCCCTGGGCTGGGAGCGGCTCGGCTTCGAGTTCCGCGCCACCGTCGGCATCGACAGCGCTTCCTTCGAGGTGGAGGACGCCGCGGGCGAGCGCCGCAAGGCCACGCCGCCCGGCCAGGCCGTCGGCAAGATGGACGAGCTGCGCCGCGTGATGTACCGGCGCGGCAAGGGCGCGTGGTTCACCGCCCGGCTGGAGATCGAGCGCTCGGGCCGGTTCAGTGCCGAGTTCGACTACGACGGCGAGCCCGAGTTCACGCCGCCGCTGACGCCGTCCGCCTACGCGCTGGACCTCGACCGCTTCCCCCGCACCGACGCGCACATCCCCGCCTGGCTCCGCCGCAAGCTCGACCAGGCCTGACCATCCCGCCGCGGGCGGCAGACTGTAGGGGTGCCCTCTACGCTGCCCGACGGTGATCCCGTACCCGCCGACGGCGCGCTGCCCGGCAGCGCGCTGGAGGGCCTGGGCACGCGGCCGTTCGCGTTCTACGTGCACGTGCCCTTCTGCGTGACCCGGTGCGGGTACTGCGACTTCAACACCTACACGGCCACCGAGCTCGGACCGGGCGCGAGCCGCGACTCCTACGCCGACACCGCCGTCGCCGAGGTCCGCATGGCCCGCAGGGTGCTCGGCGACGCGGACCTCCCGGTCCAGACGGTCTTCGTGGGCGGCGGCACCCCGACCCTCCTCACGCCCGACGATCTCGGACGCGTCCTGGCGGCCATCGACGCCGAGTTCGGCCTCGCTCCGGGCGCCGAGGTCACCACCGAGGCCAATCCCGAGTCGGTGGACGAGTCCTACGTGGCGAAGCTCCGCGAGGTCGGTTTCACGCGCGTCTCCTACGGCATGCAGAGCGCGCGCGAGCACGTCTTGGCCGTCCTGGAGCGGACCCATACGCCGGGCCGCGTCCCCCAGGTCGTCGAGTGGACGCGCAAGGCGGGCTTCGAGCACATCAACCTCGACCTCATCTACGGGACGCCGGGGGAGACCGACGACGACTGGCGCGCGTCCCTGGAGGCCGCCCTCGCCTGCGAACCCGACCACGTGTCCGCGTACGCGCTCATCGTCGAGGAGGGCACCCGCCTGGCGGCGCAGGTGCGGCGCGGCGAGCTCACCGCCCCCGACGACGACGCCATGGCCGACCGCTACCTGATCGCCGACGACCTCCTGCGCGCGCACGGCCTGCACTGGTACGAGATCTCGAACTGGGCCTCGTCCCCGGAGGCCGCCTGCCGCCACAACCTCCTGTACTGGACGGGCGCGGACTGGTGGGGCGTCGGCCCCGGCGCCCACAGCCACGTCGGCGGCACCCGCTGGTGGAACGTCAAGCACCCCGCCGCGTACGCCGCCCGCCTCGCCGAGGGCACCACGCCCGCGTACGCGCGCGAGATCCTCGACGACGACGACCGCCGCATCGAGCGGATCATGCTCGAACTCCGCCTCGCGGACGGCTGCCCCGCCGACCTCCTCGACGACGCCGCCGTCCGCCGCGCCATCGCCGACGGCCTCGTCGACCCGGCGGCGTACGAGCGCGGCCGCGCCGTCCTCACCCGCCGAGGCCGCCTCCTGGCCGATGCCGTAACCCGCGACCTGACCTGACCCACCCGCCCCCAACCGGAACCTCGGCCCCGCACACGGCCAAGCACACGGAACGGCGTCCCCCGCGGTTCGAACCCCACTCCCGGCAGTTCGAACCCCGCCCCCGCCAGTTCGAACCCCATCTAGGGCAGATCGAACCTCAGCCCTGCCATTTCGACCTCCACCCCCGGCAGATCGAACCTCAGCTCCGGCAGTTCGAACCCCAGCCCCGGCCACGGGCAGGCACGCGGAGCGAGTGCAGCGAGCGCAGCGGGCCTGCCCGACGGTTGACAGGCTGTTTCGCGCGGAGCGCCAGCGGAGCGGGAAACAGCCTGTCAACCGTGACGGGGGTTCCAGGGGGTCGCCCCCCTGGACTAACACAGCCCCCTGGGCTAACACGTCACGAAGTCGATGAGCTCCTCGACGCGGCCGAGGAGGGCCGGTTCGAGGTCGGTGTAGGTGGTGACGGAGCCGAGGATGCGCTTCCAGGCCGCGCCCGTCTCGCAGTCCCAGCCGAGGGCCTCGACGACGCCCTCCTTCCACGGGACGCCGCGGGGGACGCGGGGCCAGGCGGGGATGCCGACGGCGGCGGGTTTGACGGCCTCCCAGATGTCGATGAAGGGGTGGCCGGTCACGAGGACGTGCGGGGACGACACCCGCGCGGCGATCCGGCTCTCCTTGGAGCCCTCCACGAGGTGGTCGACCAGCACGCCGAGGCGGCGGCCCTCGTCCGGCGCGAACTCCTCGACGATCGCGGGCAGGTCGTCCACGCCCTCGAGGTACTCGACGACGACGCCCTCGACGCGCAGGTCGTGCCCCCAGATCTTCTCGACGAGCTCGGCGTCGTGGACGCCCTCCACGTAGATGCGGCTCTCCTTGGCGACGCGGGCGCGCAGCCCCTGGACCGCGATCGACCCGGACGCCGAGCGGGCCGGGGCGGCGGGCGCCGCGGCGGGCCGGACGAGGGTGACCGGCTTGCCGTCGATCAGGAAGCCGGCCTTGGTGAGGGGGAACACCCGGCGCTTGCCGAACCGGTCCTCCAGCGTGACGCCGAACTTGTCGCAGCCGACCACGGCGCCGCAGAAGCCGCTGTCGGGATCCTCGGCGACCAGGCCCGGCTCGGCCGGCACCTCCGGGATCCGCCCCTTGCGGGGGCGGCGCCAGTCGCCGGCGAGCACGTCGTCTCCGTAGTTCTTGCTCCGCACGGTTCCGCACACTAACGGCCGGGATAAGATCACGCAGCCGCGCGCGGCCCGGCGGCGGGCCGCGGCCCCCGGAACGTCCCCTCCGGGCCGTACACTTGGCACTCGGAACTACGGAGTGCCAGCAAGGCCCCGTCGGCGGTATATCTGGACGTGAGGACCTGTGGAAGGTGCAGAAGGAGGTGACCGGGTGCTGGACGACCGGAAACTCGCGGTGCTGCGCGCCATAGTCGAGGACTATGTCTCCACGAACGAGCCGGTGGGCTCCAAGGCCCTGGTGGACCGGCACAACCTCGGCGTCTCTTCCGCGACGATTCGCAACGACATGGCGGTGCTGGAGGAGCAGGGGTACATCGCCCAGCCGCACACCAGCGCGGGGCGGGTCCCCACCGACAAGGGATACCGGCTGTTCGTCGACCGGCTGTCCACGATCAAGCCGCTGTCGGTCGCCGAGCGCCGCGCGATCGAGACGTTCCTGTCCGGCGCCTACGACCTCGACGACATCGTCGGCCGCACCGTCCGGCTGCTCGCGCAGCTGACCCGGCAGGTCGCGGTCGTGCAGTACCCGTCGCTGACCCGCTCGTCGGTGCGGCACGTGGAGCTGGTCCCGGTCGCCGAGGGCCGGCTGCTGCTGGTGCTGATCACCAACACCGGGCGGGTCGAGCAGCGCGTCATCGAGACGGGGAAGATCTCCGAGGAATCCGTGGGGCACCTGCGGGCGTTGCTCAATACGTGCCTGGACGGGCTGGGCTTCGGCGACGTGCCGTCCGCCGTGGCGGACCTGCCGGACAAGGTGGGCCCGGACGAGCGGCCGGTCGCGGCCGCGGTCCTGTCCGTCCTGCTGGAGACCCTCGTCGAGAACCACGAGGAGAAGATCGTCTTCGCCGGCGCGGCGAACCTGGCCGCCGTCGACTTCTCGCAGAGCCTGCGGGAGGTGCTGGTGGCGCTGGAGGAGCAGGTGGTCCTCATGCGGCTGCTCGGCGAGACCGGCGACTCCTCTACTCTTACGGTGCGGATCGGCACCGAGAACCCCGATGAGGGGCTCCGTTCGACCTCGGTCGTCGCAGCCGACTACGGCGTCGGCGACCTCACGCTGGCCCGGCTGGGTGTGCTCGGGCCGACACGCATGGATTACCCCGGCACGATGGGAGCGGTACGGGCAGTGGCACGCTACGTGGGACAGATCCTGGCGGGGTCGTAAGTGGCCAACGACTACTACGCGACCCTCGGCGTCCGCCGGGACGCCAGCGCCGACGAGGTCAAGAAGGCGTACCGGCGGCTCGCGCGCGAGCTGCACCCGGACGTCAACCCGGACCCGGAGACGCAGGAGAAGTTCAAGGAGATCACCCAGGCCTACGAGGTGCTCTCCGATCCGAAGAAGCGCGAGATGTACGACCTCGGCGCGGATCCGTTCGCGCCGGGCGGCGGCGCGGGCGCGGGCGCCGGGGGCTTCGGCGGCGCCGGGTTCCCGTTCAGCGACATCATGGACGCGTTCTTCGGCACCGCGACCTCCCGCGGTCCCCGTTCGCGCGCGCGCCGGGGCCGCAACGCGACGCTGCGCGTCGAGCTGGACCTGGCGGAGACCGCCTTCGGCACGACCCGCGAGCTGTCCATCGACACCGCGGTCGCCTGCACGACCTGCGAGGGGACGGGCTGCGCGCCCGGCACCCACCCGGAGACCTGCGAGACCTGCCACGGCCGCGGCGAGGTCCAGCAGGTGCAGCGCTCCTTCCTCGGGCAGGTCATGACGGCCCGGCCGTGCCCCGCCTGCGGCGGGTTCGGCTCGGTGATCCGGCACCCGTGCACCGAGTGCTCCGGCGACGGCCGGGTCCGCACCCGGCGCACCGTCAAGGTCAAGATCCCGGCGGGCGTGGAGAACGGCATCCACATCCAGCTCGCCGGCGAGGGCGAGGTCGGCCCCGGCGGCGGCCCGCCCGGCGACCTGTTCCTGGAGATCGCCGAGAAGCCGCACCCGATCTTCGAGCGGGAGGGCGACGACCTGCACTGCACGGTCGAGATCCCGATGACCGCCGCCGCGCTCGGCACCAGCGTCACGATCGAGACGCTGGACGCCGCCGAGGAGGTCGACATCAAGCCCGGCACGCAGTCCGGGCAGGTGATCACGCTCTACAACCGGGGCGTGCGGCACCTCAACGAGAGCGGCCGCGGCGACCTGATGATCCACGTGAACGTGGAGACGCCCGGCAAGCTCGACGAGGAGCAGGAGGAGCTGCTGCGCCGGCTCGCCGCGCTGCGCGGCGAGGAGCGCCCGCCCGGCAAGTTCGCGCCGGGGCAGCGCGGCATGTTCTCCCGCCTCAGGGACGTTTTCAACCAGCACTGAAGAGCCACCGTGGCGGGCTACCGCGAGGGCCGCGACGGCACGCCGCCGGCTCCGGGCGGGCCCGCCGCCGGCGGCCCGGGGGGAGGGCGATGAGTCCGCCGGTGTTCCTCGCCGACCCGGCGCGGCTGCGCGCCGACCGGGTCGTCCTGGACGGCGCCGAGGGGCGGCACGCCGCGACCGTGCGGCGGCTGCGGCCCGGTGAACGGGTCGACCTGACCGACGGCGCCGGGATGCTCGCCGAGTGCGTGGTCGCGGCGGCCGACCGGGCGTCCCTGACCCTGGACGTGCTGTCCCGCCGCACGGATCCGGCGCCCGCGCCGCGCCTCGTGGTCGTCCAGGCGCTGCCGAAGGGCGACCGGGGCGAGCTGGCCGTGGAGACCATGACGGAGGCCGGCGTCGACGAGATCGTCCCGTGGGCGGCGGCCCGGTGCGTGACCCAGTGGCGCCCGGAGCGCCGCGAGAAGGCCCTCGGGCGGTGGCGCAACGCCGCCCGGGAGGCGGCGAAGCAGGCGCGCCGCAGCCGCCTGCCGGAGGTGCCGGACCTGGCGTCCACCGCCGACGTCGCCGACCGGATCGCCGCCGCGTCGCTCGCGCTCGTCCTGCACGAGGACGCCCAGGAGCCGCTCAGCGCCGTCGAGCCGCCCAAGGACGGGGACATCGTCCTGGTGGTCGGCCCCGAGGGCGGGATCGCCGACGAGGAGCTGGAGCGGTTCGCCGCGGCGGGCGGGCGCCCCACCCGACTCGGCCCGACGGTGCTGCGGACCTCGACGGCCGGGGTGGCCGCCGCGTCCGTGCTGCTGGCCGCCACCGGCCGCTGGTGACCCGCCCCCGGCGAGACCGGGAGACGGGCCGATGGTTAACGCAGGCCGTGGCCAGGACGGGCCGGGGCCAGGACCTGTCTCGAAGTGGGCCGGGCCTCGGGCTAGGGCGCGGAGGCGCCGGTGCCCTGGTCGGTGGTGACGGCGGGAGCGCTGCTGGTGGGCGTCGTCGGCTGCTCGGTCGGCTGCGTGGGCGTCGACGGCGGCGGAGTCGTCGGGGTCTCCGTCGGCGTCGGGCTCGTGGTGGGGCTGCCGCTCGGGCACGGCGAGGCGGACGCCTTGCCGTGCTGCGCCGCCGCCTGGGACGGGGACGTCTTCGTGCCGCCCGCCCCGGGGGACTTGCACGGCGCGGGGCTGGACGAGGTCGAGGGGGACGTCGCCGTCGACGCGGAGGCCGACCCGGACACGCCGGGCTGCGACGGCGTCGGCGAGCCGGGGAGCACCGGGCGGCCCTGCGAGTCGACGCGGTCGCCGGTGTGGTCGCCGTGGTCGTCGCCGGACGGGCCGTTGCTTCCGACCGAGTGCTGGATGAGGTCGATCGTCTGCGGCGCGGTCACGCCGAGGCCGGCGATCGCCACGGCCGCGGCCACGGCGAGCGCGGGCCGCGCCCAGGTGAGGGCGAACCGGTCCAGCCCGTACCAGGCGGTGCCGAACCGTTCCAGGCCGAACCAGCGCCGGCGGCGCGGATCGGCTATCCGGGCCCGGATGCGCTCCAGGCCGTCGTCGGCGGGTGTGACCGAGTCCGCCTCCGCGTGCAGGGCGCGGCGCAGGATCTCGCCGTGCTCGTCGTGGGGGTCGGTGGTCATGAGAACTGCTCCAGGACGTTGCGTAGCGCGGTCATGCCGCGCGCCGTATGGCTCTTCACGGCGCCTCGGGAGATCCCCATCGCGTTGGCGATCTCCGCTTCGGACAGATCGGCGTAGTAGCGGAGGACGAGCGCCTCCCGCTGGCGTGCGGGGAGCCGGGAGAGCGCGTCGATCACCGCCGAGCGTTCGAGCTCGCCGATCGCCCCGGCCTCCGCGCTCGGCGCGTCCGGCAGCCCCTTCGGGGCGTACTTCTCGACGACGGCGCGGTGCCGCAGCACCGATCGCGACCGGTTGACCACGGACTGGCGCAGGTACGACAGGGCCTTGTCGGGGTCGCGCAGTCGGCGCCAGCCGCCGTGCATCGCCACGAACGCGTCCTGGACGACCTCCTCGGCCGTTCCCGAATCGCGCACGAGCATGGCGGCGAGACGCACGAGCGAGCGGTAGTTGGCGCTGTAGAGCGCGGTCACCGCTTGATCGGCGTCCCAGGCGACGGCCACGGCCCCCGCCGTTCCCCTGGCCACGAGGGTCTCGGTCACGTCAGTGGGACGCGCACCCTGGCCGCTGGGTTTACGAAAGGGCATTTTCCTGAGGACCTCGGTCACCTATCCGCCGCCTTCACCGTCCCCCGGCCGCCTTTCGGACGGACCTTTCGGACCGGCATCGAACCGGGTGTCCCCCACCCGCGCGAAGACGCGGCAACGCCCACGGACCGGGGGGTACGCCCTGAGTTGACAACCTTAACCAGTGGCCGGTCGGAATGCGGCTCGACAACCGGAGATCGACGCCGGAAACCTTAGCGATCATGGGGCGCCGCGGACCATCCCCGCAGCGGTCTCGATAGGATCTCGGGGCGCGGTTCCGGCCGCCGTGAGGGGAGACAGATGACCGACTGCCTGTTCTGCAAGATCGTTTCCGGGGACGTGCCCGCCAAGGTCGTCCGGGACTCCGAGCGCGTGCTGGCGTTCCGCGACATCAACCCGCAGGCGCCCACGCACGTGCTGGTCATCCCCAAGGACCATCACCCGACGGCCGCCGAGCTCGCCGCCGCCGACCCGGAGCTGCTGGCCGAGGTCGTGGGCGAGGCCCACCGGGTCGCCGTGGACGAGGGCGTCGACGGCACCGGCTACCGCATCGTCTTCAACACCGGTGCGCAGGCCGGCCAGACGGTCTTCCACGTGCACGCGCACGTGCTCGGCGGGCGTGGCCTGAACTGGCCGCCCGGCTGACCGGCCCCGGACCGGCCGGCCGGTCCGGGCGCCCGTACCGGCCCGGGCGACGCGAGATCGGGTGCGGGTAAAAGCGGCGGCGTTCCGTCGGGGCCGCCCAGTACCATGGAAACGCAACCCAGGACACCCGGAGCGAACAGAAGGCAGGTCGGAGAGGCCGCAAGGCCCGGCTGATGGTCGAATCAACTCACACGAGGTCAACTCGGACGGGGCGTGACGACGGCGCACGCTCCCAGATAAAGATCGTGGTGCCGGACGACCATTCGATGGTGAGCCTTCTCGGTTCCCGGGACGAGCTCCTGCACGCGGTCGAGCGCGCCTTCGGCGACGCCGTCGACGTGCACGTCCGCGGCAACGAGATCACGGTCACCGGTCCGGAGAGCGAGACCGAGCTCGCGTCCCGGCTGTTCACCGAGATGCTGGAGCTGCTCAAGAACGGCGCCCAGCTCACCCCGGACGCCGTCGAGCGCAGCCTCGCGATGCTGCGCGGCGAGGGCGGCGAGCGCCCGGCGGAGGTCCTCACCCTGGACGTGCTGTCCAGCCGGGGCCGCACCATCCGCCCGAAGACGCTGAACCAGCGCCGCTACGTCGACGCGATCGACAAGCACACGATCGTGTTCGGCATCGGCCCGGCGGGCACCGGCAAGACGTACCTGGCGATGGCCAAGGCCGTCCGCGCGCTGCAGGACAAGAAGGTCAACCGGATCATCCTGACGCGCCCGGCCGTCGAGGCGGGCGAGCGGCTCGGCTTCCTGCCCGGCACGCTCTACGAGAAGATCGACCCCTACCTGCGGCCGCTCTACGACGCGCTGCACGACATGGTCGACCCCGACTCGATCCCGCGCCTGATGGCCGCCGGCACCATCGAGGTCGCGCCCCTCGCCTACATGCGGGGCCGCACCCTGAACGACTCGTTCATCATCCTCGACGAGGCGCAGAACACCTCGCCCGAGCAGATGAAGATGTTCCTCACCCGGCTCGGGTTCGGGTCGAAGGTCGTGGTGACCGGCGACGTCACCCAGGTCGACCTGCCGAACGGGCAGCTGAGCGGCCTCCGCGTCGTCCAGGACATCCTGGAGGGCGTCGAGGACATCCACTTCTCCCGGCTGGACAGCCGCGACGTCGTCCGCCACAAGCTGGTGACCGACATCGTCGACGCCTACAACCGGTACGACGAGTCACGGGTGCCGGAGTTCAAGCAGGGCGCCAACGGCCGCGGCGCGCCGCGCAAGCGGGGGCGGCAGTGAGCATCGAGGTGCTGAACGAGTCGGGCGCCGCGGTCGACGAGAAGGGCATCGCCGCCCTCGCCCGGCACGTCCTCGACGGCCTGCGCGTCCACCCCCTCGCCGAGCTGTCGATCCTGTTCGTCGACGAGGCCGCGATGACCGAGCTGCACGAGAAGTGGATGGACGAGCCCGGCCCCACGGACGTGCTGTCGTTCCCCATGGACGAGCTGCGCCCCGGCCACATGTCCGGCGGCACGGACGAGGACGGCGAGGCCGACCCGAGCCTGCTCGGCGACGTCGTGCTGTGCCCGTCGGTCGCCGAGAAGCAGGCGAAGGACGCCGGGCACTCCACCGAGGACGAGCTGGAACTGCTGTGCACGCACGGCATCCTGCACCTCCTCGGCTACGACCACGCCGAGCCGGAGGAGCACAAGGAGATGTTCGGCCTGCAGGCCGGCCTGCTCGCCTCCTGGCGGGAGGAACGCGGCCGCTGATGAGCACCGCGCAGGGGTGGCTGACCGCCCTGGCGGTGGGCCTGGTCCTGATGGCGGGCCTGCTGGCCGGCGCCGAGACCGCGCTCGCCCGCGTCTCCCGGGTCACCGTCGAGGAACTCGTCCGCGAGAACCGGCGCGGCGCCGGCAAGCTCGCCGAGGTCGTCGCCGACCCCGCCCGCTACGTGAACATGGTCCTGCTGCTGCGGATCGGCTGCGAGCTGGTCGCCACCGTCATCGTCGCGGACCTGTCCATCTCCTGGCTCGACGAGACCTGGCGCGCCTACGTCGTCGCCGCCGCGATCATGATCGTGGTCAGCTACGTCGTGATCGGGGTGGGGCCGCGCACGCTCGGCATCCAGCACGCCGGCCGCATCGCGCTCGCCGGCGCCGCGGTGATCCACCCCGTCACCCGCGTGCTCGGGCCGCTGCCCCGGCTGCTGATCGCGCTCGGCAACGCCCTCACCCCCGGCCGCGGCTTCCGCGAGGGCCCCTTCGCGTCCGAGGCCGAACTGCGCGACCTCGTCGACCTCGCCGAGCAGCGCAGCCTGATCGAACCGGACGAGCGGCAGATGATCCACTCGGTGTTCGAGCTGGGCGACACCCTCGTCCGCGAGGTCATGGTGCCCCGCACCGACATCGTGTTCATCGAGCGCGGCAAGACCCTCCGGCAGGCGATGTCGCTGGCGCTGCGCAGCGGCTTCTCCCGCATCCCCGTCGTCGGCGAGAACGAGGACGACGTCGTCGGCATCGCCTACCTGAAGGACGTCGTCCGCCGCAGCCAGGAGAACCCCGCCGGCGAGGCGGTCGAGACCGTCGGCTCGATCATGCGGGACGCGACGTACGTCCCGGACAGCAAGCCGATCGACGAGCTGCTCCGCGAGATGCAGGCCCGCCAGATCCACCTCGCCGTGGTCATCGACGAGTACGGCGGCACCGCCGGCCTCGTCACCATCGAGGACATCCTGGAGGAGATCGTCGGGGAGATCACCGACGAGTACGACCGCGAGATCCCGCCCGTGACCTGGCTCGACGACGGCGCCGCCCGCGTCACCGCCCGGCTCCCCGTCGAGGACCTCGCCGAGCTGTTCGACGTCGAGCTGGACGCCGAGGAGGTCGAGACGGTCGGCGGCCTGCTCGCGCACGCCCTCGGCCGCGTCCCGATCGAAGGCTCCACCGCCGAGGTCGGCCCCGCCGACGGCGACGCCCCCGTCCTGTCCCTCAAGGCCGAGACCATCGCCGGCCGCCGCAACCGCGTAGGCACCGTCCTGGTACGCAGGCTCGGTTAGCCCAGGGGGGCGACCCCCTGGAACCCCCGTCACGACGGACGGGCTGTTTCCCCGCTCCGCTGGCGCTCCGCGCGAAACAGCCTCCCGACCGTCGCCGGGCATGCCCGCTGCGCTCGCTGGCGCTCGCTCCGCGTGCCTGCCCGTGGCCTGTGGCTGAGGCCCAACCCGCCGGGCCGGTGCGTCGAGGCGCGGTCTGGTGTTGCTCGGGGTGTCCTGGTGCGGGCCGGGCTTCGGCCTGCGGGAGTGGTTCACCCTGCCGAGCCTGTGGGGCGGGCTTGGCTTGTCGGGGTGGGGTCAGAGGGTGGTGCGGAGGTCGCCGTTGGGGGCGGCTACCAGGACGGGGGCCTTGGGGCCCAGGTCGCGGACGGCGGCCACGTCGGCGGCGTCGGCGGTCTCGGCGGCGGTGACGACCGCGGCGGCCTCGAGGTCCTCGGCGCCGCTGGAGACGGCCATCGCGACCGCGACCTTGAGGGCCGACAGCTTCAGCGACGGCAGGTCCACGCTCGTGGCGGAGTAGGTGCGGCCCGTCTCGTCCCGGACGGCGGCGCCCTCGGCGGCGCCCGCGCGCGCCCGGGCGGACCGGGCGAGGGTGATGATCTTCGCGTCCTCGGGGTTCAGCTCGCTCACGACCACAGCGTACGGCCTGCGGGCGGACGGCAAGTCACCGGCAAGCGGGCGGCAACCGGGGCGGGCCAGCCTGGCGGCGTCGGATCACACCGTTCGGGGGAGAGGCCATGTCCCGCCTGCTCTACCGCCTCGGCAAGGCTGCGGCCTTGCGGCCGTGGCGGTCCATCGTCGTCTGGCTGGTCCTCGTCGGCGCGATGGCCGGTCTCGCGGGCGTCGCCGGGGGCGCGCTGCACGACGACTACACGCAGTCCGGAAGCGGCTCGCAGAAGGCGAGGGACCTGCTGGAGAAGCGGTTCCCCGCGCTGTCGGGCGCGGACGCGCGGGTGGTCGTGCACGGGAGGTCCGGCCGGGTCGATCTGGGGGCGCTGGCCGTCGCGGGAGCGCGGCTCCGCACGCTCCCGCACGTCAGCGCGGTGGATCCGGCGCTGCCGAGCCCGGACGGGCGGACCGCGCTGCTCACCGTGCGGTACTCGGTGCAGGTCACCGAGCTGGCGCCGAAGGAGACCGTGGACCGGCTGAGGTCGGCGACGCGGAACCTGGACGCGGCCGGGTACCGGGTCGAGTTCGGCGGGCAGGTGCCGGAGAACGTGACGGCGCCCGGCGGCGTCGCCGAGGGCGTCGGGATCGTGGCCGCGCTGGTGGTGCTGTTCGTGGCGTTCGGGTCGGTGGTGGCGGCCGGGCTGCCGCTCGCGGTGGCGCTGGCCGGGCTCGGCGCCGGCGTGTCCGGGGTCACGCTGCTCGCCGCGTTCACCGACGTGTCGACGACCGCGCCCACGCTGGCGGTCATGGTGGGGCTGGGCGTCGGGATCGACTACGCGCTGTTCATCCTCACCCGGCACCGGGAGGGGCTGGCGGAGGGCTTGGACGTGCCCGAGGCGGCGGGACGCGCGATCGCGACCGCCGGGCAGTCGGTGATCTTCGCGGGGTTCACGGTGCTGCTGGCGCTGTGCGGGCTGGTGCTGTCGCGGAACCCCGTCTACATGACGATGGGGTTCGCGACCGGCCTCGTCGTGGCGTTCACCGTGCTGAGCGCCGTCACGCTGCTGCCCGCGGTGCTGGGCCTGGCCGGACGCCGGGTGCTGCGCCGCCGCGACCGGGCGGCCGGCGCGACGGTCCACGCCGACTCGCCGCGGGTGCGGCGCTGGGCGGAGCACGTCGGGCGGCGCCCGTGGCCGTGGCTGCTCGCCGGGACGGTCCTGATGATCACGCTGGCGGCGCCCGCGCTCGGGATGCGCACCTGGCCGAGCGACGCCAGCAGCGAACCGGAGTCCAACACCGTCCGGCGGGCGTACGACCTGGTCGCCGAGGGGTTCGGTCCCGGCGCCAACGGCCCGCTGATCGTCGCCGTCGACCTGCGGAAGACGGACGCGGGCACGCTGCCCGCCCTGCGGGACCGGCTTGCCCGCACCGAGGGGGTGGTGAGCGTGACGCCGCCGCAGGTGTCTCCGGGGCGGGACGCCGCCGTCCTGGTCGTCACGCCGAGGTACGGGCCGCAGGACGAGCGCGCGCCCGCCGTCGTCGACCGGATCCGGGCGCGCGAACTGCCGCCGGGCGCGGAGATCACCGGGCTCACCGCCGCGTACGTGGACCTGTCGCGCTCGCTGTCGGACCGGCTCTGGCCGATGATCGGCGCGGTCGTCGCCACCTCGTTCGTGATGCTGATGATCGTCTTCCGGTCGCTGGTCGCGCCGCTGAAGGCGGCCGCGATGAACCTGCTGTCGATCGGCGCCGCCTACGGCGTGCTGACGGCGGTGTTCCAGTGGGGCTGGGGAGCGGGCCCGCTCGGGCTCCCGCACGGCGTCCCGGTGTCGTCGCTGATCCTGCTGCCGATGTTCGCGGTGCTGTTCGGGGTGTCGATGGACTACGAGGTGTTCCTGCTGTCCCGGGTGCGGGAGGAGTGGCTGCGGCACGGCGACGCGCGCGGCTCGGTGTCGTCCGGGCTGGCCGCCACAGGCCGGGTGATCAGCAGCGCCGCGCTGATCATGGTCGCGGTCTTCCTCGGCTTCGCCGCCGACCCCGGCCTGGTCATCAAGCAGATGGGGGTGGGGCTCGCGGTCGCGGTCGCGCTGGACGCGACGGTCGTCCGGCTCGTGCTGGTGCCCGCCGCGATGGCGCTGCTCGGACGGGCGAACTGGTGGCTGCCGAAGCCGCTCGCCCGCGCCCTGCCGGAGATCGACTTGCACGGCGCCGCGGAGCCCGCGAGCGCCGGGCGCGAGCGGGAGCCCAGCGCGGCGCGCTGACCCCGCCAGGGGCGGCGGTCGCAGCGGGCGGGTAGGCGGACGGCGGCGATTCGGCCCGGTTAGTCTGATCGGGCCATGACCACCGCCGTCCGCGTCCTCGGGGCGTTCGCCGTGCACGTGGCGGGCGCCCCCGCCGACCTGGGCGGCCCCCGCCGGCGCTCGGTGCTGGCGCGGCTCGCCGCCGCGCACGGACGGATGGTCCCGGCGGACCGGCTCGTCGAGGACCTCTGGGCCGGCACCGCCCCGCCGCACGCCGCCGCCGGGCTCCAGTCGTTCGTGTCGCACCTGCGGCGCGCCCTCGAACCCGGCCGCCCGCCCCGCACGCCCGCGCGCGTCCTGGTCACCGAGCCGCCCGGATACGCCCTGCGGCTGCCGGACGACGCCGTCGACGCCTGGCGGTTCGACGCGCTGATCGACGGGGCCGCGCGGCGGCTGGCGGCGGGCGACCCGTCCGGGGCGCGCCGCGACGCCGAGGCGGCGCTCGCCGAATGGCGCGGGCCCGCCTACGCCGAGTTCGCCGCGCTGCCCTGGGCCGCCGCGGAGGCCGCCCGGCTGGACGAGCGGCGCCGCCTCGCCGTCGAGCGCCGCGCCGAGGCGATGCTCGCGCTCGGCGCCGCCGCCGAGGCCGTCCCGGACCTGGAGGCGCACGCCGCCGCCCACCCGCTGCGCGAGGAGGCGTGGCGGCTGCTGGCCCTCGCCCTCTACCGGACGGGACGGCAGGGCGACGCGCTCGCCGCGCTCCGCCGCGCCCGCGCCGCCCTCACCGAGGAACTCGGCGTCGATCCCGGCCCGGCTCTGCGCGACCTTGAGGCCGGCATCCTCGCCCAGGCCCCGGACCTCGGCGGCGGCGTGGAACGGTCCGTTCCGTCCGTGGTCCGGGCGGCGCCCGCGGAACCGTCCGGCGCCGCCTTCGTCGGACGGGAACGGGAACTGGCCGTGCTGGACGAGGCCGCCCGCGCGGCCGAGGCCGGACACGGCACCACCGTCCTCATCAGCGGCGACGCCGGCATGGGTAAGACCGCGCTCAGCGAGCGGCTCGCCCGCCTTCTCGCCGGACGGGGCTGGACGTGCGCGTGGGGACGCGCGCCGGAGACCGGGGGAGCGCCCGCCGCCTGGCCCTGGGCCGAACTGCTGCGCGACCTCGCCGCCACCGCCCCGCCCCCCGCCGGACTGGCCGCCCGCCTCGCCCCGTTCCTGGACGACGCCGCCACCGGGCACGGCGGCGAGACCGGGCACGCCGACGCCGGAGCCGGCCGGTTCCGCCTGCACCTCGCCGCCGGCGACTACCTCGCCGGGCTCGCCGACGGCACGCCGCTCCTGCTCGTCGTCGAGGACCTGCACTGGGCCGACGAGGAGACCCTCGCGCTGCTCACCCGGCTCGCCGGACGGATCCGCGACCGCCGCGTCCTGCTCGCCGCGACGTTCCGGCACACCGAGGTCCCCGGCCCGCTCGCCGCCGCGCTCGCCGCGCTGGCCCGGCAGGAACCAGCCCGGATCGAGCTGTCCGGGCTGTCGGTCGCCGAGGTCGCCGCGCTGGTCCGCGCGGTCTGCGACACCCGGCTCGGCGACACGGAGCTGTCCGCCATCGCCGAACGGACCGGCGGGAACCCGTTCTTCACCCGCGAGACGGCCCGGCTCCTGGCCGCCGAGGGGCTGCCCTCCGCGACCCGCCGGGTGCCCGCCGGCGTCGGCGACGTGCTGCGCCGCCGCATCGCCCGGCTCCCCGAACCGGCCCGCGCCGTCCTGCGGGACGCCGCCGTCGCCGGCCGCGACGCCCGCCTCGACGTGCTCGCCGACCTGTCCGGCGACGAGGACGCCGTGATCGACGCCGTCGAGTCCGCCCTCGCCGCCGGCCTGGTGACCGAGCCCGCCCCCGGACGGCTGCGGTTCGCGCACGCCCTCGTCCGCGACACCCTCTACACCGGCCTGTCGGGCGCCCGCCGCACCCGCCTGCACGGCCGCGTCGCCGCCTCCCTCGAACGGCACCGCCCCGACGAGGTCGCCGCCATCGCGCACCACTACCTGGAGTCCGGCACGGCGCCCGACCGGGCCGTCCGGTACGCGCGGCTCGCGGCGGAGGCCGCCGAGGCCCGCTACGCCCACCGCGTCGCCGCCGACCTGTGGGTCCGCGCCGCCGAGACCCTGCGCGCCCTGGGCGACGGCGCCGCCCGCGAGCGGCTGGAGACCGAGACGGCCGCGATCCGCGCCACCGCGCTGGCCGGGCAGGTCGTCGACGCCCGGGACCGGCGCCGCCGCGCCATCGCCGACGCCCGCGTGCTCGGCGACGTCCGCCTCCTCGCCCGCCTCATCGTCGCCTTCGACGTGCCGACCCTCTGGACCAGCCGCGAGTACGGGATCCTGGACCGCGAGGTCATCGACGCGACCGAGCACGCCCTGGCCGGCCCGCCTGGCGACGACCCCGCCCTCCGCGCCCGCCTCCTGACGACCCTGGCGATCGAGCTGGAGGGCGAGCAGGACGACCGGGGCGCCGCGGCGGCCCGCGAGGCCGTCGAGACCGCCCGCGGCCTCGGCGATCCCGCCCTGCTCGCCGCCGCGCTCAACGGCGGCTACCTCAACGGCTACCGCTCCGCCGACGGCCTGCACGACCGCCGCCGCATCGCCACCGAACTGCTCCACCTCGCCACCGAGCACGACCTGCCCGGCTACCTCGTCCTCGCCCACCTGCAACTCCAGCAGACCGAGGTCGCCTCCCTCGACCTCGCCGCCGCCCGCCGCCACCTGGACGAGGGCCGCCGCCTCGCCGACCGGTACGGCCTCCCGCTCCTCGCCATGATCGCCGAGTGGTACGGCGGCCTCGCGCACGCGTTCCGCGCCCGCTACGACGAGGCCGAACGCGTCTACACCCAGGTCGGCGGCGCCATCGGCCGGACCGGCATCTGGAGCAGCGAGCGCGGCATGATGCTCGTCGGCGCGTTCTGCCTCCGGTACGTCCAGGGCCGCGCGGGCGACCTGGTCGCCGAGACCGGCTGGCTGCGCGAGCAGTGGCCGCACGTCGCCGCGACCGCCGACATCCACGCCCTGGCGCTCGCCGCCGCCGGCCGCGCCGACGAGGCCCGCCGCGCCGTCCCGGCCGACGCCGGACCCGTCCGCCGCGACTACTTCTACGACCTCGTCATGGCGATCCGCGGACGCCGCGCCATCGCGCTCGGCGAACCCGACCTCGCCGCCCGCGCCTACGAGGCGCTGCTCCCCTACGAGGGGCACGTCACCGGCGGCGCCACCGCCGTCGCCACCATCGGCCCCGTGGCCGAGGTCCTCGCCGACCTCGCCCGCTTCCTCGGCCTCCCCGAAGCCACCGCCACCGCCCACGACCGCAAGGCCGCCGAGGTCGTGGAATTGCTCACCCAGGGAGGGTGATTTCTGTGTTTTCCCAGGGGGCGACCTCCTGGAACCCCCGTCACGACCGGCAGGGTGTTTCGCCGCTCCGCTAGCGCTCCGCGGCGAAACAGCCTGCCGGTCGGCGGGCGGGCCCGCTGCGCTCGCTGCACTCGCTCCGCGTGCCCGCCCGTGCCGGCGGCTGGGGCTCAAAATCGCCGGTGGTCGGGCTCAAACCGGCCGGTGTTCGGGGTTCGGACCGGCCGGTGGTCGGGGGCCGGACTTGCCGGTGGCCGGGGGTCAACCGGCTGGTGATTGGGGTTCGGACCTGCCCGCCTGCCGCCTTGTTCGGGGCTCGGATCAGCAGTGGTCGGGGCCGGGCCTGCCGGTGGCCGGGGGCGACCGGCTGGTGGCTGGGGCTTGAACCGGCCGGTGGCTGGGGTTCGGGCCTGCTGGTGGCTGGGATTCGAGCATGCCGGTGGTCGGGGGCGAGCCGTTGCGGGCGGGGGCGACTCCCCGGGGAGCATGGGCGGGGCGGTGGGGCCGGGGTGGTCCCGGGGTGGGCGACAATTGGGGGGTGACGAGCAGCGGAGACGTGATGGGCGCGGCCGCGCCCGAGGGGTACCGGGCGGGGTTCGCCTGCTTCATCGGGCGGCCCAACGTGGGGAAGTCGACCCTGATGAACGCGCTGGTCGGCACCAAGGTGGCGATCACCAGCAGCCGGCCGCAGACGACCCGGCGGGCGATCCGCGGGATCGTGCACCGGCCGGACGCGCAGCTCGTCGTGGTCGACACGCCGGGCCTGCACAAGCCCCGCACGCTGCTGGGGGAGCGGCTGGACAGCCTCGTCCGGTCCACGCTGACCGAGGTGGACGTGATCGGGTTCTGCGTCCCGGCGGACCAGCCCGTCGGCCCCGGCGACAAGTACATCGCGCGGGAGCTGGCGGCGGTGAAGCGGACGCCGGTGGTGGCGATCGTCACCAAGACCGACCTCGCCGCGCCCGAGCAGGTCGCCGAGCAGCTCCTCGCGGTGGGGCGGCTCGGCGAGTTCGCCGACATCGTGCCGTGCTCGGCGGCGGACGGCTTCCAGGTCGGCCTCGTCGGCGACCTGCTGATCTCGCGGCTGCCCGAGGGCATGCCGCTGTACCCGGAGGGCGACCTCACCGACGAGCCCGAGCAGGTCCTCATCGGCGAGCTGATCCGCGAGGCGGCGCTGGAGGGCGTCCGCGACGAGCTGCCGCACTCGATCGCCGTCGTCGTGGACGAGATGAACCCGCGCGAGGGCCGCGACGACCTGATCGACGTCTACGCGCACCTGTTCGTAGAGCGGCCCAGCCAGAAGGGCATCATCATCGGGCACAAGGGCGCCCGGCTGCGCGAGGTGGGCGCGGCGGCGCGGCGGCAGATCGAGGCGCTGCTCGGCACGAAGGTCTTCCTCGACCTGCGGGTCAGCGTGCTCAAGGACTGGCAGCGCGACCCGAAGCAGCTGCGGCGGCTGGGCTTCTACGACTGACCGGTGCGGCGCTCACTCCTGTTCCGGCTGCGGCGACGGGCGGACGGACCCGCCGGAGGGCCGCTGATCGGACTGCGGCTCCTCGGCGTCGCGAGCACGGACCTGTGCCTCCTCGGAGCCCTGCGCCTCCGCGGTGCCGTGCTCTTCCACCGGAGGCCGGCCCCATGCCTGCGGCTCCTCGTGGCTCCGGCCCCACGCCTGCGCTTCCTGCGGCGTCCGGCCCCATGCCTGGGCCTCCTCGGGCCACGCGGCGCCCTGCTCGGCCCAGTACCGCTGCTGATCCGCGTACTGCTGCGCCGCCGCGTACTGCTGCGCGTCGTACTCCTGCCCTTCGCCGCCCCTGCCCGCGAGCCGGTCGGAGATGGGGCGGACGAGGCTGAAGACGGCCAGCAGCAGGCTCATCGCGACCGCCAGGAACCAGCCGTACCGGAGGCTGACCTGGTAGGTGAGGTTCAGCCCGTAGTTCGGCATCCGGTCGGGCACGCCGCCGAGCCGCAGCACGAAGATGCCGCACGTGACCAGCGACAGCACGGCCGGGACAGCGGCGAGCGCGCCGATCCGCGGGTCCCGGGCGACCAGGTTCCAGAACGCCATCACGATCGCCACGACCGCCAGCACGGGGACCGCGAGGACGAGGTTGTCGGCGTCGATGCCGGCCACGCTGCCCTGGTCGCGGACGAGGGACCGGCCGAACAGGTCGAGGACGGTCTGGGCGTGCGCCCACGGCAGGAACGCCGACACCACCAGGACGGCGGAGGCGGCGATCACGGCGAGGTCCCAGCCGGCGCGGCGCGGCGGCGCGGGCGGCTCCGGCGGCGGGCCGGGCTCGGCGGGCACCGCGTCCGGCGGCGCCCCCTCGGGCGGCAGGAAGGACGGCCGCGGCCGCGCGCGGCCGGCGTCGGAACCCAGGTCACCGGTCATGGACCCAGCGTAAACGGAGCGGCCGGGTTCGCCGGGACGGCCACGGCGGCGGCGCCGGGTCGGTACTTTGGAGCGGAGTCCGTTTTGGGAGGAGAGCCCCGGTGTTGCTCGTTTTCGGGCTGACGGTCGTCTTCCGGACCGTCGGCGAAGGCACGTTCCACTGCCCGCAGTGCGGTGGCGACCGCGCCTACCGGAGGCGGGCCGCGCGGCGCTGGTTCAGCCCGTTCTTCGTGCCGCTGATCCCGCTGTGGCGGCTCGGGCACGCGGTGGAGTGCCGCTCGTGCCGCGGCCGGTTCCCGGTGTCGGTGCTGCGGGCGCCGACCGCGCAGCAGATGGCGGCGGCGCTGCCCGCCGGCATGCGCGCTGCCGCGGCGCTGGTGCTGCGCTCGGGCGCGCCGGAGGACGACGCGGCCCGCGCCCGCGCGATCGAGACCGTCACCCGCTACGGGGAGCCGGACTACGACGACGACGCCATCGACGCCGACCTGGTGGTGGCGCCGGTGTTCCTGGGCCAGGAGGTCGAGCGGGCGGGTGCCCATCTCGCCGTGGAGGCGAAGGAGTGGTTCCTCGCCGAGGCCGTCCGCATCGCGCTGGCGGACGGCCCGCTCGACGAGGGGGAGCGGCAGGCGCTGCACGCCGTCGCCGAGCTGCTCGGCATGTCCCGCGCGTACGCGCTGGGCGTGATCGTCACCACCGAGGGGGCGTCCCGCTGACATGGGGCCCGCCGATGCCCGGCCCGATCCCGGCACCGCCCTGGTGCGGCCGCCGGGGCCGCGGCTCGCCGAGGGGATCGTCACGCACATCGGGCGCCGGCCGGTCGACACGGCGCTCGCCGCGCGGCAGCACGAGGCGTACGTCGCGGCGCTGCGGGCGTCCGGGCGGCGGGTGCGGGCGGTGCCGCCGGCCGACGACCATCCGGACGCGGTGTTCGTCGAGGACACGGTGGTGGTCTGCGGCGACCTGGCGGTGCTCGGCAGGTCGGGGGAGCCGCGCCGGCGCGGCGAGACGTCCGGCACCGAGCAGGCGGTGCGCGAGCTGGGGCTGCGGGTGGAGCGGATCAAGGCGCCGGGCACCCTGGACGGCGGGGACGTGCTGCGCGTCGGCGACACCGTGTACGTGGGGCGCGGCGCCCGCACCAACGAGGAGGGCATCTGCCAGCTCGCCCACCTGCTGGGCGGGCGGCGGGTGGTGCCCGTCGACACGCGGGGCTGCCTGCACCTGAAGTCGGCGATGACGGCGCTGCCCGACGGCAGCCTCGTCGGGGTGCCGGAGATGGTGGACACCTCGGTGCTGCCGTTCATCCGGGTCGTCCCGGAGCCGGCGGGCGCGCACGTGGTGCCGCTCGGCCCCGACCATGTGCTGATGTCGGCGTCCGCGCCGCGCACGGCCGCGCGGTTCGCCGCGGACGGGCTGCGGGTGACCAGCGTCGACATCAGCGAGTTCGAGGCCCTGGAGGGCTGCGTGACCTGCCTGTCCGTGCTCGTCCCGTGACGGGGCGGCCGGGAATGCGCGGTGGGCCGGACGCCGTTGGAGGAGACGGCAGAGGCCCCTGGTGTCTCAGTATGCGGACGTTGGTTTCCGTAACTGGGACGTCGTCTGTTACGTTGGCAGGCGTGTTGCGTGAGCTGCTCCTTCTTAGCGGCCGCAGCGGGGGCCTGTAACAAGGTCGGCTCCCTCGCTGCGGGACTTCGTTATGGACGTCGGCCGTGAGGTTCGAGCAGAGGGATCACATCGGATGTATCCGCGACAGCAGTCTTCCGGCATGCCGTTCGAGCGCTACCGGCCGTTCACCCCGGTCAAGCTGACGGACCGGACCTGGCCCGACAAGGTCATCACCGAGGCGCCCCGCTGGTGCGCGGTCGACCTGCGGGACGGCAACCAGGCACTGATCGACCCGATGGACGCGCACCGCAAGCTCAAGATGTTCGAGCTGCTGGTACGGATGGGCTACAAGGAGATCGAGGTCGGCTTCCCGGCGGCGAGCCAGACCGACTACGACTTCGTCCGGCAGATCATCGAGGAGGGCCGGATCCCCGACGACGTCGTGATCCAGGTCCTGACGCAGGCCCGCCCCGAGCTGATCGAGAAGACCTTCGAGGCGGTGCGCGGCGCCAAGCAGGCGATCGTCCACCTGTACAACTCGACCAGCACGCTGCAGCGCCGCGTGGTGTTCGGGCAGGACAAGGACGGCATCACCGCCATCGCGGTCGAGGGCGCGAAGCTGTGCGCCAAGCTCGCCGAGGACATGGGCGACACCGAGATCTACTTCGAGTACTCGCCGGAGTCGTTCACCGGCACCGAGCTGGAGTACGCGGTCGAGGTCTGCAACGCCGTCAACGACGTGTGGAAGCCGACGCCGGACCGGAAGGTCATCGTCAACCTGCCGGCGACGGTGGAGATGGCGACCCCGAACATCTACGCCGACCAGATCGAGTGGATGAACCGGAACCTGGCCTACCGGGACTCGGTCGTCCTGTCGCTGCACCCGCACAACGACCGCGGCACCGCCGTCGCCGCCGCCGAGCTCGGCTACATGGCGGGCGCCGACCGCATCGAGGGGTGCCTGTTCGGCAACGGCGAGCGCACCGGCAACGTGTGCCTGGTCACCCTGGGCCTGAACCTGTTCACCCAGGGCGTCGACCCGCAGATCGACTTCTCCGACATCGACGAGATCCGCCGGACGGTCGAGTACTGCAACCAGCTGCCCGTGCACGAGCGGCACCCCTACGGCGGCGACCTGGTCTACACCGCCTTCTCCGGCTCCCATCAGGACGCCATCAACAAGGGCTTCGACCACCTCAAGCGCGACGCCGAGGCCGCCGGGGTCCCGGTGGACGACCACCGCTGGGAGGTCCCGTACCTGC
The DNA here is from genome assembly GCF_014706005.1 of Actinomadura sp. RB99. NCBI lineage: Bacteria > Bacillati > Actinomycetota > Actinomycetes > Streptosporangiales > Thermomonosporaceae > Actinomadura > Actinomadura sp. RB99. Next base: position 43,953 of record NZ_JABMCA010000011.1, on the reverse strand, counting down.
CGATCGACCCGCACGACGTCGGCCGCACCTACGAGGCCGTCATCCGGGTCAACAGCCAGTCCGGCAAGGGCGGCGTCGCCTACATCATGAAGACCGAGCACTCGCTGGAGCTGCCGCGCCGGCTGCAGATCGAGTTCTCCCGGGTGGTGCAGGAGCACACCGACGACCAGGGCGGCGAGGTCACGCCCGAGCGGATGTGGGAGATCTTCGAGGCGGAGTTCCTCGCCAACGGGCCGCGCGTCGGGCTGCTGGCGCACCGCGCCACGTCCCGCGTGGACGAGAAGGACGTGCTCAGCTGCGACGTCCGGGTGGACGGCGAGATCCGCGAGATCGAGGGCGTCGGGAACGGCCCGGTGTCGGCGTTCGAGGACGCGCTCTCGTCCGTCGGGGTCGGCGTGCGGGTGCTGGACTACGCCGAGCACGCGATGAGCGCGGGCGGCGACGCGCGCGCCGCCGCGTACGTCGAGTGCGACGTCAACGGCACGACGGTGTGGGGCGTCGGCATCGACGGCAACATCGTCACCGCCTCCCTGAAGGCCATGCTCTCCGCGGTGAACCGGGTCTCCAGGGCCTGATCTCCTTCGGCGCCTCGCCGTGCCCCGGCCGTGACGACCTCACGCGCCGGGGCACGGCCATGTCGGACCGCGGTAGCCGGTCCGCAAGGAACGCAAGCGGTTTGCAAGCCGACGTCGTATAGTTGCGGCATGACACGTCGACTGGCCGAGGTCGCCAAGAAGGTCGGGGTCAGCGAGGCCACCGTCAGCCGCGTCCTGAACGACAAGCCGGGCGTCTCCGACGCGACCCGCGCCGCCGTCCTGACCGCGCTGGACGTGCTGGGCTACGAGCGCCCGACCCAGCTGCGCGGCGAGCGGGCCCGGCTGGTCGGCCTGGTGCTGCCGGAGCTCGGCAACCCGATCTTCCCCGCGCTGGCCGAGGTGGTCGGCGGCGCGCTCGCCCAGCGCGGGTTCACGCCGGTGCTGTGTACGCTGACGCCGGGCGGCCTGTCGGAGGCCGACTACGTGGAGATGCTGCTGCAGCAGCAGGCGTCCGGGGTGATCTTCGCGGGCGGGCTGTACGCCGAGGCGGACGCCCCGCACGACCACTACCACCGGCTGCTGGACGTGCGGCTGCCCGTCGTGCTGGTCAACGCGGCCAGCGAGAAGCTCAGCTTCCCGCAGGCGTCGACGGACGACGCCGTCGCCGCCGAGCAGGCGTTCGCGCACCTGCTGTCGCTCGGCCACGAGCGCATCGGCATGGTCCTCGGGCCGGAGGACCACGTGCCGTCCAACCGCAAGCTCTCCGCCGCCCGCGCCGCGGCCGAGCGCGCCGGCGTCGACCTGCCCGGCGCGTGGGTGCGGCGCAGCATGTTCTCCCTGGAGGGCGGCCAGGCGGTCACCGGACGGCTGATCCGCGACGGCGTCACCGGCGTCATCTGCGCCAGCGACCCCCTCGCGCTCGGGGTCATCCGCGCCGTGCGGCGGCTCGGCATGGCGGTGCCCGACGATGTTTCGGTCGTGGGCTATGACGACTCGGCGTTCATGAATTGCGTGAACCCGCCGCTCACCACCGTCCGGCAGCCTATCGAGTCGATCGGGCGCGCCGCCGTGACGCTGCTGGTGAGCCAGGTGGAGGGCGGGCCGGTCGCGGCCGAGGAACTGCTCTACGAGCCGGAGCTGGTCGTGCGCGCCTCCACCGCGCGGGTCAGGACCGTGCCCGCCTGATCCGCGCCCCCATCCGGACCGTCCGAAAGCCGCCCGTACGCCGGGCGGCTTTCGTCGTTCTGCACCCGCTTTCGGGCTGAATCCCGCCTCTTGTTGAGTTCTTGCGAATATTCATTCATCTATTGCACTGTGATGTTGGTCTCTGTATGTTCCTCGCAATCGGCCGACCCAACGGCCCAGGAGGGAACCCCCATGAGATCCCGGATTCTCGCCACCGCGCTCGCCGCGGCCCTCGGCGCCACCGTCGCCGGCTGCGGCGGGGACGGCTCCGGTGGCAAGGACACCGCGCCCCTGGACGCCGGCACCAAGGTGTCGATCACGGTCGGCTGCATGCCGGCCAAGAGCCAGGCCGCGCAGCGCAAGGAGTGGCTGGAGGACGTCGCCGCCTTCCAGAAGCTGCATCCCAACATCACGGTCGTCGGCAAGGACGCCTTCCCCTGCATCGACCCGAACACCTTCCAGGCGAAGCTGGCGGGCGGGCAGATGGAGGACGTCTACTACGTCTACTTCACCGACGTGCGCGGCATCATCGCCAACGGCCAGGCCGCCGACATCACCCCGTACATCGGGCAGTCCAAGCAGTACCCGAGCGTCGACCCGGCCGTGGAGAAGGTCTTCAAGGACGGCGGCAAGGTCTACGGCCTGCCCCGGCAGAACTACTCGATGGGCCTGTTCTACAACCGGACCCTGTTCAAGAAGGCCGGCCTCGATCCCGACCGGCCGCCGGCGACGTGGGCGGAGGTCCGCGAGGACGCCAAGAAGATCAGCGCCCTCGGCGGCGGGACCGTGGGGTACGCCGAGTTCAGCGCCAAGAACCAGGGCGGCTGGCACTTCGCCACCTCGATCTACAGCCAGGGCGGCGACATGGTCACCGCCGACGGCAGGAAGACGGCGTTCAACGGCCCGCAGGGCAAGGCCGTCCTGCAGAACCTCAAGGACATGCGCTGGACCGACGACTCGATGGGCAGCAAGCAGCTGCTCGTCGACGCCGACGTGCAGCGGATGATGGCGGCCGGGAAGCTCGGCATGTACCTCGGCGCCCCCGACAACGCGACCGCGCTGGTCGACCAGTTCAAGGGCAGGTACGACGACTACGGGATGGCGCCGATCCCCGGCTCGGCCGGCACGCTGATGGGCGGCGACGGCTACCTGTTCAGCCCCAAGGCGTCACCGGAGAAGATCAAGGCCGGGCTGATGTGGCTCGACTACTACGCGCTCACCCCCGGCCAGGGCCAGCTGAACTACGCGCGCGCCGCGAAGGACGGCCGTCCCGTCGGCATCCCGCAGCCGAAGCTGTTCGGCCAGAACGCGACGGGGGAGAAGGACCGGCAGCTGCGCGCGGACGCCGCGAACCTGCCCGTCGCGAACTTCAAACCGTACGAGGACGCCTACGCCAGGGTGCCCGGGAAGCTGGAGCCGCCGCAGGCCCAGCAGCTCTACACGATCCTCGACTCGGTCGTCCAGGCCGTGCTGACCAGGCGCGACGCGAACATCGACCAGCTCCTCGCGGACGCGCAGAAGAAGGCCGACGCCGCGCTGGCGCGGTCGGGGAACTGACGCCCGCACCTCCGGGGCGCCGGCCCGCGCACCGCACGAACGGACGCGCACCGTACTGGACGCACCGCATCGGTGCACCGCGCCGGCGCCCCGGACCCGCCGTCCCACACCTGGAGTGACAGATGACCACAGCGCGGACGCTCGTCCGCCCCGCCGCCGCCCGGTCGAGGCGGCGCCCCTCGCGCACCCGGCGCACCGTGAAGCGCAACCTGACCGCGTACGGGTTCCTGTGCGGGGCGCTGATCTGCTTCGCGTTCTTCTCCTGGTATCCGATCGTCCGCGAGGTGCTGCTCAGCTTCCAGAAGACGAACTTCGTCGGCGAGGCACGCTGGGTCGGGTTCGACAACTTCCGCACCGTGCTCGCCGACCCCGGATTCGTGGACGCGTGGGTCAACACGGCGGAGTTCACGCTGCTCGCGCTGGTCGTCGGGTACGTCGTCCCGTTCGCCATCGCGATCGTGCTGAACGAGCTGAAGCACGCCCGCGCCTACCTGCGGTTCGTCGTGTACCTGCCGGTGATGCTGCCCCCGGCGGTCGCGGTGCTGCTGTTCAAGTGGTTCTACGACCCGGGGCCCGGCCTGTTCAACCAGATCCTGCACGCCGCCCGCCTGCCCGGGCTGAGCTGGCTCGACTCGACGAGCACCGCGCTGGTCTCGCTGGTGATCGTGTCGACGTGGATGAACCTCGGCAGCGGGACGCTCATCTACCTGGCGGCGCTCCAGTCCATCCCCGGCGAGCTGTACGAGGCGGCGGAGCTGGACGGCGCCGGGCTGTTCCGCCGGATCCGGCACATCACGATCCCGCAGACCCGGCTGATCCTGCTGGTGATGCTGCTCCTGCAGATCATCGCGACGATGCAGGTGTTCATCGAGCCGTACCTGCTGACCGGCGGCGGCCCCGAGGGCTCCACCGTCACCGTCGCGTACCTGATGTACCAGTACGCGTTCAACTTCACCAACTTCGGCGGCGGCGGCGCGCTCGGCCTGATGCTGATGCTCGTCCTGATGCTGTTCTCCGCCGTCTACTTGCGCGTCTCGCGCGAGGAGGCGAGGTAGCCGTGGCGGAGACCCGCACCCTCGTCTCGCCGCACACGCTCGGCACCCGGCGCGGCAAGGCGATCTACTGGACGACCCTCGTCTCGATCGTCGTGGTCTTCACGTTCGTGTTCGTGTTCCCGCTGTACTGGATGGTCACCGGCGCGATGAAGTCGCCGGACGAGCTGGCCGACGTCCCGCCGGGCGTCTTCCCGCACCACTTCGACCTGTCCGGGTACCGGGAGGCGTGGCGGCAGCTCGACCTCGGCCTGTACCTGCGCAACACGCTCGTCTACGCGTTCGGCGCCTGGCTGTTCACGATGGGCGTCGACGTCACCGCCGCGTACGCGCTGTCGAAGCTGCGGCCGATGTTCGGCCGGGCCGTGCTCGGGCTGATGCTGGCGACGCTGATGGTCCCGCCGATGGTGATCCTGCTGCCCGCCTACCTGACCGTGAAGGACCTGCCGCTCCTGCACGTCGACCTGCTGAACACCCCGTGGGCGATCTGGCTGCCGGCCGCCGCGAACGCGTTCAACATCTTCCTGCTCAAGCGGTTCTTCGACTCGATCCCCACCGAGCTGCTCCAGGCGGCGGAGGTGGACGGCGCCTCGCCCGCGCGCATCCTCTGGTCGGTGGTGCTGCCGGTGTCGCGGCCGATCCTCGGCGTCGTGTCGATCTTCACGATCGTCAACGTGTGGCGCGACTTCGTCTGGCCGCTGCTGGTGCTGCCCGACTCGCAGCGCAAGACGATCAGCGTCGCGATCTCGTCGCTGGCGGTGCAGGTGCCGCAGAACGTGCTGATCGGCTCGCTGGTGATCGCCAGCGTGCCCACCATCGTCGTCTTCTTCGTCTTCCAGCGGCACATCATGGCCGGCCTCACGGCGGGCGGCCTGAAGGGCTGACCCCCGCCCGGCCGTCCCCCTCCGTTAACGAGCAAGGAGTACTCGCATGCCCGAATCATGGTGGCGTGGCGCGGTGATCTACCAGGTGTACCCGCGCAGCTTCGCCGACGGGAACGGCGACGGCGTCGGCGACCTCGCCGGGCTGCGCGACCGGCTGCCCTACCTCGCCGGGCTCGGCGTCGACGCGCTGTGGCTGAACCCGTGGTACCCGTCCCCGATGGCGGACGGCGGCTACGACGTCGCCGACTACCGGGACGTCGAGGCGGTGTTCGGCACGCTCGCCGAGGCCGAGGCGTTCATCGGCGAGGCGCACGGAGCGGGCCTGCGGGTCATCCTGGACGTGGTGCCCAACCACGCCTCGGACCAGTCGGCCTGGTTCCGGGAGGCGCTGGCCGCCGGGCCCGGCTCGCCCGAGCGGGAGCGTTTCTGGTTCCGTCCCGGACGCGGCGACGGGCCGCCCAACGACTGGCGGTCCATCTTCGGCGGCCCCGCCTGGACCCGCGTCCCGGACGGCGAGTGGTACCTGCACCTGTTCGCCCCGGAGCAGCCCGACTTCAACTGGAACAGCCCCGACGTCGTCCGCGAGTTCCACGATGTGCTGCGGTTCTGGTACGACCGCGGCGTGGACGGCATCCGGATCGACTCGGCGGCGCTGCTGGTCAAGGACCCGGACGCCGAACCGGACGGCAGCGACCCCTACACCGACCGCGACGGCGTCCACGACATCTACCGGGGCTGGCGGAAGGTCACCGACGAGTACCCCGGCCGGATGCTCGTCGGCGAGGTGTGGCTGCCCGACCAGGAGCGCTTCGCCCGCTACCTGCGGCCCGACGAGATGCACACCGCGTTCAACTTCGACTTCCTGAACTGCGCGTTCGAGCCGCACGCGCTCCGCAAGGTGATCGACACGACGCTCGCCACGCACGTCCCGCTCGGCGCGTCCCCGACCTGGGTGCTGGCGAACCACGACGTCGTCCGGCCCGTCACCCGCTACGGCCGCGCCGACACCTCGTTCGACCTCCAGGACCGCCGGCACGGTGCGCCCACCGACCGGGCGCTCGGGGTGCGGCGGGCGCGCGCGGCGGCGCTGCTGGCGATGGCGCTGCCCGGCGCCGTCTACATCTACCAGGGCGAGGAGCTCGGGCTGCCCGAGGTCGAGGACCTCCCGGACGAGCTGCGCCAGGACCCGATCTGGCACCGGTCCGGGCACACCGACCCGGGCCGCGACGGGTGCCGCGTGCCGCTGCCGTGGTCGGGTGACCGGCCGCCGTTCGGGTTCGGCGGCGACCCGTGGCTGCCGCAGCCCGCCGACTGGAAGGACCTGACCGTCGAGGCGCAGGAGCCCGACCCGGGGTCGATGCTGAACCTCTACCGCGCCGCGCTCGCGCTCCGCCGCGAGCACCTCGGCGACGGCGGGATGGCGTGGCTGCCGTCGGAGGAGAACGTGCTCGCCTTCACCCGCGACTCGGGCCTGACCTGCGCGGTCAACCTCGGCCCGGCTCCCGTGCCGGTCCCGTCCGGCGAGGTCCTGCTGGCGAGCGGCCCTCTGCCGGACGGCCTCCTGCCGCCCGACACCGCCGTCTGGACCCGCTGACCCGCTCCGCCGGGCCGGGGCGCGGGAACGCGGGTGCCGGGGTGCGGGGTGCGGGGGCGCGGGGTGCCGGGGCGCGGGGTGCCGGGCGGCACCCGCGTTCCCGGCCGCCCGCGCGCTCCGCGCGGATCCGGCGGCGTCAGCCCGGCTGCTGGCGGCCCAGGACGTGGTGGACGAGCTCGCGGAGCGGTCCGCTGAGCTGGGCCTCGCCGACGGTGGCGTGCCGGTCGTCGATGTCGATGTCGTAGACGAACTGGTCGGGGATCCGGCCCGGCGGCGGCACCGACCCCAGATCGACCCGGCCGACCAGCCGGGCGAGCATCGGATCGGTCGCACTGTCGGCCTCGCCCCGCCGCCGGATCCCGGCGAACCCGCCACTGCGGACGACCGTCACCTTCACCGCACCGTCACCCTCACCGCACGTCACCGTCCCACGCCGTCCCGCGCCGTCCTCCGGCCGCACCTCTTCCGGCGACCGGTTCGCCCTCATCGTGTGACGCCTACCCCTTTCCAGGCGTCGCTCACCGCGGTGGTCTCCGCGGCGTTCGCGCCGTAGAGCCGGGTCGCGGTCTGCACCGTCGCCGCCGCGAACCCCGCGAAGTCGATCGCGCTCGCCAGCGACCCGCCGGTAAGGGTCTCGTACCAGACGCGCCCGGCCTTCTCCCATGCGTGCCCGCCGATCGCCGAGGCCGCGAGGTAGAACGCGCGGTTCGGGATGCCGGAGTTGGTGTGGACGCCGCCGTTGTCCTCGTAGGTGTGGACGTAGCCGCTCATGTCGGCGGGCTGCGGGTCCTTGCCGAGCTGCGGGTCGTCGTAGGCGGTGCCGGGCGCCTTCATCGAGCGCAGCGCCACGCCGTGCACGCCGGCCGCGAGCAGCCCCTGCCCGATGAGCCAGTCGGCCTGGTCGGCGGTCTGGCCGAGGTGCCACTGCTTGATCAGGGAGCCGAAGACGTCGGAGACCGACTCGTTGAGCGCGCCGGACTGCCCCGAGTAGTCGAGGTTGGCGGTGTACTGCGTGACGCCGTGGGTCAGCTCGTGGCCGGTGACGTCGAGGGGGCCGGTGAAATCGGTGAAGATCGTCCCGTCGCCGTCGCCGTACACCATCTGCTCGCCGTTCCAGAAGGCGTTGTCGTACCGTTCGCCGTAGTGGACGGTCGAGATCATCTTGAGGCCGGCGCCGTCGATGGAGTTGCGGCCGTAGGCGGCCTCGTAGAACCCGAAGGTCGCGCCCAGCCAGTCGTAGGCCTGGTCGCAGGTCTTGTCGCCGGTGGCCGCGGCGCCCTCGGCGCGGACGGTCCTGCCGGGCAGCTTCTCCTTGTGCCCGGCGTCGGAGATCATCCGGTTCGGGGCGGCGGGACCGGCGGGGGCCGGCGCGGCGGCGGGGGTCGCCAGGCGGCGTTCGGTGGCGTGGGCGGAGGTGAGGGCCAGGGTGGCGCGGGCCCGCGCGCGCAGCGCCGGGTCGTCGGCGTTGCGCGCGATGCGCTCCAGCATGTGCGGCGGCACGATGTGGCATCTCATGCGTCCAACGCTGACAGCTCCTCGTGGGGCAGGCCACACCTTTGGCCGTCACCGCGCGGCCGAAACCGGTCACAAAGCGTGACCGGATCCCGGACGGACGGTGAATCCAGGGGCTTTGTGAAGATCCTGCGGAGATGCCGAGGCGGTGCAACGAGGCACCCGGGCGCGTGCGCGAGAATGAACGGGTGACCCTCTACCGCGACGAAGGCATCGTCCTGCGCACCCAGAAGCTGGGCGAGGCCGACCGCATCGTGACGGTGCTGACCCGGCGCAGCGGCCGGATCCGCGCCGCGGCGAAGGGGGTCCGCAAGACCAAGTCCCGTTTCGGCGCGCGGCTGGAGCCGTTCACGCACGTCGACCTCCAGCTGTACGAGCGCCGCTCGCTCGACCTGATCACCCAGGCCGAGACGCTGCGCCCGTACGGGGAGGCGCTGGTCACCGACTATCCCCGCTACACCGCGGGGACGGCGATGCTGGAGACCGCCGACAAGCTGGCCGGCGAGGAGGGCGAGCCCGCGCTGCGGCAGTTCCTGCTGCTGGTCGGCGGGCTGCGCACGCTCGCCGAGCGCGGCCACGACCCGCGGCTCGTCCTGGACGCCTTCCTGCTGCGCTCGCTGTCGGTCGCCGGGTGGGCCCCGGCGCTGGACGAGTGCTGCCGGTGCGGCACCCGCGGCGGGCTGCGCGGGTTCGCGATCGCGGCGGGCGGCGCGGTCTGCGCGAACTGCCGGCAGCCGGGCGCCGCGACGCCGGCGCCGCCGACGTTCGCGCTGATGCTGGCCCTGCTGCGCGGCGACTGGGAGTACGCCGACGCCAGCGAGCCGCGCCACCGGGTGGAGAGCAGCGGCCTCGTCGCCGCCTACCTGCAGTGGCATCTGGAACACGGGATCCGCTCGCTGCGGCACGTCGAGCGCGAGGGCGCCGGCGACCCGCCGGACGGCGCGGGCCGCAGCGACGACACCAACAGGGAGAGAGTGTGAGAAGGGCCGTTCTGCCCCCGGAACCGCATCGGGACGGCGCGACGCCGCCGCCGATCCCCGCGGATCTGGTGCCGAAGCACGTCGCCATCGTCATGGACGGCAACGGCCGCTGGGCCAAGGAGCGCGGGCTGCCGCGCACCGAGGGGCACAAGCGCGGCGAGGACTCGCTCTTCGACGTGATCATGGGCGCGATCGAGCTGGGCGTGCCGTACCTGTCGGCGTACGCGTTCTCCACCGAGAACTGGCGCCGCTCGCCGGACGAGGTCCGCTTCCTCATGGGCTTCAACCGGGACGTGATCCGCCGCCGCCGCGACCAGCTGCACTCCATGGGCGTGCGGGTCCGCTGGGCGGGCCGCCGACCCCGGCTGTGGCGCAGCGTCATCAAGGAGCTGGAGACGGCCGAGGAGATGACGCGCGACAACGACGTGCTGACCCTGCAGTTCTGCGTGAACTACGGCGGCCGCGCCGAGATCGCCGACGCCGCGGCCGCGATCGCCCGGGACGTCCGGGACGGCCGGCTGAACCCCGACAAGATCACCGAGAAGGTGTTCGCCCGCTACCTCGACGAGCCGGGCATCCCGGACGTCGACCTGTTCCTGCGGTCGTCGGGGGAGCAGCGCACCTCCAACTTCCTGCTCTGGCAGTCGGCGTACGCGGAGATGGTCTTCCTCGACACGCTGTGGCCCGACTTCGACCGCCGGCACCTCTGGCACGCCTGCGAGGTGTACGCCAGCCGGGACCGCCGGTACGGCGGTGCGCTCCCCAACCCGGTGGAGCCCACCGCCGCGACCGGCTGACGCGGGGCCCGGGTCAGACGAGCGCCGCGTCGAGGGTGATCGTGGTGCCCTTGAGGGCCTGGCTGACCGGGCAGTTCTCCTTGGCGTCCTGCGCGGCCTTCTCGAAGGCGTCGGCGGACAGGCCCGGGACGCTCGCCCGGACGGTCAGGTGGATCCCGGTGATGCCCTCGCCGGGCTGGAAGGTGACCTCGGCCTTGGTGTCCACCTTCTCCGGCGGGTTCCCGGCGCCGGCGAGGCCGTGCGAGAGCGCCATCGAGTAGCAGGTCGAGTGGGCCGCGGCGATCAGCTCCTCCGGGCTCGTGCGGCCGTTCGGCTCCTCGCTGCGCGAAGCCCACGTCACGTCGAACGTGCCGACCTTGGAGGAGTCCAGCGAGACCGTGCCCTGGCCGCTGAGGAGCGGCCCTTCCCAATGCGCGTTGGCGGTGCGTGTCGTAGCCATGATCCGATTGTCTCCCACGCCGATCGGGCGAGCGCCGAGGCCCCCGTACCGCCAGGCGGTACGGGGGCCTTCCTCACGCGCCGAGGGGGTCAGCTCACGTTCACCGCGGACCAGGCGGCCGCGACGGCGTTGTACTGGGCGCTGCCCGTGCCGTACAGGTCCTTGGCCGCGTTCAGGGTCGCCGTGCGGGCGGCCTTGTAGTCGGTCGAGGACGTCATGTAGGTGGTGAGGGCGCGGTACCAGATCTTCGTGGCGGCGTCGCGTCCGACGCCGGCGACGGTGGAGCCGTTGGACGTCGGGCTGTCGTAGGACACGCCGTTGATCGTCTTGGCGCCGCTGCCCTCCGACAGCAGGTAGTAGAAGTGGTTGGCGACGCCCGACGAGTAGTGGACGTCGAGGTTCTTGGTGGTGGACGACCAGGCGTCCGGCGACTTGCCGTCCTTGCTGGGCTTGTCCATGAAGCGGAGCGCCGCCTTGCCGAAGCCCGGCAGGACGACCTTCTCGCCGACGAGGTAGTCGCCGAGGTCGGCGGAGTTGTTCGCGTAGAACTCGACGGCGGCGGCCATGATGTCGGACGTCGCCTCGTTCAGCCCGCCGGACTCGCCGGAGTAGGTGAGGTTCGCGGTCGCGGACGTGACGCCGTGGGTCATCTCGTGGGCGGTGACGTCCAGGGCGGTGAGCGGGCCGAGCTGGGTGCCGTCGCCGTCGCCGTACGTCATGCAGAAGCAGGAGTCGTCCCAGAACGCGTTGGCGTAGCCGTTGTCGTAGTGGACGCGGTTGAACGAGCCCTTGCCGTCCCCGTTGATGCCGAGGCGGCCGAACACGTTCTTGTAGAAGTCCCAGGTCTCGTTGGTGCCGAACTGGGCGTCCACGGCGACGGTCGACCGGTCGGACGTCGTCCCGTTCCCCCAGTGGTTGTCGGCGTCGGTGAAGACCGTCGCCGGGGCCCGGTAGAGGCAGAACGACAGGAAGCAGAGGTCCGTCTGGTTCTGCGCGTCGCCGGTGTAGGTGCCGCCGCGGGTGGGGTCCTTCAGCTGGTAGGTGCTGCCGGACTTGGTGGTCTCCAGCGGGACGGTCCCGGTGTAGAGGGAGCGGCCGTCGCCGGCGTCGGTCCGGATCGTCTCCTCGCGCAGCAGGACCTTGCCGGTGGCCGCGTCGACGGTGGTGAGGAGGCGGCTGGGCGTCCCGTCGGCCTGCTTGCCGGCGGTCTGGATGCGCCAGGCGAGGCGAGGCCGATGGTCGGCGGTGCGCGCCTCGACGACGAGCTGCGCGGCGCCCCGCGTCTTGTGGCCCTTGGTCAGGGCCTTCCGGGTGGCCGTCTTGGCGGGGAGTTCGGGGCTGGCGTCGGCCGGCGCCTTGGCGAGGGTCAGGCTGCTGCCGCGCCACGTCCCGTCGGCGGACTGGTGGACGACGAGGTCGCCGCCCAGGACCGGGAGCCCGTCGTAGGTCCGGGTCATCCGGGTGTGGGACGTGCCGTCGCGGTCCACCGCGACCCCGACGACCGTGAACGACTGGCCGCCGCCGTCGCGGGTCTGCGCGCCGTGCGCGGGCAGCGCCTTGAGCGCGTGCGCGGCGGCGGTCCGCGGGTCGGGGGGAGGCGGGGCCTGCCGTGCGGACGCCGGCAGCGCGGTGCCGGCCGTCGCGAGCAGGGCCGCCGACGCCAGGAGCGCGGTCCGCCGGCTGGTGATCGCCCGTCTTGTCATGAACGCCCTCTCGTGCGGAGCGCCATGGCCCCCCGAGAGGCCCGCCGTCGGGCCCGCCGTGGCAATGGGACATTTATGACATACGAGGATTTAGATGTACTTGTTACAAACAGCCAAAAGACCGATACGGAGCGTGTGAACTACGCGCCTTGCGCCGCGCCCGCGGAACCGGGCGCCGGACGGGCCGGACGAAAGCGCGCCCGGGAACGCGCCAGAGAGCGCGACCCGGTCAGCGGGACGCGGACCGGCAGTCCGCGCACGTCCCGAACACCTCGACGGTGTGCGTGATCTCGGCGAACCCGTGCTCGGCGGCGATCGCGTCCGCCCAGCGCTCCACGGCCGGGCCCTCGACCTCGACCGTCCGGCCGCACGCGCGGCAGACCAGATGGTGGTGGTGCTGCTCGGTCCGGCAGGCGCGGTACACCGCCTCGCCCTCGTCGGTGCGCAGCACGTCGACCTCGCCGGAGTCGCTGAGCGCCTGCAGCGCCCGGTACACCGTCGTCAGGCCGATCTTGGAGCCGTCCGCGCGGAGGTCGGCGTAGATGTCCTGGGCGCTGCGGAAGCCCTCGCAGCCGGCCAGCACCTGCCGCACCGCGTCGCGGCGGGCCGTCGTCATCCCCTGATCACCTCCGCCTCGGCGTCCATCCGCGGCCGCTCGCCCGGCCCGGCCGCGCCCGGAAGGACGGCCCCGGCCCGGCGGGCGCGCCTGCGGCGCACCACGGTCCCCCCGGCGGCCGCCGCCAGGAACAGCGCCAGCGCCAGCAGCACGATCGAGGGACCCGGGGGAAGATCGTACTCGAAGGAGCCCGCGAGACCCGACACCGCCGACAGTACACCGACCCCCATCGCCAGCAGCATCGTGCTCCGGAAGCCCCGCGTGACCTGCTGCGCCGCCGCCACCGGCACGATCATCAGCGCGCTCACCAGCAGCAGCCCGATCGCCCGCATCGCGATCACCACGGTCACCGCGGCGGTCACCGCGATCAGCACGCTGAGGAACCGGACGGGCAGCCCCGCCGCCCGCGCCACGTCCTCGTCCTGGCACAGCAGGAACAGCTCCCGGCCGAACACCGCGACGATCCCGAGCACGACGACCGCGAGCGCCGCGACCACGTACAGGTCGGAGGCCGACACGCTGCTGATCGACCCGAACAGGTACGACTGCAGGCTCGCCCCGCCGCCCTGCACGTTGGTGAGGATCACGCCGCCCGCCAGCCCGCCGTAGAACAGCAGCGCCAGCGCCACGTCCGCGCCGCTGCGGCTGCGGGCGCGCAGCACCTCGATCGCCACCGCGCCGAGCACCGCCACCACCAGCGCGCCCAGCACGGGCGACGACCCGGTGAGCAGCCCGAGCCCGATGCCGGTCAGCGCGATGTGCCCGACGCCGTCGCCGAGCAGCGACAGCCGCCGCTGCACGATGAACGTCCCCACCGCCGGGGCCGTCAGGCCGATCAGCACCGCCATCACCAGCGCGATGCGCATGAAGTCGAACTGCAGCATCTCCGTCACGCCGCACTCCCCGCCGTGCTCCCCGTCCCGCCGCCCGCCATGGTCCGCGCGCTCTCGCGCGCCACCCGGCCGTGCTCCAGCTCGACCGTGCGGGTGATGAGCGGCTCCATCGGGCCGAGCTCGTGCGCGACCAGCACCACCGTCCGGCCCGCCTCCGCCAGGCCGCGCAGCGTCGCCGCGAGCGCCGCCTGGCTCGCCGCGTCCACGCCCGCGGTCGGCTCGTCCATCACGAACGCGTCCGGCTCGCCGGCCAGCGCGCGGGCGATCAGCACCCGCTGCTGCTGCCCGCCGGACAGCAGGTGCGCCGAGTCGCGGGCCCGGTCGGCGAGGCCGACGGCCTCCAGCGCGCGGTCCACCGCGGCGCGGTCGGCGGCCCGGTCGGTGACCAGCGCGGGCAGCCAGCGCGACCGCCGCGCGATCCGCCCGGACGCCACGACCTCGCGGACCGTCGACGGGACGCCGCCGCCCATCGGCAGCCGCTGCGGGACGTACCCGACGCGCCGCCAGTCGCGGAACCGGGCGGGCGGCTCACCGTAGATCTCGGTCCGCCCAGCGGCCAGCGGGACGAGCCCGAGCAGCGCCTTGACCAGCGTGGACTTGCCCGCCCCGTTCGGTCCGAGGATCGCCAGCACGTCGCCCGCGCCGACCCGCAGGTCGACGCCGGACAGCACCTCGCGGCCGTCCCGCCGGACGACGCCGCCGGTCATCGCGAAGGGCGGCGCCGCCCCGCCGCGGTCCGTCGCGGGCACTCGGTCGGTCATGAGCACTCCAGGGCGGGCCGCAGGGTCCGCAGGTTCCGGTCCATGATGGACGTGTAGTCGTCGGAGGAGCCCTTCTCGACGCCCTCCACCGGGTCGAGCACGGCCGTCCGGACGCCCGCCTCCCGGGCCAGCGAGTCGGCGACCTTCGAGCTGACGAGCCGCTCGGTGAAGATCGTCGTCGCGCCCGTCGAGCGGACCTCGCGGGTCAGCGCGGCCAGCCGCTTCGGCGACGGCTCCATCGACGGGTCGATGCCCGCGACCGACACCTGCCGCAGCCCGTACCGCTCGGCGAGGTAGCCGAACGCGGCGTGCGCGGTGACGATGTCGCGGCGGGCGCAGTCCTTCAGGCCGTCGCGGTACCGCCGGTCGAGGCCGGACAGCTCGGCCGCGACGCCCGCGGCGCGCTGCCGGTAGGCGGCCGCGTGCGCGCCGTCGGCCCGGGCGAGCCGGTCGCCGAGGGCGGTCGCGATAGTGGCCATGCGGACGGGGTCGAGCCAGACGTGCGGGTCGTAGCCGACGTCGGCGTGCCCCCGGTCGCCGTCGTGCTCCTCGATCTCGCTCTCGTCGCCGGACGGCGGCGGGAGCGTCGCCACCAGGCCGGCGGCGTCCAGCGACCGGCCCTTGGCGTGCTGGCGGACCGCGTCGTCGACGGCGGGCTGGACGCCCTTCACGTAGACGGCGAGGTCGGCCTTCTCGACCTGGGCGACCTGCCGGGCCGTCAGCTCCAGGTCGTGCGGCTCGGCGCCGGGCTTGGTCAGCGTGCGGACGTACACATCGTCGCCGCCGACGCGCTCGGCGAGCCAGGCGGCGGGGTAGAAGGACGCGACGACGGACGTCCTGCCGGGCGGGACGTCCGCGACCGCGCTGCCGCAGCCCGCCAGCGCCGCGCCGAGCCCGGCGGCGGCGAGGGCCGCGGCGGGGACGGCGCGGAAGCGGACGCGGGTACGGGGCATCCTCCGATTATGGACGAAGATGAAAACGGTTGTCAAAACCGCCCAATACCCCGTCCCAGGGCGAAACCGACCAGCACCAGCAGCGCCGCGATCCGCAGCACCCGGCCCGGCGCCTCCAGCTCCGGCCAGTTCAGGAACGCGAACCAGGCCAGCGCCGCCGCGAGCACCAGCAGCCCCGCCGCCGCCACCCAGCCCGTCCCCGCCATGCCGACCACCAGCAGCGCGAACACCGCGACGAGCAGCACCGCGCGCGGCAGCCGGTGCAGGAACACCACCGGCGCCGCGCTCCACCGCTCGACCGCCGCCCGCACGCCGCCCGCCGGCCGGTCCCGTCCGCTCCGAGTCTCCACGGGGCCAACGTACTGCGAGGATGGGCGGATGATCGCGATAACCCGGTACCGCGTGCCCGCCGCGGACGCCGACGGCTTCGCCGACCGCATGACCGCGGTGCTCACCGCGCTGTCCCGGAGCACCGGATTCCGGTCCGGGCGGCTCGCCAGGACCGTCGACGAGCCCGGCCTGTGGGCGCTGGTCACCGAATGGGACGGCGCCGGCCACTACCGCCGCGCCCTCGGCTCCTACGAGGTGCGGCTGGAGTTCATGCCGCTGGCCGCGCTCGCCGTGGACGAACCCGGCGCCTACGAGATCGTCAGCTCCGCCTGACCGCGGTCCTCGCCCGGCCGGGCCCACCGAGCGGCGGCAGGCCCGATCGGTACCGGGCCGATCGGGGGCCCGTCCGAGCGGCGGCCGGTCCGGTCGAGGGCCGGTCCGGTCGAGGGTCAAGCCGACCGGCGGCCCGCTGATCGGTGATCAACGAAGCGGGCAATACCGGGGCAAGAAGCGGCCGGACCCGGTTTCGGCCCCGCCCCGCAAGGTCATCTTCGCCTGGTCGTGATCATGCCGACGGCCCGCGGGGGAGACGGCCCCGCCGGGGCCCGGCCCGCCTCGGGGGAGAAGTGATGCGCCGTGTCGTCTCGCAGACCGCTGTCGTCCTGCTCAGCACGGCCACCGGGACGGCCGCCGTCGCGGGCGTCGGCGCCCTCCACGCGGCGTCCCCCGCGCGGTCCTCAGCCCACGAGGCCACCACGCTGATCCTCGGCCCGCCCCGCAACGCGCCCCGAAGTGCGCCCCGTGGCGCGGCCAGGGGAGCGCCCGCCGAGGCGACGCCGCGCTCGGTCGGCTACCGCGGCGTGCGTGTTCCCGTCCCCGCGGGCTGGGCGGTCGTCCGGCTCGACGAGGACCCGTCCGCCTGCGTCCGCTACGACCGGCACGCCGTCTACCTGGGCCGTCCCGGCCCGCAGCCGGACTGCCCGGCGCGTGTCGTCGGCCGTACCGAGTCCGTGCACGTCCAGCCGCTGGACGACGTCGCGGCGTCCCGCACGGTCGTGCACGCGGACAAGCTCGGCTCGTTCACGGTCAAGCCGTCCGTCGGGCACGAGACGAGCCTGGCGCTGCCGGAGGCCGGGATGGGCATCACCGGCGTGTACGGGACCGATCCGGCGGCGCTCCAGCGGATCCTGCGCGGCACCCGGGTGACCGCGAAGCCCCACGGGCACGGAACGCCCCCTGCGCAACCCCAACCGCAGCCTCAACCCCATGCGCAGCAGCAACCGCCTGCGCACGCGCAGCCGCAGCAGCCGAAGGAACCGCCGAAGCCCGCCACGCCGCCCTCCGGGCCGGCCGCCCGGCGCAGCGCCCCGGCGGACCCGCCGGACCGGCTGGACTACGCGTCAGGCAAGGGCTTCGACACGTGCACCGCCCCGTCGCTCTCCACGATGAAGGCGTGGCGATCGTCGTTCGACGTCACCAACATCTACATCGGCGGCGCCGCGCGCGGCTGCGAGCAGCCGAACCTCACCGCCGCGTGGGTGAAGAAGGTCCGCAAGATGGGGTACCGGATCCTGCCCACGTACGTCGGCCTCCAGCCGCCGTGCGGGACGCGCCCGCAGAAGTTCACCACGAGGAACGCCGCGTCCCAGGGCAAGAAGACCGCCGCGGACGCCGTGGCGAAGGCCAAGGCGCTCGGCATCCCCGCCGACAAGCCCATCTACCTCGACCTTGAGGCCTACAAGAGCAGGAACGCCACCTGCAAGGCGGCCGTGCTGCGCTTCGTGAACGCCTGGATCGAGAAGGTCAGGCAGAAGCACTACAAGCCGTGCCTCTACGGCAGCGCGAGCTCGGGCGTCCGCGACGTCGGGGCCGCCGAGGGGATCGCCAAGCCCGTCGGCATCTGGTTCGCCAACTGGGACGGCAAGGCCCGCGTGTACGGCGACCGGTTCCTGCCGGACGACTGGTGGCCGCCGCACCGCCGCATCAAGCAGTACCGGGGCGCCCACAAGGAGCGGCACGGCGGCGTCACCCTCAACATCGACAGCAGCATCGCCGACGGCCGCGCCTACTGACCTCCGGCGCGCGCCGCCTACTGACCTCCCGCGCGCGCGACCGGCTCCGGCCTCCCGATCCCCGCGGCCGGACCGTCCGACACGCTCCGCGGCGGTGCCGTCCGGGGACCCTTTCCGGTGCCCTAAGCTGGGGAATGCTCTGAGGCGCCGGGGAGACCGCGCCTCACCGCTCTCACAGCGCACCATCACCGGGGATCAC
Source organism: Actinomadura sp. RB99 (assembly GCF_014706005.1). Classification (NCBI taxonomy): domain Bacteria; kingdom Bacillati; phylum Actinomycetota; class Actinomycetes; order Streptosporangiales; family Thermomonosporaceae; genus Actinomadura; species Actinomadura sp. RB99. The sequence goes on along the minus strand of NZ_JABMCA010000011.1, from coordinate 25,890 downwards.
CATCGCCGCCGTCCCGCCGTCCGCGCCGGGGCCGGGGCGTTCGCACTGACCCGCCGACCGCCAGCCGGATGGAGAGAACACTCATGGCACGCCGTTCCGATGTGCTGGACACGATCGTCAACCTCGCCAAGCGGCGGGGCCTGGTCTACCCGTCGAGCGAGATCTACGGCGGGCTCCGCGCCTCCTGGGACTACGGGCCGCTCGGGGTCGAGCTGAAGAACAACGTCAAGCGCCAGTGGTGGAAGTCCATGGTGCAGGGCCGCGACGACGTCGTCGGCCTGGACTCGTGCGTCATCCTGGCGCGCGAGGTCTGGGAGGCCAGCGGCCACGTCCAGGCGTTCGTCGACCCGCTCACCGAGTGCCAGTCCTGCCACAAGCGCTTCCGGGCCGACCACCTGGAGGAGGCCTACGAGGAGAAGCACGGCAGGCCGCCCGCGAACGGGCTCGCCGACATCACCTGCCCCAACTGCGGGGTGAAGGGCTCGTTCACCGAGCCGAAGATGTTCAACGGCCTGCTCAAGACCTACCTCGGCCCCGTCGAGGACGAGTCGGGCCTGGCCTACCTGCGCCCCGAGACCGCGCAGGGCATCTTCATCAACTACCTGAACGTCCAGCAGTCCGCGCGCCGCAAGGTGCCGTTCGGCATCGGGCAGATCGGCAAGTCGTTCCGCAACGAGATCACCCCGGGCAACTTCATCTTCCGGACCCGCGAGTTCGAGCAGATGGAGATGGAGTTCTTCGTCAAGCCCGGCAGCGACGAGGAATGGCACCAGTACTGGATCGACGAGCGCCTGCAGTGGTACGTCGACCTCGGCATCCGCAAGGAGAACCTGCGGCTGTACGAGCACCCGGCGGAGAAGCTGTCGCACTACTCCAAGCGCACCGTCGACGTGGAGTACAAGTTCGACTTCGTCGGCAGCGAGTGGGGCGAGCTGGAGGGCATCGCCAACCGCACCGACTACGACCTGTCGACGCACTCCAAGGCGTCCGGCGCGGACCTGTCGTTCTTCGACCAGGAGTCCGGCGAGCGCTTCACCCCGTACGTGATCGAGCCCGCGGCCGGCGTCGACCGCTGCACGCTCACGTTCATGATGGACGCCTACGCCGAGGACGAGGCGCCCAACGCCAAGGGCAAGCTGGAGAAGCGGACCGTGATGCGGCTCGACCGGCGCCTCGCCCCGGTCAAGGTCGCGGTGCTGCCGCTGTCGCGCAACGCCGACCTGTCGCCGAAGGCCCGCGACCTGGCGGCGCAGCTGCGCCGCAACTGGAACGTCGACTTCGACGACGCGGGCGCGATCGGCCGCCGCTACCGCCGGCAGGACGAGATCGGCACGCCGTTCTGCGTCACCGTCGACTTCGACACCCTCGAGGACGACGCGGTGACCGTCCGGGAGCGCGACTCGATGAGCCAGGAGCGGATCGCGATCGGCCAGGTCGAGTCGTTCCTGGCCGCGCAGCTCGTCGGCTGCTGATCCGGCTCTGCACGCGCTCGGGCTTGGGCTCGGGTTCGCACCGGCCGGGCTCGCCATGGACGCGGTCGCGGGCCGCCCCCTTCGCCGGGGGCGGCCCGCTTCCTTTTCGGGAGCGATCATTCACGGGAGCACGTCGTGAGGGAGCGCACCCCTCGGGAGATCAGCTGGTGACGTACAGGGTCTGGTTGTAGGTGCCGGACCCGGCGGTGGTCTCGCCCTGCAGCTGGTAGGTCGCGGTGACGGTGGCGGTGGACGGGCAGAGGAAGTTGCTGCCGGACTGCTTGTTCACCGTGGCGCCGTTCACGCCGACCTGCGCCTGGGCGTTGCTGGTGACCGGGCGGTTCGGGTTGTCGGGGTTGTAGCCGTTGGCGGTGAGGTTGCCGCCGAAGATGCAGGTGATGCCGCCGAACAGGTCGACCACGGCCTTGACGCTGAAGTTGGCGATCGTGACCGCCGCGTCGCGGTTCGCGCTGTGGCCGGAGTCGTAGACGACGCTGCCGCCGGTCCACGGCAGCTTCTGCGCGGTGATGGACACGGAGGCGGTGCCGGTGCAGCTGCTGAAGTTCGCGCTGCCGATGCTCAGGCCCGTGCCGTCGGAGTTGATCGATCCCGTCATCGTCGACTGGCTGCACGAGCCGCTGCCGATCGACGTGGAGACGGTCGCGTTGCCGAGTAGCGAGGCCTGCACGTTGCCGGAGTAGGGGGCGGCGGTGGCCGATCCCTTCCGGATGGTGGTGCCAGCGGCCGACGCCGGGGCGATTCCCGCGGCGAGGACGGCCAGCGCGGCGGTCCCGACGATCGCGGTCTGTCTGATTCGTGCCACCGGAAACTCCTCTGTCCGGTTCGGGGTGGGTAACGCGAAAGTAATTCGCCTTTCCTGGCCCGGCAATGGGCGCGCGGCGAAGCCGCCGTGGCCGGATTGGGACACCAGCCAGTGTCTGCTGGTAACGCCGGGCGGGCGAGGGCCGGGTAGGGGGCTGTGGCGCGGGGCCTGGTTGACGGAGTCCCGACTCCGTGCTTTCTCGCTTTGTTGCGGTCCAATGCGCCCGGTCGCGAAGTGGCCTAGATTGGGCGGACCATGGCCGCCCCGGCGGCCCGCGACGGCCGAGGGACGGAGGAGGGCCATGCGCGAAGCGCGCCGCTCGCCCGCCGCCGTCCGCTGGCTGCTCGCCCTCACGCTCGGACTGCTCGGCCTCGCCGGCGCACCGGCGGCGGGCGCCTTGAGCCCCGGTGCCCTCAGCACGGGTGCGCTGAGCACGGGCGAGCTGAGCACGGGCGCGCTCGCCGGGCCGCCCGCAGCCGCCGTCGGCGCCGTCGCCACCGCCACAGCAACCGGTCGCACCGCCACCGCTCGCGCCGCGACCGAACGGGCGTCCTCGCCCCGCCCGGCGCACGCCGTCCCCGAGCCGGCGCGGCACCACACCGGGCCGTCCGCACCGGTCACCCCGGGCGCGTTCGCGCCCGCCGGTCCGGACGTCCGCCCGGCGCTCGTCCGGACCGTCCGGCCCGCAGCCGGCTTCACCGAGCCCGTCGTCGCCGCGACGGGCGCGCCGCGGGGACGCGCCCCTCCCACCACACGGATCTGACGTTCCGTCCAGCGGCGCCGCGCCCTGCGAAGCGGCGGCGCCATCGCTCCGTGTGGAGGTTTCCCCTTGACTCGCGCCAACGCGGTGCGGGCGGTCCTGGCGTTCGCCGTGCTCGCCGCATCGCTGTACCTCGCCCTGTCCGAACCCGCCCGGCTGGGCCTCGACCTGCGCGGCGGGACCCAGATCGTCCTCGAGACCCGGGACTCGCCGTCGGTGAAGGCCGGCCGCGAGGCCACCGACCGCGCCCGCCAGGTCCTGCACCGCCGCGTCGACGCGCTCGGCGTCGCCGAGGCGTCCATCACCCGCTCCGGCGACCGCCGGCTGATCGTCGAACTGCCCGACGTCCAGGACCCGTCGCACGCGGCGGCGCTGCTCGGCCGGACCGCGCAGCTCACCGCCCACCCCGTCCGCGCCGCGGGCGGCGCGGCCGGCGCGGGCGAGAAGGAGATCCCGGACGAGAACGGCCGCCCCGTCCTCATCGGGCCCGCCCTGCTCACCGGCGACGGCATCGGCTCGGCCGGCGCGTCGTTCGACCCCGAGGGCCTCGGCGGCTGGGACGTCGGCATCAAGTTCCGCGGAGGCGGCGGGGCGGCCTGGGAGAAGGCGACCGCCCGGGCCGCCTGCGCCACCGGCGACGAGCGCCGCGTCGCGTTCGTCCTGGACGGCAAGGTCATCTCGTCCCCGCAGGTCGGCGCCGACGTCGCCTGCGGCACCGGGATCACCGGCGGGTCCACCCGGATCACCGGGAACTTCGGCGCCGAGGAGGCCAAGGACCTCGCCGCGCTCGTGCAGGGCGGCGCGCTGCCCGTCCCGGTGAAGGTCGTCGAGCAGCGGGTCGTCGGCCCCACCCTCGGCGAGGAGGCGATCAGGGCCAGCGCCTGGGCCGCCGTCATCGGCGTCGCGCTGACCGGCCTGTTCATCGCCGCCGTCTACCGGCTCGCCGGCCTCCTCGCCACCGTCGCGCTGGCCGGCTACGCCCTGATCTCCCACGCCGCGCTCGTCGCCGCCGGTGCGACCCTCACCCTGCCCGGCCTCGCCGGGTTCGTCCTGGCGATCGGCATGGCGATCGACGCGAACGTGCTGGCGTTCGAACGCGCCCGCGAGGAACGCGCCGCCGCGCCCGGCCGGTCCCCGCGCAACGCCCTCGCCATCGGGTTCACCAAGGCGTGGTCGGCGATCGCCGACTCCGCCGCCACCACGCTGCTCGCCGGCGGCCTGCTGTTCTTCCTCGCGTCCGGGCCGGTCAAGGGGTTCGGCGTCACCCTGTGCATCGGCGTGCTGGCCTCGCTGGTGTCGGCGATGCTGCTCAGCCGCGTCCTCACCGACGCGGCCCTGGCCCGCCTGCCCCGCCTCGCCCGCTCCAGGGCGGGCGGCCTCGACGCCGGCGGCCGGATCCGGCACTGGCTGGAGGACCGCCGGCCCGACCTCATGCGGCGCCGCACGCTCTGGCTCGCGATCTCGGGGGTCGTCGTCGCCCTCGCCGTCGCCGGGATCGCCGTCCGCGGCCTGAACTACGGCGTCGAGTTCACCGGCGGGCGCGCCGTCGAGTACACGACGAACCGTCCCGTCGACATCGGCGACGCCCGCTCCGCCGTGGCCCGCGCCGGGTTCCCGCAGGCCACCGTCCAGACGTCCGGCAAGGACGGCATCGCCGTCCGCACCGCCGGCCTCACCGACGCGCAGGAGAAGCGCGTCCGGGACGCGCTCGCGCGGCAGGGCGGCGGCGCGACCAAGCAGCGGGACGAGCTGATCGGCCCCAGCCTCGGCGGCGAGATGCGCACCAAGGCCCTGATCGCGCTCGGGGTGGCCCTGCTGGTGCAGCTCGGCTACCTGACGTTCCGGTTCCGCTGGACGTTCGCGGCGGGGTCCGTGCTGGCGATGCTGCACGACGTCGTGATCGTCACGGGCCTGTTCGCCTGGCTCGGCAAGCCCGTCGACGGCGTCTTCCTCGCCGCGCTGCTCACCATCATCGGCTACTCGGTGAACGACTCCGTGGTGGTGTTCGACCGCGTCCGGGAACTGTGGACGGCCGAACCCCGGGCCCCCTTCGCCGAGGTCGCGAACCGGGGGGCGCTGCAGACCGTGCCCCGCACCGTCAACACCGGCATGGGAGCCCTGTTCATCCTGGCCGCCCTCGCCGTGCTCGGCGGCGACACGCTGACCGACTTCGCGATCGCGCTCCTCGCGGGCATCCTCGTCGGCACGTACTCCAGCGTCTTCACCGCCACGCCGCTCGCGATCGTCCTCGAACGCTTCGCGGGCCCGGCGCCGCGCCCGCGCACCACGGCGCCCCGAACCCACCGGTCCCCGGGCGACTCCGGCGCCGTCGTCTGACCGGTCCCGGCGTGCCGCCGCTTCCACGGCGGCACGCCGGGCCGTTCACCTGCCCAGCACGGACCTCTTCAGCGTCCCCTTGTCCGCCCGGAGGAGGCAGATCACCTTCTGGACGCCGAAGTACCAGGCCTTGGCCGAGGGCCCCACGAAGTCGGTCCTGACGCCGGCGGGCCGGGCGTGGCCCGCGAACGCCTTCGCCGCCCGCCTGCGGCACCCGCGTGCGGCGTTCTCGTCGATGATCTTCTTGCCGGGGTAGGCCCAGGAGACGCCGGAGGTGGCGAGCCCCTCCCACGGCAGGTCGAACGCGGCATAGACCTGCACCTTGTGCGGCTCGGTGCACGCGACGGCGCGGGCCGCCGCGTCCGCGCCCTTCCAGTCGGCGAAGCAGTCGCCGGCCTCGAACTCCTGCAGTGTCTTCCTGGCCGGGTCGAGGGTGGTCGCCAGCGGCGCCGCCAGCGACCCGGCGCCGCCGTAGCGCATCACGCACGTCACATGCCGGTCCCCGGCCCTCCAGGCCGCCTGGTCCGGCTTGTCGAGGTAGACGTCGAGGTCCTCGTAGTACCGGCTCTTCACAAGGAACGCGAGCCGGTCCGTGCACACCTTGGTCGCCTCGCCCGCCAACTTCTTGTCGCCGGGATACTCGGCGTCGTCCGGCAGCGCCGCCTGCGCGACGACCTCGCCGTCATGCGGCCGCGTGCACGGCAGCGCCGTGACGGCCACGTCGGTCGCGCTCTTCCGGAACCCGGCGAAGCAGTCGCCGGCCTGGAGCCGGGAGAGGACGGTCGCACGGCCCTTGCCGCCGTCGCCGGAGGCCCCGTCGCCCGGTGAGAGCAGCATCGCCGCGACGACGGCACCGACGGCGATCCACACCACCGAAGCGGCGATACCGCCGACCGCCATTCCCCGGCCCTTCTCGCCGCGCCGCCCCGTCTGCACGAACGCCGTGACGGCGAACCCCACCGCCAAGGGCGCCAGCCCGACGACGCCGGCGACAAGCGACCCCTTGGCCCACCCGTTCGTCCGCCGCCGGAGCACCGTTTGCGGCGTCTCCGGCGCCGGGGACTCTCCGGCCCCTTCGGCCCGATGCGCCGCACGCTCCGCGGAGGTCTCGCCGAGCGCCGCGTCAGGCGGAGCCCACTCGCTTCCTGCCCCGCCGCTCACCGGAGGCCGGGGGTCGTCGTCGTCCGCGCTCACTTCGGCATCAGCGATCGTTTCAGGGGAGCGCCCGCGGCCTTGAACATGCACACGATCCTGCGGTCGCCCATCTGCCAGCCCTCCTTCGCGGGGTAGCCGAACCACGGCAGGACGTGCTGGGGCGGATCACCCTTGAAGATCTTGGCGGCGCGCTTGGCGCACTGCACCGTGGCCTTCTCCTCGATCGTCCGTTCGGTCGGGTACTTGCCGCCGCCGCGCATGTCGTACGTGGCGTAGACCTGGTACCGGTGCTTCTTCTTGCAGTCGACGAGGTTCAGGAGCGCGCCGTCCTTCCAGTCGTCGATGCAGTCGCCGGCGACCAGCTGCGTGTAGGTCCGCGTTCCCCATTCCGCGCTGGTCAGCGGCGCGGTGAGCTTCTCGGAGCCGGTATAGCGGAGGACGCAGGTGACGTCGTGGCGGCCCTTCGTCCAGGTGCCGCGGCGGGGGCGGTCGATGTGCAGTTCGAGATCGTCGGCGTAGCGGTTGTTCATCAGGAACTCGGTCTTGTCCTTGCACTCCTTCGTCGCCTGGGTGACGAGTTCCGCGTCGCCCGGGTACGGGACGTCGGGCAGCGTGACGACGGCGCCGATCTCGCCCTCGTGGGGCTGGGTGCACGGCGTCTTGGTCACGTAGACGCTGTTGAGGTCCTCTTCGAGCCCGGTGAAGCAGTCGCCGGCGAGCAGGGCCGTGACGCGCGGCTTGCCGCCCTTGGCGGCCGGGGCCTCGTCGCCGCCGCCGGCGGCCTTGTCCAGGACGCCCGTGGCCAGGACGAGGGCGGCGGCGGTGATCCAGGCGGCGGACGCGGCGAGGCCGACGGCGGCGAGGGCACGGCCCTTCTCTCCACGGCGTCCCGCCTGGACGAACGCCGCGATGGCGAAGCCGATGGCGAAGACGACGAGGCCGAAGAGCCCGGTGACCAGCGCGACGATCGCGAACGGATTCGTGCGGCGGCGGCCGGGCGCGGGCGGCGGACCGGGCGGCCCGAGCGGGCCCGGTGGGATCGCTGGGCCGGGCAGGGGCGGTGCGGGGGCGGCGGCGTGCTCCGGCGGCGGGGGAGGCGCGGCGGCGCCGGTGTCCGGCGGGGTCCAGGCGTCCGCGGCGGACGGTTCTCCGGGGGTCTCCTCGACGTCGTCAGCGTCCGGTGGCATTGTCACAGCGGGAAGGTACGCGACCAAGGTCACAAATCGGGCTTTCCTGGCGGCCGTCGCCAAGTTGTGATCATGGCGCTCGGGCACCGTTCACCCCCCGATGATCTCCCCCTCGCCCGCCGGACATCCGGCCCTGATGATCTTCTGCCGATCGGTCCGACCCGGCGGAAGGTGCCTCGTGTCTCGAATGTCCCGACGGCTGGCCGGGGGCGCGCTCGCCCTCGCCGCCCTCACGGCGGGGACGGTGCCCGCCGCGCACGCCGGGCAGCCCGCCCCCGTCGACGTGCAACTGCTGTCCATCACCGACCTCCACGGCTACCTGCAGCCCTCCAACGACGCCGCGAACGGGCAGGTGACGCTGCCGGACGGGACGGTCCTGAAGGTCGGCGGCGCCGCCTACAACGCCGCGCACCTGGAGCGGCTGCGGGAGGGCAGGCGGAACTCGATCCTGTTCTCGGTCGGCGACAACTTCAGCGGCTGGCCGTTCGAGGTCGACGCGTTCCGGGACGAGCCGACGATCGAGGTGCTCAACAAGCTCGGCGTCCGGTTCTCCACGGTCGGCAACCACGAGCTCGACGTCTCCGCCGCGTTCCTCAAGGACCACATGATGAAGGGCCGCTGCTTCGGGGAGGTGGACGTCGACAGCTGCTTCACCGACTCGACGGGACACCGGTTCCGAGGCGCCGACTTCCCCTTCTACACCGGCAACATCGTCGGCGCGAAGACCGGGAAGCCGATCCTGAAGCCGTACAACATCGAGTGGGTGCGCGGGGACGGCGGCCGGAGGATCCCCGTCGGGTTCATCGACCTGACCGTCCCGGACACCCCGACCGGCTCCACGTCCTACCAGCCTGACCTGCGGTCGCTGCCGCTGCTGGAGACGGCGAACCGGTACGCGGCGGAACTGAGGCGGCGCGGCGTGAAGGCGATCGTGGCGAACGTCCACGACGGCGGCTCGGCGGACGGCGCGGGCTTCGACGGCTGCAAGGACCCGCACGGCCCCGTCATCGACTTCGCGAAGCAGGCGTCCCCGGACATCGACGCGATCTTCACCGGGCACTGGCACGCCGGCTTCGACTGCACGATCGCCGACCCGGCGGGGGACCCCCGCCCGGTGATCGAGGGCCTGAACCACGGCCGGCTGATCAGCGAGATCGACCTGCGGCTGGACGGCCGGGGCGAGGTGGTCCGGAGCGCGACCAGGGCCGTCAACCACCCGGTGACCCGCGACATCGCGCCCGACCCGGCGGTGCAGAAGATCGCCGACTACTGGACGGCGCGCGGGAACGCGCTGGCCGCGCGGCCGCTGGCGCGGCAGGCCGGCGACTTCACCCGGGCGCAGAACGGCGCCGGCGAGAGCACGATGGGCGACCTCGCCGCCGACGTCCAGTACTGGGCGGCCGGGACGTCCCGCAAGGGCCGCGCCGATCTCGCGCTCGTCGCGACCAAGCCCGTCACCGGCTCGAACGCGGTCGCGCGGGACCTGCCGTACGCGAAGGGGACCGTCGCCGGCGACGCCGACGGGCGGGTGACGTTCGGCGAGGCGTGGAACGCCTACGGGTACGGCAACCCGATCCTCACCGTCACGGTGACCGGTGAGCAGATCCATCAGGCGCTGGAGCAGCAGTGGCAGGGCGCGAAGTTCGCGCCGTTCGCCGTGTCGGGGAACGTCCGCTACTCCTACGACGCGTCCCGGCCGGCCGGCGACCGCGTGGACCCGGCGGACGTCACGATCGGCGGGAAGCCGCTCGACCCGTCCGGGAGGTACCGGCTGGCGGCGCTCGCCTACACGCTGATCGGCGCGGACGGCTACACCGCGTTCACCGGGTTCACCGGCGCGTACCGCAACGACCTGCCCGACCACGAGGCGTTCGTGGCGTACCTCAAGGCGCACCCGACGATCACGCCCGCGCCGCTGAACCGGGTCGCCCCGGCCGCGAGCTGAACCGCGGCGGCGAGCCGACCCGCGGGCGCCGTGCCGGACCGCGGGCGGCGAGCCGACCCGCGACGGAAAGCGCCGTGGCCGGGGGCGTCCCCGGCCACGGCTCGGTCCCTGTCAGGCCGGCTCAGGCCAGCGGCGGCTGCTCCTGCTCGCCCTCCGCGTTGATCACCTGCATCACCGCGTTGATGAGCGCGAGGTGGGTGAACGCCTGCGGGAAGTTGCCGAGATGCCGCCCGGTGTGCGGGTCGATCTCCTCGGCGTACAGCTGCAGCGGGCTCGCGTACGACAGCAGCTTCTCGCACAGCGCCCGTGCCCGCTCCAGCTCACCGATCATCACCAGCGTGCTGACCAGCCAGAACGAGCAGATGGTGAAGGTGCCCTCCTCCGACTCGAACCCGTCGTCGGTCTCGGTCGCCCGGTACCGCAGGACGAGGTCGTCCTCGGACAGCTCGTCCGCGATGGCGAGCACCGTCTCCCGGACCCGCTTGTCGTCCGCCGGCAGGAACCCGAGCAGCGGGATCAGCAGCGCCGACGCGTCCAGCGCGGTCGCCCCGTAGTGCGCGGTGAACACCCCGCGCTCGTCGAGCGCGTTCGCCAGCACGTCGGCGTGGATCTCGTCGGCGGCGGCCTGCCAGCGCTCCGCCCGCTCCTTGTCGCCGCGGACCCGGGCCAGCCGCGCGCCCCGGTCGGCGGCGACCCAGCAGAACACCTTGGACGAGGTGAAGTGCTGCGGCTCGCCGCGCACCTCCCACATCCCGCAGTCGGGGGTGCGCCAGTTGGCGAGCGCGTCCTCCACCTGCTTGACGACGATCTTCCAGAGCCGGTCGTCGAGCCGGTCGCGCTTGCGCACGAACAGGTAGATCGACCCGATGATCGCGCCCCACACGTCGTGCTGGGCCTGCATGTACGCCTCGTTGCCGATGCGCACGGGGCGGGCGTTGTCGTAGCCGGTCAGGTGCTCGAGCGTGGACTCGGGCAGCTCCTCCCGGCCGTCCAGCCCGTACATGATCTGCAGCTTGCCCTCGGCGGCCTCGGCGACGTCGGTGATGAAGTAGAAGAAGTCGTTGGCCTCCCAGTCGTACCCGAGGGTGTAGAAGGCCCACAGCGCCATGGTGGAGTCGCGGATCCAGGTGTAGCGGTAGTCCCAGTTCCGGTCGCCGCCCGGCGTCTCCGGCAGCGACGTCGTCGCCGCCGCCGCGACCGCGCCCGACGGCGCGAACGTCAGCCCCTTGAGGGTGAGGGCGCTGCGCTGCAGGTGGCTGCGCCACGGGTGGTCGGGGAACCGGCCGCGGTCCAGCCAGTGCTGCCAGTGGTGGACGGTCCAGACGAGCCGCTCCTGCGCCTCCTCCCACGACGACGGCGCCGCGTGCTCGCTCCACGACAGCGCGACGAACCGGGACTCGCCCTGCTTCAGCAGCGTCCGGGCCGTGGCGAGCGACCCCTCGAAGCCCACGTTCATGTCGGTGGTCAGGCGCAGCCCGACGCCGTTCCCGCGCGCGACGGCCTCGTGGTACCCCGAGCCGGTGTGCTCCCAGCGGGCCGGGGTCTGGCCGTAGTCGAAGACCGGCATGCAGTCGAGCCGCGCCTGGACCTGGCCGTTCACGCACCGCACCATCCGCAGCAGGACGTGGTCGGCGTCGTAGTCGGTGGGGGCGCGGCGGTGCGTGTGGGACCGCTCCGTCTCGTGGTGCCACGGCCCCATGAGCAGCGCGTCGGTGACCACGAGCCAGCCCCCGTGCACCCACCAGGTGGTCTCCATCACCATCGTGCCGGGGATGTAGCGCTGCGCGGCGGGCACCTCCACGCCCGCGGGGCCGACCCGGAAGTACCCGGCGTCCCGGTCCAGGATCGACCCGAACACGCTGGGCGAGTCCATCTTCGGCAGGCACATCCACTCGATGTTCCCGCTCGGCGCGACGAGCGCGGTCGTCTCGCAGTCGGACAGGAACCCGAAATCGGCGATCGGGGCGAACGGGTCTCCTGCCCGGCCGCCGGCGACCTTCGGCCTCACAGCCTCACCTCCTTGATCCATCATTCCCTCTCCAGAGCAATGGGTGCGCCAGGAGCGCGGGATGTTTCCCCGGCGCCGGGCGCGCGGTGTGCGGCCTCATGGGCGGCGTGGCCCTCCCGGTACTGGAATAGACCACTTGGAATAGACCATTAAACGGCCTCTGAGCTGCGGAAACGTCGCTCCGCGCATGGGGTGCCGGGAGACCGGGTCATCCGCGGGTACAGTCCCGGCAAACAGGGCAGCGGACCCGCCGCCTGGGAGAACGCGACGGCGCGCGCTCTCCGGCGCGGGGGTCCGGAACTGTCACTGGGTGGAACCGGAGCGAGAAGGAGCTCCCCGTGCCGAAGTTCGTGTACGACTTCACCGAGGGAAACAAGGACCTCAAGGATCTGCTGGGCGGCAAGGGCGCCAACCTGGCCGAGATGACCAACCTCGGCCTGCCCGTGCCCCCCGGGTTCACGATCACCGCGGAGGCCTGCCGGCATTACCTTGAGCACGGGACCCTGCCCGAGGGACTGGCGGAGGAGGTGAACGCCCACCTCGCCGCCCTGGAGAAGGCGATGGGCAAGAAGCTCGGCCAGCCCGAGGACCCGCTGCTGGTCAGCGTGCGCTCGGGGGCCAAGTTCAGCATGCCCGGGATGATGGAGACCGTCCTGAACGTCGGTCTCAACGACGAGTCCGTGCACGGCCTCGCCGCCCAGGCCGGCGACGAGCGGTTCGCGTGGGACTCCTACCGCCGGCTGATCCAGATGTTCGGCAAGACGGTCCTGGACGTGGACGGCGACCTGTTCGAGGACGCCGTCGAGGACGTCAAGCGGGCCCGCGGCACCGAGGACGACGTGGACCTCACCGCCGACGACTTCAAGGAGCTGGTGGACCGGTTCAAGACGATCGTCCGCGAGCGGGCCGGGCGGGAGTTCCCGACCGACCCGCGCGAGCAGATGGACCTCGCCACCCAGGCGGTGTTCGAGTCCTGGAACGCCCCCCGCGCGATCCTGTACCGCCGCCAGGAGCGCATCCCCGTCGACCTCGGCACCGCCGTCAACATCTGCTCGATGGTCTTCGGCAACATGGGGATGGACTCGGGGACCGGCGTCGCCTTCACCCGCGACCCCGCGTCCGGGCACCAGGGCATCTACGGCGACTACCTGCAGAACGCGCAGGGCGAGGACGTCGTCGCCGGCATCCGCAACACCGTCCCGCTGACGGAGCTGGAGCGGATCGACAAGGCGTCCTACGACCGGCTTCTCGAGATCATGGAGACGCTCGAGAACCACTACCGCGACATGTGCGACATCGAGTTCACGATCGAGCGCGGGAAGCTGTGGATGCTGCAGACCCGGGTCGGCAAGCGGACCGCCGCCGCCGCGTTCCGGATCGCCTGCCAGCTGCTCGACCAGGGGCTCATCGACGCCGACGAGGCGGCCCGCCGGGTGACCGGCGACCAGCTCGCGCAGCTGATGTTCCCCCGGTTCGCCAGCAGGGTCGACGGCGTCAAGAAGATCACCAAGGGGATGAACGCCTCGCCCGGCGCCGCCGTCGGCAAGGCCGTGTTCACCTCCGAGCGGGCCGTCGAGTGGGCCGAGCGGGGCGAGGACGTCATCCTCGTCCGCCGCGAGACCAACCCCGACGACCTGTCCGGCATGGTCGCCGCCAAGGGCGTGCTGACCTCGCGCGGCGGCAAGACCTCGCACGCCGCCGTCGTCGCCCGCGGCATGGGCAAGACCTGCGTGTGCGGCGCCGAGGAGCTCGACGTCGACGTCAAGGCCGGGTCGTTCACCGCGCCCGGCGGCGTCACCGTCCGCGAGGGCGACGTCATCTCGATCGACGGGTCGTCCGGCGACGTCTACCTCGGCGAGGTCCCGGTCGAGGACTCCCCGGTCGTCCGGTACTTCGAGGGCGAGCTGTCCGCCGCGGACGGCGACGAGCTGGTCGTCGCGGTGGACCGCGTCATGGAGCACGCCGACGCGAAGGCGGCGATGGCGGTGCGCGCCAACGCCGACAACCCCGAGGACGCCGCGCGGGCCCGCCGGTTCGGCGCGCGGGGGATCGGGCTGTGCCGCACCGAGCACATGTTCCTCGGCGACCGGCGGCGGCTCGTCGAGGAACTGATCCTCGCCGAGGGCGGCGAGGAGCGGCAGGCCGCGCTGGACGCCCTGGAGCCGCTGCAGAAGCAGGACTTCGAGGGCATCTTCGCGGCCATGGACGGGCTGCCGGTCACGATCCGGCTCATCGACCCGCCGCTGCACGAGTTCCTCCCCGACCTCACCGAGCTGTCGGTCAGGGTCGCCCTCGCCGGCGACGGCGCCGACCCCAGGGACCGGAGACTGCTCGAGGCAGTCACCCGACTGCACGAGCAGAACCCTATGTTGGGGTTGCGCGGCGTGCGGCTGGGTTTGGTGATTCCGGGGCTCTTCGCGATGCAGGTGCGCGCGATCGCCGAGGCCGCCGCGGCCCGCCGGGCCGCCGGCGGGGACCCCCGCCCGGAGATCATGATCCCGCTCGTCGGCGCGGTGCAGGAGCTGGAGGCCGTCCGCGACGAGGCGCGCGGCATCCTCGACGAGGTGCGCGAGTCCACCGGCGTGGACGTCCCGGCGCTGGTCGGCACCATGATCGAGCTGCCGCGGGCGGCGCTGACCGCCGGGCAGATCGCCGAGGCCGCCGAGTTCTTCTCCTTCGGCACCAACGACCTCACCCAGACGACGTGGGGATTCTCCCGCGACGACGTCGAGGCGGCGTTCTTCTCCCGCTACCTCGAACTCGGGATCTTCGGGGTGTCGCCGTTCGAGACCCTCGACCGGGAGGGCGTCGGACGGCTCGTCCGGATCGCCGCCGAGGAGGGCCGCAAGGCCCGTCCGGGGATCAAGCTCGGCATCTGCGGCGAGCACGGCGGCGACCCCGACTCGGTGCACTTCTGCCACGAGGTCGGCCTGGACTACGTGTCCTGCTCGCCGTTCCGGGTACCGGTGGCGCGGCTCGAGGCGGGCCGCGCCGCGATCGAGGCGGCCGGTGCCGGAGGCAGCGACAGCCGCTGATCCCGTCCGGGCGGCCGTCCCCGCGCGGGGACGGCCGCCCGGAACCGGGCGTCCGGAACGGGAAATGTGGGGCGTGCAACACGCCGGACCTGCGAACCTCCGGCGCCCGCCGGGCCATCTCACTAACGTGTCCAGAGCGATGACGTTGGAAGTCGAGTTGCCGGACCACGACCCGGACGAGCCCGAGGAGACCGGTGAGCGCCCGCGCGGCCGCAAGAGGCGCGGACGGCGCCCGCGGCCGCTCTGGTTCACCGTCCCGGTGACCGTGCTGTGCAGCCTCCTCGCCATCGCCGTGCTGACCCCGCTGACCGTCGGCGCCCGCGTCTGGTACCAGGCCCGGCAGGACGAGCGGCCCCGCTCGGACGCGATCATCGTGCTCGGCGCCGCGCAGTACAACGGGGTGCCGTCCCCGACGCTGCGGTGGCGCCTGCAGCACGCCCTCGACCTGTACCGCGACAAGGTCGCGCCCGCGATCGTCACCGTCGGCGGCCGGGCGCCCGGCGACAACTACACCGAGGCCGAGTCCGGGCGCCGGTGGCTGATCGAGAAGGGCGGCGTGCCCGCGTCCAAGGTCGTCGCGGTGCCGGACGGGCGCGACACGCTGCAGAGCATGAAGGCGGTCGGGAAGGTCTACAAGGCGCGGCACTGGACGTCCGGCGTGATCGTCACGGACCCGCCGCACGCGCTGCGCTCCAAGCGGATGGCCGAGGACAGCGGCATCAAGGCGGCCGCGTCGCCGACCCGCAGCGGCCCGAGCGTGCAGACCCGCGACACCCAGTTCCACTACATCGTGCGGGAGACCGGCGGGTACCTGTCGTACGTGCTGCTCGGCAAGAGCGTGAAGACGCCGAGCGAGACCATCAAGATCATCCACGGTGATCCGACCGCGACGGTGTCGCCCGGCGCGCCGCCCGGCGGGACCCCCGGGGGCACGCCGACCCGCTGAGCCGCCGCGCCGCCACGGGACCGGGCGCCGCCCGCGCGGGGCGCCGCCGAAACCCGGGGACCCTCCGCCCGCTTACTTTCCCTTTGCCCGCTTACCCTGGAAGCACATGACCCAGAATCCGTTACGCACCGGACGCTCGGAAGGGTCCGGATACTCCGGCACCGACAGGCTGCGCTGGGCGCCCGAGCCCCCCAAGCGCCGCGACCGCACGGCCTTCGAACGCGACCGCGCCCGGGTGCTGCACAGCGCCGCGCTCCGCCGGCTCGCCGCCAAGACCCAGGTCGCCTCGCCGGGCGCGGACGCCGCCGCCGACACCGTGCAGAGCCTGCGCACCCGGCTCACCCACTCGCTGGAGTGCGCCCAGGTCGGGCGGGAGCTCGGCAAGTCCCTCGGCTGCGACCCCGACCTGGTCGAGGCGGCGTGCCTGTCGCACGACATCGGGCACCCGCCGTTCGGCCACAACGGCGAGTCCGCGCTGGACGTCGTCGCCCGCGACTGCGGCGGCTTCGAGGGCAACGCGCAGAGCCTGCGCGTCCTGACCCGGCTGGAGCCGAAGTCGTTCGCCCCGGAGGGCCCGCCCCTGCACGGCCGCAGCGTCGGCCTCAACCTGACCCGCGCGGCCCTCGACGCGGCGATGAAGTACCCGTGGACGCAGGAGGACGCCGTCAACGGCAAGTTCGGCGTGTACGCCGACGACATGGCCGTCGCCCGCTGGGTCCGCGAGGACGCCCCGCCCGGCCGGACCTGCTTCGAGGCCCAGGTCATGGACTGGAGCGACGACGTCGCCTACTCCGTCCACGACCTGGAGGACGCGCTCGTCGCCGGGCACGTCGACTTCGCGCTGCTCGCCGACCCCGCCGAGCGCCGCCTCGTCGCCGCCACCGCCGCCAAGCTGTACTGCGCCGACGCCGACATGAACGAGCTGGAGGAGCGGTTCGCCGCGCTGCTCGCCGAGCCGTACTGGCCGGACCGCTACGACGGCACGCCGCGCAGCCTCGCCGCGCTCAAGAACCTCACGAGCACGCTGATCGGGCGGTTCTGCCTGGCCGCCGAGTCCGCCACCCGCGCCGCCCACGGCGACCGGCCGCTGACCCGGTACGCCGCCGAGCTGATCGTGCCGCGCGCGCAGCGGCTGGAGAACGCGCTGCTCAAGGGCATCACGGCGCACTACGTGTGGATCAGCCACGAGGAGGTCAGGGCCCGCCAGCGCACCCTGATCACCGAGCTGGCGGAGATGATGCTCGCCGGCGCGCCCGCCTCCCTCGACCCCGGGTTCCGCGAGGCGTTCGTGGACGCCGACGACGACGCGGCCCGGCTGCGCGCCGTCGTCGACCAGATCGCCTCCCTCACCGACCTGTCGGCGATCGCGCGGCACCGCCTCCTCGGCGGCCGCCCGCACTAGCCGCACCGCAGCCGTCCGCACAGGGCGGGCACGGGCGCGTGCATTCCGCCCCGACGCGCCGAACGATGGCCCTTGTCTCGTTACGGAGGCCGCTGTAGGGATAGCTACAAGTCATCTACAGGAGGTCGCCATGCCCGAGGAGACGTTCGTCATCGTCGGTGCCGGCCTTGCCGGAGCCAAGGCGGCGGAGACGCTCCGCGAGGAGGGCTTCGCGGGCCGCGTGCTGCTGATCGGCGAGGAGATCGAGCGGCCGTACGAGCGCCCGCCGCTGTCCAAGGGGTTCCTGCTCGACAAGGAGCCCCGCGAGAAGGCGCACGTCCACGAGGCGGACTGGTACGACAAGCACGACGTCGAACTGCGCGTCGGCGTCTCGGTCACGGCGATCGACCGGGCCGCCCACGAGGTGCGGCTGTCGACCAAGGAGCCCATCCGCTACACCCGGCTGCTCCTCGCGACCGGCGCGTCCCCCCGCCGCCTGGAGGTCCCCGGCTCCAAGCTCCAGGGCATCCACTACCTGCGCACCATGGCCGACTCGGCGGCGCTGAAGCAGGCGCTCGCGCACGGCGGCCGGCGCGTCGTCGTCGCCGGGGCCGGCTGGATCGGGCTGGAGACGGCCGCCGCCGCCCGCGCCTACGGCAACGAGGTCACGATCATCGAACCGGAGCCGGCGCCGCTGCACGCCGCGCTCGGTCCCGAACTCGGCCGCCTGTTCGCCGACCTGCACCACGAGCACGGCGTCGACGTCCGGCTCGACCAGGGCGTCGCGGGGTTCTGGGGCGCCGGGCAGGTGTCGGCCGTGGTCACCTCCGGCGGCGCCGAGGTGCCCGCGGACGTGGTCGTCGTCGGCATCGGCGTCCGGCCGAACGCGCGGCTCGCCGAGAAGGCGGGCCTGGAGGTCTCCGACGGGATCCTCGTCGACCAGTCGCTGCGCACCTCCGACCCCGACGTCTACGCCGCGGGCGACGTCGCCAACGCCTACAACCCGCTGCTCGGCCGCCGGATCCGGGTGGAGCACTGGGCGAACGCGCTGAACGGCGGGCCCGCCGCGGCGCGCGCCATGCTCGGCCGGGACGTCGTGTACGACCGCGTCCCGTACTTCTTCAGCGACCAGTACGACCTCGGCATGGAGATGTCGGGCGTCGCCGCGCCGGGGGAGTACGACGAGGTCGTCTACCGCGGCGACGTCGCCGCCCGCGAGTTCATCGCGTTCTGGCTGCACGAGGGCCGGGTCGTCGGCGGGATGAACGTCAACGTGTGGGACGTGACCGGGGACGTCCAGGCGCTGATCCGCTCCGGGCGCCCGGTCGACCGGGCCCGGCTGGCCGACCCGGCGGTGCCGCTCGCCGACCTCGCGGCCTGATCCTCCGCCTCCGATCCTTGTCACCGATCGGCCGTATCGAGCCGGAGCGTAAGGCACGTACAGTCGGCTGGGTGGTGACGGAGGAGATCGCCGCGCCGGTGCGGGCGCGCCTGGCGGTGACGGTGGCGTTCGTGGCGCACGGCCTGCTCGGCGCGGCATGGGTGGCGCGGATTCCGCAGATCAAGGAGCATCTCGGGCTCGGCGCGGGCACGATGGGCGTCGCGCTGCTCGGCGCGCCGGTCGGCGTGGTCGCGGCGGTCCGGTTCGCCGGCCGGATCGTGCACCGCTGGGGCAGCCGCGCCACGACGATCGCCGCCGGGGCGGCGGGCGCGCTGTCGCTCGTCCCGCTGGGGCTGTCGTGGAACCTCGGATCGCTGATCTGCTCCCTGGTGCTGATGGGCGGCTCGCTCGGCCTGATGGACGTGGCGATGAACGCCCAGGGCGTCGCCGTCGAGCGCGGCTACGGGCGCCCGCTGATGTCCGGCCTGCACGGCGCGTACAGCATCGGGACGCTGCTGTCGGCGCTGGTCGGATCCGCGGCGGCGCACGCGGGCGTCCCGGTGGCGGTGCATCTGACGATCGCGGCGGCGGTGCTGGTGCTGCTGCTCCTGGTCGGCTGCCGCGACCTTCTGGACCGTTCCATCGATGCGCTCCCGGACCCGGTGGCCCCCGCCCTCGACGGCGCCTCCGGAGCGCCGGACGGGGCGGGCTCCAAGCGGCGCGGGTCCGCGGCCGCCCGCGCCGCCCGCTGGCCGCTGATCATGCTCGGCGTCATCGGGCTCTGCTCGTTCGTCGGCGAGGGCGCCATGGCCGACTGGAGCGCCATCTACCTGCGGGAGAGCCTCGGCACGGGACCCGGCGCGGCCGGGCTCGGCTACGCCGGATGCGCGATCGCGATGACCGCCGGCCGGCTCGCCGGCGACCGCGTCGTCGCCCGCTTCGGCCCCGTCACCGTGCTCCGGACCGGCTCGCTGGTCGCGGCGGCCGGGCTCGCCCTCGGGCTGCTGCTCGCGCACCCGGTGGCCGCCGTGTCCGGTTTCACGCTCTTCGGCCTCGGCGTCGCCGTCGTGGCGCCCGTCACGTTCAGCGCCGCCGGGAACGTCCCCGGCGTCCCGGCCGCCGCCGGGATCTCCCGGGTCACCGGCGTCGGCTACCTCGGCCTGCTCGGTGGCCCGCCCGTCATCGGATTCGTCGCGCAGGGCGTCGGGCTCGCGTGGGCGCTGGCCGTCCCGGCCGCGCTCGCGGGGCTGATCGTCCTGCTGGCCCCGGCCACCGCCACCGCCGAGCGCTGAGCGCCCCACCCCGCGCCCAGGCCGGTGCGGCCACGGATGGGGGCAGGCCGATTTGGCCGGGTTGTGACGTCGTTATATGTACCGTTCAGGTAAGGTCTGGGCGAGTGAGCACCATGCAGCGGTCGAGACCGGCGAAAACGGTCTCGTCCGCACCCGCGTACCGGGCGTTCCTCCGCGAGCTGCTCAGCTTCGGACTCGTCGGGTTCGTCGGCACCCTCATCATGATCTTCGGCGCCAACCTGATGCGCGCCTGGCTCGGCGGCAGCCCCGTGACCAGCGTCGCCGTACCGACCGTCGTGTCCACGCTGAGCTCCTACCTGCTCAACCGCTACTGGACGTTCCGGCACCGCGACAGCGACGGCTCCGGCCGCGAGTTCGCGATCTTCTTCGCGCTGAACGGCGTCGGCCTCGGGATCCAGATCCTGTGCACCGGCTTCACCTACTACTCGCTCGGGCTGCACGGCGGCATCGCCTACAACCTCGGCCTCCTCGCGGGCGTGGTGCTCGGCTCGGCGTTCCGCTACTGGTCGTACAAGAAGTGGGTCTTCACCACGGCGGCCGCCTGAGCCGGACCCGATCACCGTCGCCGCACTCGGCTCCGTCCCCGCCGAGGTCAACGGGAAGCCGGGCTCGCTCGCTCCGCAACCCTGCGGGGCGGCCGAGGGGCGATGTTCTGGACGTGTGAGGCGTCGCGGTCCGCCCCGTCCTGAGCCCGAGAAGCCAGCCGCCGGCTGGTGGGCGACTTGTTCCGCCGTCAGCCGGCGGCGGTGCGGCGCATCGCGCCGTCCAGTTCGAGGGGCGAGACGCTGCCGGCGGTCGCGTCCAGATCGCCGTCCCGCAGGAACGCCTCGGCCGCCCGCAGCACCGCCGTGTAGGCCGCGCCCGCCAGCGCCGTTCCCACGCTGACGCGCCGAACGCCCGCCTCCGCCAGCATCGCCACCGTCGGGCCGCCCGCGAAGAACGACCCCGCGTTGACCGGGATCGGGACCGCGGCCGTCAGCGTCCGCAGCAGGCCGAGGTCCAGAAGTCCCGGGACGAACAGGCAGTCCGCGCCCGCCTCCGCGTACCGGCCCGCCCGCGCGATCACCTCGTCCAGCCGCCCCGCCGGGTCGCCGACCTGGTGGAAGAAGACATCGGTGCGCGCGTTCACCACCAGGTCGGGCACGCCCGCACCCGCCGCGGCCGCACGGGCCGCGGCGATCCGCTCCGCCTGCGCGCCGGGCGGGTGCAGCGGGCTGCCCGCCGGACCCGGCGAATCCTCCAGGTTGATCCCGGCCGCGCCCGCGCCCACCACTACCTCGACCGTCGCCGCCACATCGCCTGCGCCGGGACCGTACCCGCCCTCGACGTCCGCGGAGACCGGAACGCCGACCGCGCCCGCGATGCGGTGCACCGCCGCCGCCATCGCGTCGCGGCCGACATGCTCGCCGTCCGGCCTGCCGAGCGCCCAGGAGACCGCCGCGCTGGACGTCCCGATCGCGGGCGCCCCGGCCCGCTCGATCATCGCCGCGCTGCACGCGTCCCAGGCGTTCGGCAGGACCAGCAGCCCCTCGTGGTACGAGCGGAACAGCCGCGCCTTCTCATTGACCGTCGTGTCTCGGGTCGCCGTCATGCCGCCGAACCTAGGTCGGCGGACCGGCCCAGCAGAAGAGCCAATTCCAGCCCATCCGGCTGAGCCGGTCCATCCCGGCGCTGAGCGGGCCTCTCTCGGTTCAGCGCCCCGCCGGGACGATCTTCTCCGTCTGCGCGAGGGCCTCCGCGAGGATGCCCGTCAGGTCCTGGCCCGTGCCCTGCGAGAAGATCACCTCGTCCACGCCCTGCTCGGCGAGCCGCCCGACCGTGTCGACCGCCGCGCCGACCGACGGCGTCCCGGTGAAGAAGGTCAGCGACGTCTTCTCGATCTCGGCGTAGTCGCGGCCCTCCCGCTCGCAGTGCTCGCGCAGCACCTCCAGCTTCCGGGGCAGCTCGTCGCCGTCGAAGATGTTGCAGGCGTCCGCGTACTTCGCGACGAACCGCAGCGTCTTCTTCTCGCCCGTGCCGCCGATCAGGATCCGCGGATGCGGCCGCCGCAGCGACTGCGGCGAGTTCAGCGGACGCTCCAGTTGGTAGTGCTCGCCCTGGAACGCCGACTCGTCGCCGTCCCACATCTGGTGCGCGATCCGCAGCGTCTCCTCCAGCCGCTCGAACCGCTCCGCCGTCGGCGGGAACCGCACGCCGAGCCCGCGCGACTCCTCCTCGTTCCAGGCCGCGCCGATGCCGAGCCAGGCCCGCCCGCCGGACAGGACGTCCAGCGTCGTCACCGTCTTCACCAGGATGCCGGGGTGCCGGTACGTCACGCCGGTGACCAGCGTGCCGAGCGTGATCCGCTCCGTCAGCGCCGCCGCGTAGGCGAGCGCCGTGTAGCCCTCCAGCATCGGGTCGTCCGCCGGGCCCACCATGTTGATCTGGAAGAAGTGGTCCATCACCCACAGCGAGTGCAGACCGCCCTGGTCCGCCTCCTTCGCGATGCGGGCGAACGTCGGGCCGATCTGCTCCGGCCCGCCGGGAAAGGTGAAGCTGGGCACCTGGAGTCCGATGCGCATAGCGGTTTCCTCGCGTTCGTCGATTGCTCATGCCGGCGTGATGCCTGCCAATGACTCTGCGACCTGGAGCGCGCTCCAGGTCAAGTCCGGTGTTCGCTGCATACCCAACCGGCATGAGGGCAGTCGCGGCCTCCCGCTCTGCGGTTCCTCTGCCTGTGACCCGGCACTTGTGATGATCAGGCCCCCGGTGAGCCTCCCGGCCAGGTGACACAGCGCCATCCCCGGGCATCGAGGAGAACCCGGAACGGGACGGCATGCGGCAGCGGCGAGCCCCACACCGCCGAGCCGAGCCCGCACAGCACGCTCACCCCTGCGGTGAGGCTCGCCACATGCCCGACAACGGCGACCGAGCCGCCGCCCCGGTGCGCGCCCGCGATCGTCTCGAACGCCTCCGCGATCCGCGCGACCACCGCACGGCCCGTCTCGCCGTCGCCGACCCGTGCGTCCAGATTCCCGTCCACTACCCATGAGCGCAGCACCGCCGCAGTCCGCGCCCGTGTCGCCGGATCCGTTCTGCCTTCCAGACCGCCGATCCCCACCTCAACAAGCTCGGGCATCGCAGTGACCGCCACGCCTTGGGCACGGGTGATCGCCTCCGCCGTCTGCCACGCGCGCTCGGCCGTGCTCGCGTAGACGTGTTCGACCGGTGTCAGTGCGCGTGCCATCGCGGCGGCCTGCACGCGCCCGCGCGCCGTCAGCGGCGCGTTCGGCAACGCTCCGGCGAGGCCCGCGACGACGTTCTCAGACTCCGCATGCCGAAGGCATATCAGTTCCAGGACGCCGTCCATGGGGGAATGGTATTCGGGTTTGGATTAAGTGTGGATGGGATCGGTGGCCGGGGCGGGGAGTGTGGGGTGAGGGGTGCCGTAGGGACTTATTGCCAGTGTGCTGTGGTCGGAACCAGGGCGCGGGTGCCGCGGGGCTCGGGTTGCAGAGCCTTTGGTCTTGGAGGTGATTGGCGGTATTTAAGGTGCGGCTTCGGGTGATCGCTGAATTTTAGTTCAGGTGTTCTTTGTGGATGTTCGGGAGATGGGGAGATGGGAGATGGAGGGTGTTCGGGAGACGGAGCGATGGGGTGTTGGGGCGGTGGCGCGAGACGGGTTCTTGGATGGGGAGATGGGGTGTTCGGGTGGTGGGGTGGCGCTTGCGTACGGGGCCGCCCCTCCAAAGTCAAGGGCGCCTTCGGCGTCGCTTCGCGATGGACTTCGTCCACCCTTGACTTTGGAGCCTCTGCGGCCCCTAGGCAGGTGATGGGGGCAGGCTCCGCCTGCCCCGCCCCCGGGTCGCGCCACCCCACCACCCCCCTCCGTAAGCTACGAATCTCCCTTGCGAGAGGCGCGAAGAGCAGCAACAGGCCACGTGGTCCGGCCGCCTTTCCCACCCGAAAAATACCGAGAAGAATGTGGCCCGAACGGCCTTGAACGGCCTCGAATGTCGGTCACACAGGGTACTATTTACGTATGCAATCAGTGACGGTCGACCTTGAGGCCGCGTCCACCATGGAACTGGTGAACGCGCTCTCAACCATCGCCACTGAACTCGCATCGCGAGAAGCCCCCGAATCAGCGGCCGCGTGCCTGGAACTCACCGAAACCCTGGTGGCCGCGTCCGATCTGCAGGAAAGCGTCCTCGCTGGATTCATCGGCCGAGTCGACGCCGCCGGAGAGCAGGCCCGGTGGGGATTTCCCTCCACCCAGGCGTGGCTGCGGTCGCGGCTGGGCATGCGCGACAGTCGAGCCAGGGAGCGCCTCACTCTCGCGCGGCAGCGCCACCGCCTGCCGGAGGTTTGCGCACAGTTGGCGGCCGGGGAACTGTCCTACGGCTACGCCGCCACCGTCGCCGACTCGGTCGCGCGCCTCGACGACACCGACTGCGCCGAGGCCGAGACAATCCTCCTCGGGTTCGTCGAGCAGGGCTTCTCGGCCGGGAAGGTAGCCGCGTTCGGCCGCCGCATCCGCGACCTCATCGCCGAACGCGACGACACCGAAGAAGCACCGGATGAGGACACCAAGCGCGGCTACGACAAGTCGTGGATCACGACCACGCGTTCGCTGGACGGCGGCCGGTACGTCAAGGGCTGGCTGAACCCCGAGGACGCCGCGATCTGGGACGGCGCCCTGGCGCCGCTGGCCAAGCCGGCCGGGCCGGACGACCGTCGTGACCTCGCCGAGCGGACGGCGGCGGCGCTGTCGAGCGTGTTCTCGGGCGGGCACAAGGCGTCCAAGGTCACCGTGGTCTGTGACCTGGAGACGCTGACCGGAGGCAACGCCCCGGCCCGCCTGCCCGACGGCACCCCGATCCCCGCCGCCCAGGCCCGCCGCATCGCACTGGCCGCCGGAGTGTCACCCCTCCTCCTTGGACGCGGCAACACCCCGCTCTACCTTGGCCACCGGGAACGGTTCGCTTCCGCAGCACAGCGGCAGGTGCTGGAGACGCTGTACTCCTCGTGCGCGGTGCGAGGCTGCGAAGTGCCCGGGACGCTGTGCGAAGTGGACCACGTGCACGGCTGGGCGCTCGGGCGATCGCCCACCGACATCGACCAACTCGCACTCACCTGCGGATGGCACAACCGCTTCAAACACACCAACCCCGACCAGATCCAGATCACCAAAGATCAGGACGGGCGATACGTCTACCGGCTACTCCCACCACCCGACGCCAGAGGACCAGCAGCCGGGGCCGGGCCACCAGGCAGCATCGGCCCACCCGATAGCCCTGCGCTCGACTGGGCCGCATAACCACCCACCACTGCAACACCGCTCCCAGCCGTGCCCTGTGCCGGCCCGCCCGCATCCACACCGATGACGGGCGGCCCCGGCACGCCCACACCACAGGCGACCGTCCCACACCGGTGGCGCATGCCCACCGGACGGCCCGTCGGAGACCGCCCAACCGGCCACTCCGCCGCCCACCAGACCGGCCCGCCCACACCGCCCCTGGACTGGACCGCGTCACCACCCACCCTCGGCAACACCACACCCGGCTACGCCCTGCGCCGGTCCGCCCGCATCCACACCGATGACGGCGGCCCCGGCGTGCCCGCACCACAGGCGACCTTTCCGCACCGGCTGCGCCTGTCCTGTCCAGACGGTGCTTAGCGGAGGCCCCGGCCCACCCGTTCACTACGCCGCCCAGCAACACCGACCGACACCGCCCCGGACCAGAACCGCAAAACCCACCCCGCCCCGGCGCGACCCCCACCCCGGCCACGCCTTGCGCCGGTCTGTCCGCATCCACCGCCACGGCGGGTGAGCCAGCCTGCCCATGACAATGCGATGCCGACACGACAGCGCGATACCGATGCAATGGCCAACGCCGCCGCCTGGGTGAACGCAGCGCATTCCCTTTCAGACCGCAACGCCAGAGCACGCCAACACCGCATGGAAGACGGCTCTTCCTGCTTACCCTTCGAACCCTTTGCTCCCCCTTCGCACCACACAGCAGGGGATTTCGTCCCTGACGGAGGGGGGTGGTGGGGTGGCGCGACCCGGGGGCGGGGCAGGCGGAGCCTGCCCCCAACACCTGCCCAGGGGCCGCAGAGGCTCCAAAGTCAAGGGTGGACGAAGTCCATCGCGAAGCGACGCCG